>CABTZK010000001.1 GCA_902489275.1 uncultured Porphyromonadaceae bacterium
CAGTCCCTTTCTTCATCTTTCTCATAAAGGAGTGGCTGGCGGTGGTCGGCGCACGACGCCTGCTTTACCGCTTGTTGGTGATAGGCCGCCAAGCGCGTTCCTTGATGTCGCCATTTCGATAGGCCGCCAGGAGCTTTTGCAAGTCAGCAATCTGGCTGCGCAATTCCTTGCCTATGTCGGTGTCCTTGACCATCATTCGGCGATTGGTCATCTCAACCATTTCCAGTGTGGACTTAATGTCAATCCCTTCCTCAATGGCTTTATTGATGCTGGTGAATGGCTCGTGCTGCACAAGCTGGAAGCCGCGGCTGTGGTAAACTAAGGTGTAGCCAGCGATGCCCGTCTCGGATTGGTAGGCCTTGGAGAATCCGCCATCGATCACGAGCAGCATACCGCCCGCTTTCACCGGATTCTCGCCTTTGATGGTCTTGACCGGGACATGGCCATTGATGATGTGCCTGAAAGGCCCCGTCACGCCAAACTCAGCCAGGATTCTGTTGCACACCTCGGGATTGTCGCGCAACATGTAGTAGTGCCCCTTGATTTCTTTGTGTGTTTCCTTGTCGGCTATGAAGTAGCGCTCGAAAGTGGCCATCTTGTCTTTGTCGAAAGCGGGGGAGTCCTTGCCACACCACAAATACCACACGTAGTCCATGGCAAACGCGTAGTCTTTGGCATCCTCTGTTCCAAAGTAGGCGTTCCGAATGAGTGTGCCAACTTTCTGGAGCAAATTTTTCCCATGATATTTCTTCCCTTGAATTACCACATCTTTCAGTGTCCCGTCGGCATTCAATGGAATGGAGGCGTGGTACAGCAGGTTGCCATTGGCCACCGTGAAAATACATCCATTGCGGAACATGCATTTCATGTGCCTGCGCAACTTGTCGCTGTCGACAAACGATTTGTGCAGCTTGTTCACAATCATTTTCTCGTCGTCGGTCAAGGCAAACGGGGCTTTGGGGTCGATGGTGGGGAAATTGGTGTCGAGCATCTTGTATTCCTTGCCATTGATCATGATTGTACCTTTGGCATAGTCGATTTTATCAAAGAGCAGGCGGTCGCTCATGTCAAACTCGGGCCGGCGCTTGATCGTGGCTGCCTCAAGTTTAAATTGGATGACCGAGATGGCTTTGTGCATTTGAGCGGTCAACTGCGCTGTCCGTTCCTTTTCGGGGGCAATTTCCCCATTCAACTTGGGCTTGAACAGCGCGCATGGGTCGTTGGCGTAGGTCTCCATGGCAAAAGTGGCGAGCGGAAGCAAATTGATGCCATAACCGTCTTCGAGAACGTTTTGGTTGCCATAGCGCAATGCGATGCGAGTCACGTTGGCAATACAGCAATCGTTGCCAGCAGCTGCTCCCATCCACAAAATGTCGTGATTGCCCCACTGAATGTCAACGTTATGGTAGTTGCACAGGATGTCCATGATTTTATCGGGGCTGGGTCCGCGGTCGTACACGTCACCCAAGACATGCAGCACGTCGATTGTGAATTGCTGGATGAGATTACACATCGCCACGATGAAATCGACCGCACGGCCCGTTGAAATGATCGTGCGCACGATGCCATCAACGTAGGCTTGCTTGTTCAAGTCGGTTGAGCGCTCGTGGAGCAACTCCTGAATAATATAGGAGAAATCCCGTGGCAGCGCTTTGCTCACCTTGCTTCGAGTGTATTTTGAAGACACGTCGCGACACACTTTCACCAAGCGATTGATGGTGATAAAGTACCAGTCCTCAAGCTCAACCTCATCTTTCATGCTGTTTCTCACAAGTACCAGTTTCTGCTCAGGGTAATAAATGAGCGTGCACAGTTCCTTTATCTCTTTGAGCGATAGTGTCTCGCTAAAGTTTTCCCTTACCTTGCGCTTGATGGTGCCCGATGCATTGTGCAGCACGTGCTGGAAGGCCTCGTACTCTCCATGCAAGTCGGCCAGGAAATGCTCGGTTCCTTTGGGGAGGTTAAGGATGGCTTCCAGGTTGATGATTTCGGTGCTTGCGGTAGCGATATTCGGGAAATTTCGAGCGAGCAGCTTGAGGAATCTCATGTCATCGTCTTTTTGGCTATTACGTGTACTCATAGTTGGTTTAATTTGTCGATAATTGATGAATAATAAGGTCTATATCGTTGTTGGTTATTACGCTTGAGGATAGTTGAGATTGGCTTCCGAAAGGTTGTTAAGCACCTCTACGAGATATTTCCGGGCCTCCCACTTTGCCATGGGCAAGTTGTTGAGCATGTAGTTGCCGCAATCGTGAGCATTGGCCCCTGGTATCTCTCCGTCAAAGTCTGCAATCCACCGAAAAGTCTCTTGCATGAGCGGCACAATGTCACTGCTGGCCAGGTCGCCCTGCACAAGCAAGTAGTTTCCTGTGCAGCATCCCATTGGCCCCCAGTAAATAATTTTTGGTCCCCACACTGGATGGTTGCGGAGATAAGTCGCGGCAAGATGCTCTATTGTGTGCAGTGCGCTTTGGCTTATCGCAGGCTCCCTATTGGGCAACTTCATGCGAATGTCGAAGGTGGTCACCGTTACCCCTCCTTGCAGATGGTCTTTGCGAGAAACATAGATGCCACGAAGCAATCTCGTGTGGTCGATGGTGAAACTATCAATTTTTTCCATATCACGGCTTTTTTTAAGTTAAATCGTTTGCAATAACTGATGCAGCACCTCAAAGGTGTGTGCAGGCGCGTCTTCCCAAAAGTCGTTGTACTGCTGGGTATTGTCAGGGTTTGTGCCTGGCGAGTCGCTGATGACGCGCAGGCTCAAAAAAGGAGTCTTGCGCAGCTTGCACACTTGGGCTATGGCACCCGACTCCATGTCGACAGCAAGCGCCTCGGGGAAATGCCTTTTGATTTCTTGTATTTTCTCAATTTTGTCAACAAACTGGTCGCCCGAGGCAATCAGCCCCAATTTGATGTCGTCGCGCTTGGGAATCAGGTTGATGGCTTGCCGGTGCCCTTCATAGTAGAGTGGAAGCCCTTGCACAGCCCCCCATGGGCTCTCAGGGCCGCACCACACGTCGTGATAGGCAACTTGAGCCCCCACAACGATGTCCATCACATGAATCGAGGGGTCGGCGCCACCGGCAACGCCGCTATTGATGATAAAATCGGGAGAAAACCGGTTTATCAGAGTAACCGTGCCAATGGCGGCGTTCACTTTGCCGATGCCGCATTGCATGGCCACGATGGCATTGTTGCCGATTGCCCCGCATGTGAATTCAAGCCCGTCGATGGTGGTTGTTTCAGGGTGATGCAAGAATGGCTTCAATAGCGCCAATTCCTTGCCCATTGCCACAATAATTCCAACTTTCATTTCTCGTTCATTTATTTGGGGTCAAAATTACATAAAAATAAAGTATTCGGCAAAAAATAAGCCTTGAAACAGCCGCTTTTGATGAAAAGTGACTAACTTTGCATCTAAAATGCTGGGAATATGATTCAAATTCATCTTAGTCAACGCATTTTAGAGGCATGTCCCGAATTGAAAATCGGCCTTGTGAGCGCGCAGGTGAAAAACACCGATACAAGCGATGCGCTGTGGGCTGAGATGGAAAGGGCGGCTCATGCCGTCAAAGCGCAATACGAGCTGCTTGCCATCAACAAGCGTCCCGCAATCGCAGCCACACGCCAGCTCTACAAGTCGCTTGGCAAAGACCCAGGTCGCTACCGCGTGGCGAGCGAGGCCTTGTGCCGCCGCATCATTCGCGGGCTGGGCATTTACCGGCTGACAACACTCGTCGATGTGGTGAATTTAGTCTCCATCAAGAGTGGCTACCCCATCAGCGGATTGGATGCCGACAAGGTTGCTGGCGACACGCTCCACATGGGAGTGGGGGAGCGCGGCGAGGAGTATCATGGCATCGGCCGCGGGCTGCTCAACATCGAGGGGTTGCCCGTCTATCGCGACGCCATGGGTGGTGTCGCGACCCCCACGAGCGACGAGGAGCGTGTCAAGTTCACGTTGGAAACCTGCCGTGTGCAAATCTGCATCAATGGCTTTGGCCCCGAGATGCCCATGGGCGAGACCGTGGAGTGGATGGCCGAGTTGTTGAGAAAATATGCTCGGGCAGCCAATGTGGAAACCTCAATATTCACAAACTCCTAAAATATCACGTTTAGCCATGAGAATATTAGAAATCAACCCCGATAATATCAACGAGCGCTACATCAATGAGACGATTGAAACCCTGCGTGACGGGGGCATTATCATTTACCCCACCGACACCGTTTATGCCATTGGCTGTGACGCGCTGAACAATCAAGCCATCGAGCGCATTTGCGCAATCAAGTCGATGAAATCGGCCAAGACAAACCTCACCATCATTTGCCATGACATTTCGGAAGTGACCGAGTATGCCAAGTTTGGAAACCGAGAATTCAAGGCCATGAAAAGCAACTTGCCAGGGCCGTTCACTTTCATTTTCCCTGCCCTGTCGAAGTTGCCCAAGGCATTCAAGGGTCGCCGCACAGTGGGCATTCGCATCCCCGACAATGCGATAGCCCGCCTGCTGGTATCGGAATTGGGCCGCCCCATCTTGTCAACCTCGGTCGAGGGAAAAGACGAGGACTATATATGCGAGCCTGGGCTCCTGGCCGAAAGCTACGAGAATGTCGTGGACATCGTTGTTGATGCGGGCCGTGGCTCGATGCACACGTCGACCATTGTCGATTGCACGGGCGGTGGTTTTGAAATCGCTCGTCAAGGAAAAGGCGCGCTCGTCCTCTAACGTTTATAAATCACATTGAGGAGGCCTCGCCGAGACCTCCTCAATGGTTACTGTTGCCGAAAAAGCAGACTCCTGAACTACAGGATGGCTTCTACTTTCTCTTTCAGGACTTCTTTCGTCGCCGAGCCCACATAGCGCTCTTTCATCTCGCCATCTTTGAAGAAAAGGATGGTTGGGATGTTGCGGATGCCATACTGGCCAGAGAGCTCATCGCCTTCGTCCACGTTATATTTCCCGATGAGCACGCGCCCCTCGTATTCTTCAGCAAGTTCTTCGATGATGGGTGCGACACGCTTGCATGGCACACACCATGTAGCCCAAAAGTCGATGACTACGGGACGACCCGATTCAATCTCTTGCTTTGCATTTTCGTCTGTAAATTCGTAAGCCATTTTTGAATAGTTGTTTAATCGTTAATTTTATGATAATAGTAAGCCTTTTTATAATTTGAGGCAAAGATAATCAAAAAAAATCAGATTCAAATTAAGAATTGTGAATATCGCCCAGCCAGTGAAGAATTTTTTTTTAAAAATGACTATCTTTGTGGTTTCAAACAACGACTGACAAGAAATGATTTCGATTCAGGGATTGAAAGTTGAGTTCAGCAGCCAAGTTTTGTTCGACGATGTTAACTATGTGATTAACAAGAAAGACAAGATCGCATTGGTTGGCAAAAATGGCGCGGGAAAATCAACGATGCTTAAAATCATAGCTGGGCAGCAAAGTCCAACGAGTGGTATCGTGTCGAAGCCCTTAGACATCACGATTGGTTACTTGCCTCAGCAAATGGTGGTTTCAAATCACCACACCCTCAAGGTCGAAGTGCTCAAGGCATTCGACTACGTCAAGGAGCTTGATGCTCAAATCGCCCAAATGAATGAGGAGCTTGCCAATAGAGATGACTATGACAGCGCCGGATACCATGAGCTGATCGACCGGCTTGCCGACAGAAATGACGTGAGGGCAATCTATCAAAGCGAGAACTACGAGGCCGAAGCAGAGAAAACCTTGCTGGGATTAGGCTTTGAGCGCACCGACTTTGACCGGTCCACCAGCGAGTTTAGCGGTGGCTGGCGAATGCGCGTGGAAATTGCCAAACTGCTCCTTCGCCGCCCCGATGTGCTGCTGCTTGACGAGCCCACCAATCATCTTGACATTGAGTCCATCCAGTGGTTGGAGGCTTTCTTGAAGCGCAGCTCCAATGCCGTTGTGCTTGTGAGCCACGACCGGGCTTTCATTGACAACGTGACCAATCGAACGATTGAGATTTCCTGTGGCAAGATTTACGACTACAGCGTGAACTATAGCCACTTCGTGGAGTTGCGCAAAGAGCGCATCGAGCAGCAAAAACGCGCCTATGAGAATCAGCAAAAGATGATTCGCGACACCGAGGAGTTTATCGAGCGATTCCGCTACAAGCCTTCCAAAGCGGTGCAGGTGCAAAGCCGAATCAAGCAACTTGCCAAAATCAAGCGCATCGAGATTGATGAGGTCGACAATAGCCGCCTGAGCCTCAAGTTCCCCCCAGCTCCACGGTCGGGCGATTATCCTGTGATAACCGATGGCGTTGCGAAAAGCTATGGCGATTTGAATGTGTTTCATGATGTGACTTTCACCATCAAGCGTGGAGAGAAAGTCGCCTTTGTGGGGAAAAACGGAGCGGGCAAGTCGACGTTGCTCAAGTGCATGATGGGCGAGATCCCGTTTGATGGAAACCTCAAGTTAGGTCACCAGGTGAAAATTGGATATTTTGCTCAAAACCAGGCTCAATTGCTCGATGAGTCCATCACGGTCTTTCAGACGATTGATGATGTGGCCGTTGGAGACATCCGCATGCGCATCAACGACATTCTTGGGGCGTTCATGTTTGGTGGCGCTGCCGCCGAGAAGAAAGTCAAGGTGCTGTCGGGCGGCGAGAAAAGCAGGCTGGCAATGATCAGGCTGCTGCTTCAGCCCGTGAACTTGCTGATTTTGGATGAGCCTACCAACCATCTTGATATGCGCACGAAAGACATCTTGAAAGCGGCCATCAAGGATTTTGACGGCACGGTGATTGTCGTGAGCCATGACCGTGACTTTTTGGATGGACTTGTTGATAAAGTCTATGAGTTTGGCGGTAGAGTGGTCAAGGAGCACCTGTGTGGCATCTATGAGTTTCTCCAGGTCAAGAAACTGGAATCCTTGCACGAGCTTGAACGCAGCGAGAGCGTGACCTCATCGACTCGAAAAGAAGTTAAACTGGAGGTGAAGGCATCAAAACTTAACTATCATGAACAGAAAGAGTTTAATAAGCGTGTCAAGCAGCTTGAAAGGCACATTTCGAGCCTTGAGAATCACATTGGCGAAATAGAAACGCATATTAAGGAAATCGAGAGCCAGTTGGCATTGGGTGCCAATGACGACCCCGATATATATACCGAGCACTCGTCGCTCAGCCAAGAGTTGGAAGTAACGATGACCGAGTGGGAGAGTGCTGGCATTCAACTTGATCAACTCAAAAACAATCATATTTTATAAACTACTATTAATCATCACAAAACAAAATCAATGAAAAAACAAAATTATTTAATTTTATTATTGGCTTTGTTGTCGACAATGACCATGAATGCAGGAAATCTTGAGAAAGCAGTCGCCCGCGACAATATTGACCCAAGCGTGTCGCCCGGCGAGAATTTTTACCAGTATGCGTGTGGGGGATGGATGAAAGCCAATCCTCTTGACCCGCAGTACGCCCGCTTTGGCACTTTCGACCAGCTGGCCGAGAACAACCGTGAGCAAGTGAAAAATCTTATTTTAGGCTTGAGCAAGCAAAGCAATGCCAAGGGGAGCAACGCTCAGAAAGTGGGCGGCATTTTCAACTTGGGAATGGATAGCGTCAGGCTGAACAAAGAAGGGAATGCCCCCATTCTGCAACGTCTTGCTTGGATTGCAAATGCAAAGCGCAGTGATTTTACCAGCGTCATTGCTTTTCTGCACAACGGCATCGCAAGCCCGTTTTTTGAGAGCGCGGTCGCGGCCGATTACAAGAACTCCAACCTGAACCGCATGTATCTGCTCCAGTCTGGCATCGGCATGGGCGACCGTGACTATTACTTGGAAAACGATGCCAACACCAAGCGGGTGCGCAGCGCCTACGTTTCCTACATTGAAACCGTCTTGAAACTCGCTGGCTACAAGACTGCCGCCGCCAAGACTGCCGCTAAAAACATTTTGAGTATTGAGACCCAGCTCGCTCAAGTCGCTATGACCCGCGAGCAGCAGCGTGACTACAATGTGCAATACAACATTCGCACGCTCGATCAATTGAAGAAGGACTATCAATTTATCGACTGGGACACCTATTTTGGCACGATTGGCATCAAGAATATCGACGAGGTGTGTGTGTGCCAACTGGAGTCGATGGCCAAAGTCAATGAGTTGCTGAACAAATTGAGCGACAAGGTGATAAAGGATTATTTGACCTTCAAGTATGTTGATGCGGCCGCTCCTTACTTGAGCGATGATTTTGTAAAAGCAAACTTCGACATGTATTCCCGCGCAATGCAGGGCAAGAAAACGATGCAGCCTCGCTGGAAAAGCGCGCTCAATGTGCCCAACACGTTGCTTGGAGAGGCTGTGGGACAACTGTATGTGGAGAAATATTTCCCTGCCGACTCCAAAAAGAAGATGCAGGAACTGGTTGACAACTTGCGCCGCGCGATGGCCGAGCACATCTCGCAGCTGTCGTGGATGAGCCCTGCCACCAAAGTGAACGCACTGGTTAAGCTCAACAGTTTTACCGTCAAAATTGGCTATCCCGACAAGTGGCGTGACTACAGCAAGGTCGATGTTGATGCCTCAAAGAGTTACTGGGACAATGTGCAGGCTTTAAACCAATTCTCGGCCCAAGAGCAATATTCCTATTTCGGGCAGCCCGTCGACAAAGACCGCTGGCAGATGACACCACAAACAGTGAACGCTTACTATGATCCAAGCACCAACGAAATTTGCTTCCCTGCCGGCATCCTGCAAAAGCCCTATTTCGATCCTGATGCCGACGATGCCGTGAACTATGGCGCAATTGGCGTGGTCATCGGGCATGAAATGACCCACGGTTTTGACGACCAAGGCCGTAACTTCGACCAAAACGGGAACATGGTAGACTGGTGGACCAAGGAAGATGCCAATCAGTTCAACGCTTTGGCCAAGAGGCTTGGCGAGCAGTACAGCGCCGAGATTGTTGCCGATGACGTTCATGCCAATGGCGATTTCACGATGGGGGAGAATATTGCCGACCATGGAGGCTTGCGCATCTCCTACAGCGCCTACAAGAAAACAGAGCAAGGCAAAGGCAATCAGGAAATCGACGGATTTACACCCGACCAGAGGTTCTTCTTGGCTTATGCCAACGTGTGGGCTAACAACATCACCAAAGAAGAAATCTTGCGCCGCACCAAAGTTGACCCGCACTCGTTAGGCGTGAATCGCGTGAATGTGGCCTTGCGCAATGTGGAGCCTTTCTTCAAGGCGTTTAGCATCAAGGAGGGCGACAAGATGTATCGCCCCGAGGCCGACCGCGTGACCATCTGGTAAAAAGAAAAAGTCTTAAAACTTAATAAAAAATCGCTGCTGAAAGGTTTCTGTTGAAATTCAGCAGCGATTTTTGCGGTTGTTCAAGGAAAAATGAGTAAATTTGTAGGTTGCTATACATGTCAACTGATAAGGTGAGAACAAAACAATAACAAAATAAAAGATACAGATATGAGATTCAACATTCAAAGCAAACTGTTGCTGTCCCACTTGACGGCTGTGAGCAAAGTGGTTAACTCCAAGAATAAACTCACGATCCTCGACAATTTCCTTTTCAACCTTGAGGGCAACAAGCTCATTATCACTGGCAGCGACCAAGAGACGACACTGACGACCTGCGTCGAGGTGCAAGAGGCCGAGGGTAGCGGAAAATTTGCTGCAAATGTGAAAACAATCCTCGACATGTTCAAGCAACTCTCTGACCAAGGACTGACTTTTGACATTGACGAGGAAACACTCGAAATCAACATTCATTACCTCAACGGCAGGTTTAATTTCATGGGTATCAATGGCAATGAGTTCCCAGTGAAGGCGCCAAGTGACGAAGAGCCGAAAAGGCTCACACTGCCCATCAAAGACGTGGTTGACGGCATACAGCACACGGCCTTTGCTGTTGGTGTCGATGACATGCGCCCCGTGATGATGGGTATTTTCTGGGACATCAAGCCCGAGGAGATCGTCTTTGTCGCATCGGACACCCACAAACTGGTGCGCTACCGCGAGTTGAACGTCAAAACGGGCTTAACCCAGTCTTTTATCTTGCCCACCAAGCCCGCTCTCATCTTGAGCAGCATTCTCGACAAGAAAGAGGGCGACGTGAGCATTACGATTGACAGCAAGAGCGCTGAATTCGAGACCGAAGACTACACGCTCACCTGCCGGTTTGTGAACGGGCGCTACCCCAACTACAACTCGGTGATTCCTACCGAAAGCCAATATTTGCTCAACGTCGACCGGGTGTCGCTGTTGAATGCGCTGCGCCGCGTCTCGGTGTTTGCCAGCTCAAGCGGACTGGTGAAACTGGCTTTGAGGTCTAACGAAATCTTCTTGACCGCCCAGGATATTGACTACTCCACCAATGCCGAGGAGAA
This sequence comes from uncultured Porphyromonadaceae bacterium, assembly GCA_902489275.1. Lineage (GTDB taxonomy): Bacteria > Bacteroidota > Bacteroidia > Bacteroidales > Muribaculaceae > Sodaliphilus. The sequence continues at coordinate 10,394 of CABTZK010000001.1, forward strand.
AATCCCGTGCGACTATGAGGGCGAGGAGATGGCGATAGGATTCAATAACGAAAATATTATTGACGTGCTCAACAACGTGGACAGCGACATGGTAGCGATCAAGCTCCTGGATGCCTCAAAGGCCGGAGTGTTCCTGCCCTCGGAACAGGAAGAAGGTAAAGATCTCTTGGTTTTGCTCATGCCAATGATGCTTTAGTTCGATGGTTTCAGTCCTTTTTTTTCGTCTTTTTAATGTGCCCCTAAAAATATTTTTTTTGACATGCAATTGAATCTTAAAAAGCCGCTTGTCCTGTTTGACCTGGAGACCACAGGAGTCAATCTCACCAAGGATAGGATAGTGGAGATTTCGCTCATCAAGGTTTATCCCAACGGCAAGGAGGAATGCAAGACGCGACGTTTGAATCCTGAAATGCACATCCCCGAACAAGCGACAGCCATCCATGGCATCACCGACGAAGATGTGAAGAACGAACCCACATTCAAGCAGGTCGCAAAAGACCTTGCGCGCATCTTTGAGGGGTGCGATGTCGCTGGGTTTAACAGCAATCGCTTTGACGTGCCCATGCTGGAGGAGCAGTTTTTGAACGCAGGTGTCGACTTTGATTTCTCAAAATGCCGATTTGTGGATGTGCAGACGATTTTTCACAAAATGGAGCCGCGAAATCTTGTCGCAGCCTATAAGTTTTACTGTGGCAAGGATTTAGAAGGCGCCCACTCGGCCAATGCCGACACCATGGCAACCTACGAGGTGCTGAAAGCACAGCTCGACCGCTACACGTCTTTGAAAAATGACATTGAATTCTTGGCAGAGTTCTCTCGCCAGAACAACAATGTGGACCTGGCTGGGCGCATGATCTATAACGAGAGCCATGTCGAGGTGTTCAACTTTGGAAAATACAAAGGTCAACCTGTGGAAGAGGTACTCAAGCGCGACACGGGCTACTATGGGTGGATGATGCAGGGAGATTTTCCCCAGAACACCAAGAGAGTGCTCACGCGCATTAAAATGCGCATACAAAACAAATAATTGAAAATCGAGTTTATGAAGCGGATTTTTTTTGTTGCAGTGTCTACGATTATCGCTTGCGCATGCCTCATGGCTCATGCCGAGGAACTCAATTGTAACGTGGAGATTAACGCCGAAAAGGTTGCCAACGCTAACAAGGAGGTGTTTAATACCTTGAAAGAGGCCGTCACTGAATACATGAACACCAACAAGTGGACCGAGGCCACTTTTGGTGTTAATGAGAAAATCCAATGTAAACTGTATTTCACTATTAATAAATATGATGACGGGACGGGAAAAATGTCGGGCGACTTGCAGGTCCAGTCGCAGCGGCCCGTGTATAACGCGACTTACACAACGACCATCATCAACTTCAAAGACACCAAGATAGATTTCACCTATCAAGAAGGGGAGCCACTCGTGTTCTCGGAGCAGGATATGCAGAGCAACCTTACAGCCATCTTGAATTTCTACGCCTACCTGATTATCGCAATGGATTTTGACACCTTTAGCCTTAAAGGCGGCGACCCTTATTACGAGAAAGCCGCCCAAGTCGTGCGGATGGCGCAAAGCACAGGTGAGAGCGGCTGGAAACAATTTGAGGACACCAAGAACCGGAGTGCCGTTTTGAGTGCCTTTACCGATAAGGCCACGAGCGACGTCAGACAGATTCTCTATGACTACCATCGCTTGGGCCTTGACCAAATGATAGTGAGTGTCGACAAGGGAAGAGCGATGGTTACTAAATGCTTGGGGTTGCTCAAGAAAGTGTTCGACGCGGCCCCCATGTCAGTCTGCTTGTCGATGTTTAAGGATGCCAAGATGGACGAGCTTGTGAATATCTATTCCAAGGCGAACGTCAGCGAGAAGCAATCGGTATATGAGACGTTATATCCCATTTATCCCACCGAGCAGACACGCCTTGACAATATCAAAAAAGAAGCGACCAATAACAACAATTAGAAACATTTCATGCTCACAAGGCTACACATTTCTAACTACGCGCTCATCGACCAGCTTGTGATTGACTTTCACAGCGGCCTGACCATCATTACTGGCGAGACGGGAGCAGGGAAATCGATTCTCTTAGGCGCTCTGTCACTCATCCTGGGCGAGAGAGCCGACTTGCGCGGCATTCGCAACAAGTCGAGCAAGACGGTAGTGGAAGCTGTCTTTGACATTGCAGGGTATCATTTAGAGGCGTTTTTTAAAGAAAATGACATCGATTTCTTTGAGAAAGAGTGCATCGTCAGGCGAGAAATGAGCGCCAGTGGTCGCTCGCGGATTTTTGTGAACGATACCCCTGTGAATATGACTCTGCTCAAGGATTTAACGTCTAAATTGGTCGATATACACTCGCAGCACAGCAACATGCTGCTGTCAAAACCGCAGTTTCAATTAGCGGTTCTTGACAATCTTGCAGGGAATGCCGAGCTGCTGGCCAAGTACCAGCAAGAGTACTGCCGCATGAAAGACTTGCAGTCGCAACTCCGCCAGCTTGAGGAGGAGTTTAACACGAGCAAGGCCGAGGAGGACTATGTGAGGTTTCAACTTCGTCAGCTCGAAGAGCTGAAATTGACGCCAAACGAGGATGAGGAACTTGAATCGCTGCAAAACAAATTAAGCAACGTGACCGACACGAAGGAGGCGCTATGGAGAGTTGAAACAGCCCTGAATGGTGAGGAGAACTCAATCATTGCCCAACTTAGCGCAGTGACGCAGCACCTTTCATTGGCAGAGCGAAACCTGAAGGAAATTTCGGGGATGAGCGAGCGCGTGAGGTCATCGATGATAGAACTAAAAGATGTTGCAGAAACGTTGTCCTCGATGAGCGACACACTCATTGATGACCCGGCAAGGCTTCAGCAAGTGGAAGAGCGGTTGAGCGCAATCTATGAGCTTGAGCACAAGCACAATGTTGACTCGGTGAATGCTCTGCTTGAAATTCAAGGACGCTTCCAGCGAAAAATTGACGATATAGACAACAGTGACGAGCGCATGAGGCAGGTGCAAGCGCTACTCGACGAGCAAGGGAAGGTTGTCTCCAACTTGGCAGCGCAATTGACCTCCGCCAGGAAAAAATCGGCTCGGGAATTTGTGTCGGCACTCAAACCTCACGCCAAATCCCTGGGGATGAAAAATTTAGAGTTCAGCATCGATTTCAAGTCAATTGGGCTCACGTCACAGGGCGGCGATGCGGTTGAGTTTCTGTTTGCCTTTAACAAGAATCAGCCACTCATGCCTGTGAAGAATACGGCATCGGGAGGTGAAATCTCACGTTTGATGTTGTGCATCAAGGCAATTATTGCCAGGAACATGAGCTTGCCGACCATCATCTTTGACGAGATCGACACGGGCGTGTCTGGCGACATGGCAAATCGCATAGGCGATGTGATGGGCGAGATTGCTCAACGCATTCAAGTGATTGCCATCACCCATTTGCCGCAGGTTGCCGCTCATGCGGTTAACCATTTGATGGTTTATAAGACCGATACCCATGACACGACCCTAACGGGTGTCCGAACCCTTCATCATGATGAACACGTGCTTGAAATCGCCCGCATGCTCAGTGGCAGTGGGGTGAATCAAGCAGCAATCGACAATGCGAAATCTTTAATCAGTCTGAGCAAATGATAGATAAATCTCAATATGTGTTCGGCATTCGAGCCGTTATGGAAGCCATCGAGGCGGGGCAAGACATCGACAAGATCCTTGTCAAGAAAGACATGAATGGAGACTTGGCAAAGGAATTGATGGAAACAGCCCGGCGCTACTCCATACCGCTGCAAAGGGTCCCGGTAGAGCGCATCAATCGAGTGACCCGCAAGAATCATCAGGGCGTGCTGGCACTCATGGCAGCCGTGACCTATCATAGGGTGGACAATGTGATTCCTCAACTCTACGAAGAGGGCATCAACCCGTTTGTGGTCGTCCTTGATGGCATCACCGACGTGAGAAATTTCGGCGCTATTGCCCGCACCTGCGAGTGTGCTGGCGTGAATGCCATTGTGATTCCAGACCGGAACAGCGTGAGTGCCAATGCCGATGCGCTCAAGACCTCGGCAGGCGCGTTGAATTACCTGCCCGTCTGCCGGGAACATCATTTGGCTGGCACGGTGAATTTTTTGCGCAATAGTGGCTTGAAGGTCATTGGCGCGTCTGAAAAAAGCAATACTTTCTATGCGCACACCGATTTCACGGGACCTGTGGCGCTCGTTCTCGGGGCAGAAGATGCCGGAATCTCAAAGGAAGTGTTGTCGCTTTGCGACACCATTGTTGCGATTCCTGAGTTTGGAAACATTAATTCTTTGAACGTGTCGGTTGCAGGAGGCATTATGATTTATGAAGTCGTGCGCCAGCGTTTAAGTGACGGTCAAACAGCAATTGACGATTGAATAATTTGACAAGATGCCCATTTTGGGGTAACTTTGTGCCATCAAAAACATTTAATTAGATGATAAATCGAATTTTAATCAGAATTAAAGTAGTGCAAATGCTCTACTCCTACATAATGACCAACGACGGCGCAACCGTGGCCAAGTTTAAGCGCGAGCTTGAGAAAAGCCTTGACAAGTCGCATGAGCTTTATCACTGGCTATTGCAGCTGATGATTGACATGACTGATTATCAGGACCTGCGCCTTGACGAGAATAAGCACAAGTTTCTTCCCTCGCAAGAAGACTTAAATCCCAATATGCGATTTGTCAACAATCAGTTTATTGCGGCGTTGCGCGAGAATCAAGAGTTGAAGCAAATGGTTAAAGACTGTAACATCGCCTGGCGCGACGATGAGATTTTCTTGAGGCTGATGCTCGACAAGGTATTGAACAGTGAGTACTATGAGCGCTACATGTCGATGGAAAAGACCGACTTCGAGAGCGACTGTGAGGTGTGGAGCCAGTTGATGAAGCAGGTGATTCTCGTCGATGGGGACTTGTTGGAATTTTTAGAGTCGAAATCGGTTTATTGGGGCTTTGACGACGTGGAGGTCATGGGGCAGTTTGCCCTCAAGACCATTCGCAAGTTTGAGAAAAAGGCGCGCAACCCCATGTCTCCAAAATTTAAGGACGACGATGACCGGGATTTTGGCATGAGGCTTTTCACCAAGACAATTGACGAGCGCGTTGAAAACAACAAGCTGATCGACGAGGCAGCACGCTCTGGCCGTTGGGAATCCGACCGCTTGGCAACGATGGACAGGATCATCATGTGCGCTGCCCTCACCGAGATTCAGAATTTTGACAGCATTCCTGTGAATGTCACGCTCAACGAGTATATCGAGATGGCCAAGAACTACAGCACGCCTCGCAGCGGCCAGTTCATCAACGGCATTCTCAACACTATCGTGAAGCAGCTTCGCGCCAATGGAAGCGTGACGAAACCCTAATGAAATTAATAAATACAATCTAATTAAATACAGATAATTATGCTAAACATTATTTTACTGACAGCACAACCAGCAGGCCAAGGCATGATGAGCATCGTGATGATTGTCTCGCTCATCGCAATTTTCTATTTCTTTATGATTCGCCCACAGAACAAGAAGCAAAAAGAAATGCGAAATTTCCGAAATGCGATGAAGCAAGGCGACAGAGTGACTACGGCAGGCGGCGTTCATGGCAAAGTGAGAACCATCAAGGACAACACCATCCTGCTTGAGATTGCCGAGGGTGTGAAAGTAGAAATCGACAAGTCTATGGTTTACCCGACGGCCCTGGAAGCCGCTGCCGGCGGAGTCGACATGAAGAAATAAAAACACCGAAACACGAGCAGAGATGCGCTTTCGCAAAAACAACAAAACTTCAAGTAAAGTGAAATCGCCAAAATCACGTTCGATTTTGCTTTACTTGTGCTTTGTGGTTATTTCTGCGATCTTTTGGGGATTCATCACTTTCAACAAGACGGTTCAACAGGATGTCGAGTTCCAGTTTGAAATCACCAACGTTCCAGAAGGTGTTACATTTATCGACGATGCCCCTGCGCTCATCAATATCACGGTGCGCGACAAGGGGTCAGCATTCATTCGCTACGCTTTCAACTCCCCCGTGGTTAAAGTGAAATTCAGCGATTTCTGCAACATGAATTCGGGATATTTCAAAATGAACACGGTGCAACTCCGCAATGCTGTGAAAAAAGCGCTGTACCGTGAGTCGACCATTGTGAGCATTCTTCCTGATGCCATCAACTTGAAGTTCACCAACTTGCCTGGTAAAATGGTGCCCATTCGGCTGGATTTAGATATTGATCCTGCTATACAATATGTCGTGAATGGAGCCCCCATTTTGAGTCAAGACTCGGTAATGATTTACTCCGACCGCAAGAATTTGAGTGAGATTAACGAAGTTTACACCTATAAAGTTCAAGAGTCAGGATTGACCGATACCTTGCGGCGCGAGGTGACGATTGCACTCATCAATGGCGTGAAAATCGAGCCGCGCACGGTGCGGCTCATCTATCCCGTCGAGCAACTTATCGCCAAGCGGAAACTCGTGCCCATCTCAATGAGAAACATCCCGGAGCGTTTGCATTTCGTGCTCTTGCCATCATCGGTCGAAGTGACCTACTTGGTACCCAAAAGCCTATATAAGAAAAATCAGGACGACATTACGGCTGTCGTTGATTTCAACTCAATAGACTTGACCTCAAAATCCAATAAAGCGGCTGTCATGATTGGCGAGTGCCCGGCAGTTTATAAAAATGTGGAAGTGACGACCGATAGTGTCGAATATATTATTGACAAGCGTTGACAACATGAGAATCGTTGCGATCACGGGCGGGATTGGCAGTGGAAAAAGCGTGGTGTCACGGTTGCTGCGCAATATGGGCTTTGCCGTCTATGACTGTGATAGCCGCGCAAAGGCAATCATGGCCAGTGTCCTGGCTGTCAGGCAGCAGCTCATTGCTCAATTTGGCGAGCAGTTGTTTGTTGGGAATCAATTCAACCCCAAGACGTTAGCGAGCCAGGTGTTCAGCGATTCCTCATTGCTCCAAAAACTAAATTCTATTGTGCATCCTGCCGTCAGGGAGGATCTTGCGGCATGGGCAAGAACCCAAAAAGGGGAGGTGTGCTTTGTCGAAACCGCGATTTTGCATGGAAGCGGTCTTGACAAGGTCGTCAATGCCACATGGCGCGTCACAGCCCCCGAGCAGGTGAGGGTTGAGCGCGTGGCGAGGCGTAGCGGCTTGACCGAAGCTCAAATCAGAGGCCGCATCAAAGCACAGCAGGCCGAGGAAACGACAACACGCTGTGACTTGCTCATCGTGAACGATGGCATCTCGCCGGTGTTGCCGCAAGTGATGCGGGGCGTAACGATTTTGCCATGCCGTTGAATTCAGGGGCTTGGCGTGTTGGAGAAAGCAGCCAGCATGATAAACGGCATGGCAAAACGGACTCATTCTCTCGCAAGAGTCTATTGCACGATGAGCCCTTTCCCTGTCATGTCGGCAGGCTGGGGCAGACCCATGATTTGGAGAATGCTGGGTGCTACATCGGCTAAGCGGCCGTTCTCGACCCCTGCATTCTTGTTGTTCGTTACATAAATGAATGGAACGGGATTGAGCGAGTGTGCCGTGTTGGGCGTTCCGTCGGCGTTGATGGCGTGGTCAGCATTGCCATGGTCAGCGATAATAATTACCTCATATCCAGCAGCTTTTGCGGCATCGACAGTCTCTTTCACACAGCGGTCAATGACCACGACAGCCTTCTGAATAGCATCGTAAACGCCCGTGTGACCCACCATGTCGCCGTTGGCATAGTTCACGACAATGAAATCATATTTCTTTTCGCCGATGGCGGTCACCAGTTTGTCTTTCACCTCGTAGGCACTCATTTCGGGTTTGAGGTCGTAGGTGGCCACCTTGGGCGACGGGACCAGGATGCGGTCTTCGCCCTCAAATGGCACTTCACGGCCACCGTTGAAGAAGAAAGTGACGTGGGCATATTTCTCGGTTTCGGCAATGTGGAGTTGCTTTAATCCCCTGCTGCTAAGATACTCGGCCAGTGTGTTTTGCACATTTTCTTTCTCAAAAATCACGTGAACGCCTTTGAACGAGGCATCGTAGGGGGTCATGCAGTAATACTGCAAGTCATTGACGATGTGCATTCCGTGGTCGGGCATCTCTTGCTGCGTGAGCACGGTAGTGATTTCCTTGGCGCGGTCGTTACGGTAGTTAAAGAAGATGACCACATCGCCTTCCTTGACGCGTCCGTCGACTGTGGTATTCACGATAGGTTTGATAAACTCGTCGGTCACTCCTTCGTCATAACTTTCCTGGATGGCTTGAGTCATGTTGTCGCTTTTCTTCCCCTCTCCGCCAACGAGCAAATCATAGGCCAATTTAATGCGTTCCCAGCGTTTGTCGCGGTCCATGGCGTAGTAGCGCCCGATGACCGTTGCCACCACACCTGCGCTTTGGGCACAGTGCGCCTCCACGTCGGCAATGAAGCCCTTTCCACTTTCGGGGTCGGTGTCGCGCCCGTCCATGAAGCAATGAACAAACACGTTTTCCAGGCCATATTTCTTAGCGATGTCGCACAAGGCATACAAGTGATCCATTGAACTGTGTACGCCTCCTGTTGAGGTGAGTCCCATGATGTGGAGACCTTTCCCCGTCTTTTTGGCATAACTATAGGCTTCGACGATTGCTGGATTCTCGAGGATTGACCCATTCTCGATGGCCTTGTTAATTTTCACAAGATCCTGGTAGACCACACGCCCACCGCCAATGTTGAGGTGCCCCACCTCGCTGTTGCCCATTTGCCCATCGGGCAGACCCACGTCCTCGCCGCAGGCTTTGAGTAGGCTATGGGGGTAGGTGTCCAGCAAAGAGTCCCAATAGGGTGTTGGCGTGCTGTAAATGGCGTTGCTCTTTTCGTGGGTTCCCATGCCCCAACCGTCTAAAATCATCAATAATGCTTTCTTTCCCATCGTTTAATATGTTTTTAATTTAAAATGCAAAGTTACAACAATCATGCCACATTTTGCGCACCTTGCTCAATTATTTTCCTGACATCTCCAATCATAGGAGTTTATTGGGCGTATAGCCTAAAGGGTGTTTCTTGGCCATTCACCAAGTAAGTGCCCTCAAAAGTCACGCCGTTGAAAATTCCTGACAGCGTGCCCTGCAAGTGATTGCTGGCATTATAGAGCGACACGGTGAGGCTTCCTCCGTCTTGGATGCCTAAAGCGTGCAGTTTGCCGTGCTGCTTGCCCTGGGCGATAAAACTCCCAGTTCCTTTCACATTCCGCGAGTCTTTCATGTTAAGGGCCATTGCAAATTCACGGTTTCCAATGCGTCCGGCAAGTGTTGCCATGCCCTTCTGCACGCGATGCCGCACCTGCTCGTTCTGTGCGGCAGGTAGCTCTTCGTAGGGGGCTTCGCTGGCAAATGGGGTATCTGCCATCATTCCGTTCATCATCTCTTGCATGATGCTGTCGGTTTGGCGCATCTCTTCCATGGCCTTTCTCATCATGGAGTCGGCTGCGGAGGGGTCAATATTTCCGCCCGTTGTAATCGTGATGGTAGAGGTGCCGTTGGGGCCTTGAATGGTGTCGGTGCGTGTGTTGACCACCGCTTTGCGCCCCGCAGGGCTGCTGCAAGAGTGCACGACAGCGCCCCAGCGCCTGCGAGGAAAATACCCATTGCAGTCAGAGCAATATGCCGCCACGGTCTTTTTGACTTGTTTTCTCTCATTTCTTGCTGTCAATTGCTTTTTTCACGAATGTACAAATCACATCGGCTGCCGCTTGCGTTCCAAGCAGAGAGGCATTGAGGCAAAGGTCATAGCTGGCGGCATCGCCCCAGCGCCTGTCGGTGTAGAAGTTATAGTACTCTGCCCGAAGTTTGTTTTGGTGTTCTGCCATGCTTTGTGCCTCTTTTTCACCATTGGCTTCGCCACGGGCAAGGATGCGGGCCGTGCAGTCGGCAAGGGCAGCATGCACAAACACGCTGATGACCTTGCAATGATTGCGCAGGATATAGTCGGCCGTGCGTCCAACAATCACGCACGAGCCACGATTGGCCAGCCCCCTTATCACGTCGCTTTGCGCGCGGTAGATATTGTCATCACTCAGGGGCATGCTGCCCACCATATAGTAGGCGCTCGTGTTATAGCCACTGGGCAGGAACGACCACAGGCCTGAAAAGAAGTTAGGGCTTCTCTCGTCGGCAGCCTCAAAGAAGTCTTTATTCACACCGCTCGACTTGGCCGCCTCTTCCAGCAACTCCTTGTCATAATAATCGATATGAAGCCCTTGTGCAACCAATTGACCGATTTCACGGCCGCCAGACCCGAACTGGCGTCCTAATGCTACCACATAGTTTTGATTGCTGTTTCCCATAATTTATTTGAGATTGAATGATGTTCACTTGCGGTTGCTTGCTCGCTTGCCTTTTGGACGACACGTTCAGGGTCGGGCGATGGCGTTGCAGGATGTAGCAAGTCTTTCCCGTTCACTTTAAATTCAAGCATCGTGTCGAATCGCCCATTCTTAAATGTGCCTTTGAAACAAGTGCCACCATACTGAATGCGATCCTTTACCAACTCAAAAACGCGCTCGAATTTTGTTTTTCCTTTGTCCTTGTTGAATAGTTGGTTGAGCAATAATTTATTAGTTGGGGCTGAGAGGTGAGCCTCCATGTCTCCAACACACTTCACTATCAAGTAGCAGTGGGCATGCTTGACTACGCCATAGAGCTGTTGTCTGCCAGCAGCGTCTTCTTTCATAGGGTCGAAGCTCGTTATCTCAACCGCTGCGCCATCTTGGCTCAAAGGGGTTACTGTGAGCAAAAAAATGTTGCTCTCATAGTTCGTTCTCACAATCGAGTCGGCCGCCCAGCGAATACACCTCGCAAGGCTACGCTGCGCACCGTCAGGGTTGAGCGCGAGGTTTTGCAGCTTCATGTTGTCGGTTTTCTCAGGAATCATCGACGACTGCCCGCGGGTAATGTACACAGGCACAAGCACCGTGTTCTTGTCTCCAGCCCAAGTGGCGGCAGCAAGCAGGGTAGCGCACAATATCAGGAAATACTTTTTCATCTTTCGCTCAATTTGAATGCCAGGGTTGGCATTTATTATGCCAAAATTAGCACTTTACTTTCACATATCCATCGATACAAGGCTAAAAAAGTTTAAAACAGGAAATAGGGTAGGGCTTGCCTTTGAGCGTTAACCCGAGCCTCCCCCTCGCAAGCATTAGCTACACGCATTGACTCAATTTGCGAGCTTGAAAAATTTGCGGGAATGAGAATTAATGTGTAACTTCGTAGACCAAAAGTTGATAGCATAATTCATGCTATCAATGTGAACAAATGTGAGAGCAAATTTTATAAAACCATCTTTAAATCATTTGATTCTGATTCATGAAACCAACGTTATTTGTACTGGCGGCAGGTATGGGAAGCCGCTATGGAGGCCTGAAACAGCTTGATGGTCTCGGACCGCATGGTGAAACGATTATGGATTATTCCATCTACGATGCTATTCAGAGTGGATTTGGAAAAGTCGTGTTTGTCATCCGCAAGGATTTTGAAACAGATTTCCGCAAGAAAATTTTGTCAAAATACGAGGGACACATCCCGGTAAAGGTCGTTTTCCAGTCTATCACCGACCTCCCCGAGGGATTCACGTGCCCCGAGGGGCGGCAAAAGCCTTGGGGTACCAACCACGCGCTCATGATGGGGAAGAGCGTGATTCATGAGCCCTTTGCGATTATCAACAGCGACGACTACTATGGGCGCAACAGCTTTGAGGTGATGGCTCAAGAGCTCATGGCTTTGCCAACCGGCAGCGCAGGGCACTACTCGATGGTGGCTTTCAAGGTGGGCAATACCATGAGCGAGAGTGGAAGCGTGGCCCGTGGCGTGTGCACAAGCGAGAATGGCTACTTGAGCAGCATTGTTGAGCGCACCGCGATTGCCTACGACGAGCATCACAACATCACTTTTACCGATGAGAACGGACAGGTGCAGCGCATAGCCCCATCGACTCCAGTCTCGATGAACTTCTGGGGGTTCACGCCCGACTATTTTGACCATAGCGAGAAAGCCTTTGTGAAATTCTTGCAAGAACACATCAATGAGCCAAAAAGCGAGTTCTTTATACCAACTTTAGTTCACGAACTCGTGCACAAGGGGACTGCCAAGGTGAAGGTGCTGACCACCGAGTCGAAATGGTTTGGGGTCACCTACAGTGCCGACCGGCAGGGCGTTGTCGACAAATTTGCCGAGCTTCATGCCCAGGGTTTATATCCCGATAAGATGTTTTAACCGCTATCGGGAGCAAGGGCTGCCCAAAATGGGTTTCTTAGTGTTCGGCGCAAGGTGGATGGTCGAGCATTTCCATGTGAAAGTAGCGGGATACTTTTTGTTGCTAAAATTTGACTATTCTGTTAAATGTTGCTACCTTTGTAGTGAATTGATATAGCCATGAGCGAAGCATTAACCAATAGTGCTGTAGTCAAGAATTTCACCAAGTTTCTTGAAGAAGGGCATTACCGGAAAACGCCTGAGCGCTTTGCTATACTCAATAAAGTACTTGCTTTCACGAAGCCGTTTACCATCGACCAGTTAGAGAGCGAGCTTGAGCAAGAGGCTTTCCACGTGAGTCGCGCGACGTTATATAATAATGTGGAATTGTTCATTGAGGCTGGCATCTTGCGCAAGTTGTTTATCGACGGCCACCGGGTGCAGTATGAGCGCCAGTCACGTCAGGGCTACACTCACTTGATTTGCACCGTTTGTGGTAAAGTGAAGAACGTGAAAGACAACAACTTTGCAGCCTATATGAATGCAAGGAAGTACACGGCATTCAATAACGCATATTATTCCTTGTGCGTGTATGGGGTGTGCAGCACTTGCGCAAGAAAACTCAGAAAATTAAAATAGGAATCAAATAAATCACCGAAAAAATGAAAAAAGTAGATGTCCTGCTTGGTTTGCAGTGGGGAGATGAAGGCAAGGGAAAGGTGGTGGATGTGCTCACACCTCGCTATGACATAGTGGCGCGTTTCCAGGGCGGCCCTAATGCTGGACACACGTTGGAATTTGACGGGAAACACTATGTGCTTCGCTCGATCCCTTCAGGAATTTTCCAACAAGGTCAAGTGAATGTGATTGGCAACGGGGTGGTTCTCGACCCAGTGCTTTTCATGGAAGAGGCCAAAGAACTGGAAAAAATCGGGGTAGAAATTAAGAAAACACTCAAGATATCGAAGAAGGCGCACCTGATCATGCCTACCCACCGATTGCTTGACGCAGCCAACGAGAAACTCAAAGGCGACAGCAAAATCGGCACTACAGGCAAAGGGATTGGGCCGACTTATACCGACAAAATCAGTCGCAACGGGTTGCGAATTGGCGACCTGTTCTGTGACTTCGACAAGAAATATGAAACCGCTAAAAAACGCCATCTTGTTCTGCTCAAGGCATTAGGCGAGACCGCCGATGTCACCCGGCTGGAAGAGAAATGGGCGCAGGGAATCGCTTATCTCAAGCAATTTGACCTCATCGACAGTGAATTCTACATCAACAATCAGCTTCAGGAGGGCAAGAGCGTGCTCTGTGAGGGTGCGCAAGGCAGCCTGCTCGATGTTGACTTTGGGTCATATCCTTTTGTGACCAGTAGCAACACCGTGTGTGCTGGTGCCTGCACCGGATTGGGGGTGTCGCCAAGCCGCATCGGCGAGGTGTATGGCATTTTCAAGGCCTATTGCACACGTGTTGGCGCAGGACCGTTCCCAACCGAGCTCTTTGACGAAACGGGCGATACCATTCGCCAGATTGGCCATGAATATGGCGCAGTGACCGGGCGTGAGCGTCGTTGTGGCTGGATTGACCTGGTGGCTTTGCGCTACACAATCATGCTCAGCGGCGTGACCCAATTGATTATGATGAAGAGCGATGTGCTCGATGGATTCAAGACGGTGAAAGCTTGCGACGCTTATGAAGTCGACGGCAAGATCACTCGCGATTTCCCGTTCTCGATAGAGCAAGGCGTGAAGCCGGTGTACACCGAGTTGAAAGGGTGGAATGCCGACATGACCAAGATGACGAGCGAGGAAGAGTTTCCCGATGAATTTAGAGACTACGTGGCATTTCTCGAAGAGAAACTCGGCGTGCCCATCACGATTATCTCGGTAGGCCCCGACCGTGAGCAAACGATTATTCGCAAGAAATAATATAGTGTGGAAGATAACCATCGTTAATTAATATTTACAAACAACTCATTTTAATTGCTTATATCATGGCAAAAGTAAAACCATTCAAGGGCGTTCGCCCACCAAAAGATTTAGTAGAACAAGTGGCATCGAAGCCCTACGACGTGCTGTCGAGCGAAGAGGCTCGCGCCGAAGCAGGTGATAACGAAAAGTCGCTTTACCACATCATCAAGCCAGAAATTGATTTTGAGCCTGGTTGCGGTGAGGATGAGCCTCGCGTTTACGACCGTGCAGCCGAGAACTTCAAGAAGTTCCAGGAAAGAGGCTGGCTGGTGCAAGATAAGCAGGAGAACTACTACATCTATGCGCAGACCATGGATGGCCGCACCCAATATGGTATTGTTGTCGCAGCGAGTGTTGATGATTATTTGACTGGCCGCATCAAGAAGCACGAGCTTACTCGCCGAGAGAAAGAAGCCGACCGCATGCACCACATCGAGATCAACAATGCCAACATCGAGCCAGTGTTCTTGTCATTCCCCGACAACGAAACCCTGCAGCAAGTGATTGAAAAGACTGCTAAAACCAAACCAGAATATGATTTCGTGTCAGAAGACGGTATTGGCCACACGCTGTGGGTAATCAAGGATGCCGAAACCATCAAGACGATCACCGAGGCTTTTGCGAATATTCCCTATCTGTACATTGCCGATGGTCACCATCGAACCGCTGCCGCTGCCCACGTGGGCGAGGAAAAGGCAAAGGCCGACCCTCACCACAAGGGTGATGAGGAATACAACTACCTGCTGGCCGTGTGCTTCCCTGAATCGCACTTGAAAGTCATGGACTACAACCGCGTGGTGAAAGACTTGAACGGCCTTTCGGAGGCAGAGTTCCTGGAGAAGGTAGGCGAACACTTCGACATCGAATGCAAGGGAGAAGAGATGTATCGCCCGGCAGCACTGCACAACTTCTCGCTTTACATGGGCGGCAAGTGGTATTCGCTCACCGCAAAGCCTGGCACGTATGACGACAATGACCCCATCGGAAGGCTTGACGTGAAAGTATCGTCTGATTACATCCTGCGTGACATTCTCGGAATTGTTGACTTGCGCTCCGACAAGCGCATTGACTTCGTGGGTGGCATCCGCGGATTGGAGGAGTTGAAAAACCGTGTTGACTCTGGCGAGATGAAGATGGCTTTGGCACTGTATCCTGTCACCATGCGTCAAATCATCGACATTGCCGACTCGGGCAACATTATGCCTCCCAAGGCCACGTGGTTTGAGCCAAAATTGCGTTCAGGCTTGATTATTCACAAGTTGGACTAAAAGACCTGAAAGTGATTCAAGATTTAATCTCACGAGGAACCTGTCTCGTGAGATTTTTTTATCGATAGGTTCGCAAGCGAGGGTAGAAGGCGTTAGGAATATACTGCAAGTCAAAATTCCCGGCTCGTCTCACAATCACAATCACATCAAACTGGATTTCCATTTTCAATTGGTGATAGCTCATGTAGCCGTTGGCTGCATGGATGAGCCGGCGCTTCTTGGCCTCGGTAATTGACCGTAGCGGGTCAAACTTGTCGTCATGAGAGCGCGTCTTGACCTCAACAATGTGCAGCACCCCATTCCCCTCTGCCACGATGTCGATTTCAAGTTTGTTGAGCCTCCAATTCGTTTCACGAATGATATAGCCTTGCTTGATGAGGAACTCTTGGGCGATTTGCTCGCCCGCCTTTCCAAGTTCGTTATGCTGTGCCATGTCAGTGTCTAAAAATGAGAAAAAATGACGATTCACGCTTGCCTGAAGTTTCATTCAACTTTTCCGCTGCCATCGAAAATCAAATCAATCACAGCTGTGGCTTGGCAAAAATATAAATAAAATCCGATACATTTACGTTTTTTGCCAGAATATTCCTTACAAGGGGCAAAAGAGCGTCAAGTGTCTTTTTTTTGGTTTTTTTGCAAGTTAAATAAGAGAATTTTAGTAATTTTGTGCGCAATAGATGATGTGCGCAATTTTGTGCGTACTGCTAACCTTTAAAAGATAGTTTTTAAAAATATATAGTTATGTCATTTATTGCCGATCGCGTAAAAATGGACGGGCTCACTTTCGATGACGTCCTCCTGATTCCGGGTTATTCCGAAGTCCTTCCAAAAGATGTAGACCTCACTACCAGGTTCTCTCGCAACATTACCTTGAATGTCCCTATTATCTCGGCTGCAATGGATACTGTTACCGAGGCGCAACTCGCCATTGCAATAGCTCGCGAGGGGGGCATCGGTGTGATTCATAAAAACATGAGCATTGATGACCAGGCACGCCAGGTACACAGCGTGAAACGCGCCGAGAATGGCATGATTTACGACCCGGTGACCATTCGTCGCGGCTCGCGAGTGATTGATGCGCTCAACATAATGCGTGAGTATCACATCGGCGGCATCCCCGTGGTCGATGAGGACAAGCACCTTGTGGGCATTGTGACGAATCGTGACTTGCGGTTTGAAGAAAACGTAGAGCGCAAAATCGACGAGGTGATGACAAAAGACCACTTGGTGACCACGAATTCAAACACGAATCTTGAAGAGGCTGCCAAAATCTTGCAAACCTACAAGATTGAGAAACTGCCTGTGGTCGATAAAGATGGAAAACTAATTGGCCTTGTAACCTATAAAGACATTACCAAGGCCAAAGATAAACCTAATGCGTGCAAGGATGCCTTGGGTCGCTTGCGCGTGGCTGCTGGCATCGGGGTCACTGGCGATAGCATGCAACGTGCCGAGGCGCTGGTGAACGCTGGTGTCGACGCGATTGTCATTGACACCGCCCACGGCCACAGTAAGGGAGTGGTGAATGTGTTGCATCAGGTCAAAGGGGCTTTCCCGCAAATTGATGTGGTGGTTGGCAACATCGCTACGGGCGAGGCCGCAAAATTCTTGGTAGAGAATGGCGCCGATGCCGTGAAGGTGGGCATCGGACCAGGGTCGATATGCACAACACGCATTATTGCGGGCATCGGCGTGCCGCAGCTGAGCGCGGTCTACGAGGTGGCAAAGGCACTCGATGGAACGGGCGTGCCCTTGATTGCCGATGGCGGCATTCGCTATTCGGGCGATATTGTAAAGGCTCTCGCCGCCGGCGCCTACTCGGTGATGCTTGGCGGCATGCTTGCCGGTGTGGAGGAGTCGCCTGGCGACACTATCATTTTCAACGGCCGCAAGTATAAGTCCTATCGTGGCATGGGCTCTCTCGAAGCTATGGAAAAAGGGTCAAAGGACCGCTATTTCCAAAACAATGTGACCGACGCCAAGAAACTCGTGCCCGAGGGCATCGCAGCGCGCGTGCCATTCAAAGGCACACTCTACGAGGTAGTCTATCAAATGCTAGGCGGGCTACGCGCGGGCATGGGCTACTGTGGAGCGCCCACTGTCGAGGCTTTGCACGAGGCTCAATTCGTGCGCATTACCAATGCGGGAGTGGCCGAGAGCCATCCACATGACGTGGCCATCACGAGCGAGGCTCCCAACTACAGCCGCACGTAGTTAATATTTCTAAATACATCCTGATTGATTATACTTTTGTAGCCTGCTTTTGCGTTACTACAAGTTGATTGAAACTTTGAAATAAATTTAAAGAAGAAACATAAACAGTTATGAAAATCAAATTATTGATTTGTGCCGCGATGGGTGCTGTTGCACTTGCTTTTGCCGCAAAAGATCCCGTATTGATGACCATTAACGGGAAAGACATTCATCTGTCGGAGTTTGAGTATCTCTACAAAAAGAACAGCCAGCAACAAATCCAAAAGGAGACGATTGAGCAGTATGTAGACCGTTTCGTGACCTATAAGCTGAAAGTCACTGATGCCGAGGCTGAGAAAATTGACACAACGCGTGCTTTTAAAGCCGAGTTTGAAGGGTATAAAAACGACCTCGTGAAACCTTTCCTGGTTGACACCACCGTGACCTACCGCTTGGTCAATGAAGCCTACGAGCGCATGAAATACAATGTGGATGTCGATCACATCATGTTGCCGCTGGGCGATAACAAGCTCAAAAACGACTCCATCATTGCTCGCCTTGACAGCATCAAGAATCGCATTGAAAATGGAGAGGATTTCAGCGAGTTGGCAATGAGATACTCCATTGACCCGTCAAAAAAGCGCAACAAGGGTCACTACGGGTACATCGCAAGCGGCATGTTCCCCTACACGTGGGAAGTGACGGCGTTTAGCACGCCCATTGGTCAGATAAGCAAGCCATTCCGCACCGACTTTGGCAACCACCTGATTCGCGTGAACAATAAGCGTGAGGATCCCGGCACCGTGGAATGCGAGCACATTCTCGTCTTGTTTCCACGCGACGCCACCGACTCGGTCAAGGCCGTGTGCAAGCAACGCATTGACTCCATCTACACCGCCATCAAGAATGGAGCGAACTTTGAGGAACTCGCCAAGACAAAGAGCGACGACCACAGGTCGTCAGCGCAAGGCGGTCTTCTTCCTCGCTTTGGCGTGAATCGCATGATGCCTGAGTTTGAGCAAGTGGCTTTCTCGCTCAATGATGGCGAAATATCGGAGCCCTTTGCTACCCCCTATGGCTATCACATTGTGAAAAAGCTCCATCATTATCCTGTTCCCACACTCGAAGAGGCTCGTCAAACCATCGAGCAGGCCATCTCACGCGACGAGCGCTCGCAGATGCCTCGCGACGCGAAAATCGAGCAGCTCATGAAGCAATATCATTATGCCGAAAATGCCAATTTCAAAACTTACCTTGAAAAGAAATTGGCTGCTCATGGCCAGTATGACTCGACGTTCGTGGCTGGAACAATTGCAAGCTCTAACGAGCCCATTTTCACTTACAGCAACATCAGCGTCCCCGCATCGGTACTTGCGCAGTCGCTCAATCCCAAGGCGAAGCTCACCAATGATGCGGCTGTGGGCTATATTACCTCGATGATCACTCCTTACGCCAAAAATGAAATCATGCGGCACTACGTGGACAACATCATTGACGAGAACGCCGACTATCGCAATCTTATCAATGAGTACCGCGATGGCATGCTGCTGTTTGAAGTGAGCAACCGCAAGGTGTGGGAGGGCGCCAGCAAGGATACCGTGGGCCTTAAGAACTACTTTGAGGCTAACCGCGCTAAATACAATTGGGTTAGCCCGCACTTCAAGGGCATCATTCTCTCGGCCAAAAACGACAGCGTGATGAACGAGGTGATAAAAGCAATTCCCACTTTTGGCGCCGATACCCTGACGACCGCACTCCACGAGAAGTTTTCTAACGGCATCAAAATGGAGCGGATGCTTTTTGCACAAGGAGAGAACGAGACGGCAGACAAAGTGGTGTTTGGCTCGACGCAAAAAGTTGTCGAGACTGGCAACAAGAAATATCCGCTTTCTATGGTACTTGAAGGCGGCGTTATCGACCAACCCGAAAACGTATGGGATGTTAAGGGGCAAGTCACCAGCGACTATCAAGACTTGCTTGAGCAAAAGTGGATTAAGGAATTGAAGGTAAAATACCCCGTGAAAATCAACAAGAAAGTGCTCAAGTCCGTGAAATAACAGGCTCTTTCCACACCTATTGTGCGGAATAGCGCTAAGGAAAGAATCTCTTTTCCTCCATGTGATGGAGCTGAAAAGAGATTTTTTCTTGCGTCTGTTAATTCAAATAAGGAAATAAAGCACTTTTTAAGGTATTTCTTTTTGTAATATGGCAAAAAATCAAGAAATTTGCACGAAAAATAAAAGGTGCCGTTTTTTGAATGGCGGCACGGTGATCATCAATTAACATCCTATTTTTAGTACAACGTGAAACTAAGATTTTTGACCATTGCGCTCTTTGTGTGTGCGGCTTGCCTGCAAGCTATAGCACAGAATAATGTGGCAGAAGAGATTGCTTGGATTGTGGGTGACGAGCCCATCTTCAAGAGTGAAATCGAGGAGCAATACCAGCAACTGCTCTATGAGCGAGCCACGTTAGAGGGCAATCCATATTGTGTGATACCAGAACAAATCGCCATTGACAAGCTGTTTCTTCACCAAGCCAAAATTGACACGATTGAGGTTCAAAACTCAATGGTTCAACAAAGTGTAGATGCCCGCATCAACTACTTTATAGCCAATTTAGGGTCAAAAGAGAAAGTCGAGGAATATTTCCGAAAGCCAATGCCAGAATTGCGCGAAGCGCTCATGACCCTTGTCCGCAACCAGTACATGATTCAGCAAGTGCAAAGCAACTTGACCAAGAATGTGAAGGCGACACCTGCCGATGTGAGAAAATACTATCAGTCGCTGCCCAAGGACTCCCTCCCGTTTGTTCCCAAGCAAGTGGAGGTGGAAATTATCACGATTAATCCCGTGATTCCCCAACAGGAAATCGATGAGGTGAAAGCCCGTTTGCGCGACTATGCCCAAAAGGTGAACAGCGGAGAAAGCGAGTTTTCCACTTTGGCGATTCTTTATTCTGAAGACACAGGTTCATCGCCCTATGGTGGCGAGATTGGCTTCAGAGGCCGGGCTGAGTTGCAGCCAGAGTACGCAAGTGTCGCTTTCAATCTCAGCGACACCAAGAGGGCGAGTAAAATTGTGGAGACCGAGGCAGGCTTCCACATTATCCAGCTCATTGAGAAGCGGGGCGACAGAGTGAACACCCGCCACATTCTCCTGCGGCCGAAAGTGAGTGAAAAGGATTTGAATGCCGCTGTCGCAAGGCTTGACTCGCTGAAGGCCGATGTCACTGCCGGAAAGCTTGCTTTTGAGGAAGCAGTCCCTTACGTCTCACAAGACAAAGACTCCAAAAACAACAAAGGGTTAATGCTTAACGAGAAGACCCACACAAATCTGTTCGAGATGGCCGACCTTCCTGCTGAAGTGGGTAAAATCGTTGACAAAATGAACGTGGGCGACCTGAGTGCCCCATTCATACTGATGAATGCAAAGACAAATCGCCAGCAAGTGGCTCTGGTGAAACTGGCTCGTCGCATCGAGGGGCACAAGGCCGATTTAGCCGAGGATTACCAGACGATCAAGGACATGTATGAGAACAAGAAAAAAGCCGAAATCATCGAGGCTTGGGTGAAGGAAAAACAAAAGAACACCTATGTCTACATTGAGGAGGGGTGGAGAAACTGCGAGTTCAAGTATGACTGGATTAAGAAGTAAAATCAGCCTTTGGTTGTGAAAGCATCTCCAAATCCTATCACAGCAAGGCATAAGCGGACTCAGCGCCCCTTATGCCTTTTGGCGCTTATTGTGTGTCTGCTGTCGGGGATGGACACGCTTCATGCACAGGACACCAAGGTGTTCCGCCCCCCCATTCCAGCCGCCAGCCGCTACCAGCGCAATAAGCTTTTTTTAGAGCATGCCGACTCAATGATGATTGTCGAGGCGAAAGACTATATTGTGCTAAAGGGAAATATTGACTTTTGCCGGGATGACATGCACCTCTACTGTGACAGCGCACACTACTATGACCGCCTCAACAAGGTGGACGCTTTCGGGAACGTGCGCATGGAACGGCCATCGAAAAAATTGAGTGGGCGAGCCGATAACTTGCACTACGAGAACGACATACTCAACATGCTGGGAAACGTGCACATGGAGCAAGGAGAGGGGGTCGACCGCCAGTGGTTAGAGTCGTCTCAAATTGACTATTATCGCTCCTCCAACACGGGAAAGTACACAACCGGCGGGAAATTGGAAGATTCAAGAAACATCCTCACGTCGCAAGTGGGAACCTATAATTTCGACACGAACAATGCCGTGTTTACGCAAGATGTCGTGCTCGATAACAAGCGCGACAAATATGTGATGAATACCAATCGCCTCAATTACAACACAAAAACGAAAATCGCACAGCTTGTAGAGCACACGACCATTATTTCAGACGAGAAAGATGGCAAAAGAAATCAACTGGAAACCAACAGCGGCACCTATAACACTCAAGACGAAGTGGCGACACTCTACAAGAAAAACCAGAAGCAACCCATTCTTATCGCCAAAGACGGCCGAACGCTTGAGGGCGACACGATTCACTATGAGCGGAAAAAGAGTGAGGGTTATGCGCAAGGACATGTGAGGGTGGTTGATAAAAAGCACAAAGCGATTTTAACGGGCGGATATGGCTGTCATAATGAGGAAACCCATCTGTCCTATGCCACCCGCCAGGCGTTGGCACGCATCTACAACGCCCCCAATGCCAAAACCGGAGAGCGCAGCGACACCTTGTATTTTCATGCCGACACGCTCAAGACCTATGTGGAGCGCAGTGACACCACCAAGCGGGTGATTGAGGCAACCCATGGCGCGCGATTCTACCGCAAGGACGTGCAAGGCCTGTGTGGCTGGTTGCGCATGTCGCAATGTGACTCTATCCTTAACCTTTATAACCATCCCATCGTGTGGAGTGAACAACGGCAAATCTCTAGCGACCATGAAATCAATGTCCATCTCAAGGACAGCACCACGATTGACTGGGCTAAGCTCCCCATGGGCGGGCTATTGGTAGAGCATTTGGGCGAAATCTATTACAACCAGCTTACCGCTAAAAAAATCAAGGCATTCTTTGAGCAAGTCATCAATTACCATGATGACGGCACCGACGAGAAACGCACCGAGATAAGGCATGTCGATGCCGATGGAAACGTGAAAATCGTGTTTTTCCCCATGGAGAATGACTCGACCTACAATAAATGTATTCGTTCAGAGAGTACGCATTTATCGGCTGATTTCAAGAGCAAACAAGAAATAGAGAAAATCAAGATGTGGCCTGCTGTCACTGGGACGGTCACACCGCTTTACATTGCCAAAAAGTCGCAACTTTTCCTGGAAGAGTTCAAAACGCTCCAGGGTGGTATCAAATGGTATGACAGCATGCGGCCACGACAGCCAAGTGACGTGATGGAAATCTCTGATGAAATGCGAAATAGAATCAGTCAAAATTTCACGATTACTCCTCCCGAAAACGGGAAACAAAGCGAAGTGAAAAACAGATTGCAAGAAATGGAAAAAGGAGGGACCGACGATGAGTGATGTCATCAAACTTCTTCCCGACTCAGTGGCTAATCAGATTGCTGCCGGCGAGGTCATCCAGCGTCCTGCTTCGGTGATTAAGGAACTGGTTGAAAACGCTATCGATGCCGAGGCAACAAGGATTCAGATTGTCCTTAAGGATGCAGGCCGCACACTCATCCAAGTGGTTGACAATGGCAAAGGGATGACCGAGACCGACGCGCGATTGGCTTTTGAACGCCACAGCACCTCAAAGATTTCCAAGGCAGAAGACCTTTTCTCGCTTCACACGATGGGTTTCCGTGGCGAGGCATTAGCCTCGATATGCGCGATCTCGCAAGTGGAATTGCGCACGAGGCCCCGTGATGCACAAATAGGCACTCGCCTTGTGATGAATGCCTCCAGATGCGAAAGCCAGCAACCCGACGTTTGCCCGCAAGGATGCAACTTCATGGTGAAAAACATTTTTTTCAATGTTCCTGCTCGACGTAAGTTTCTCAAGAGCAACCAAGTGGAACTCAGCAACATCATCAAGGAATTCGAGAAGTTGGCAATGGTCAACCACCATGTTGAGTTCATGCTGTCCAATAACGGCAATGTCCTATATCAGCTACTGGGGGGAAGTCTCAAGCAACGCATTGCGGCCTTGTGGGGCCGCAATATCGACCAGCAACTCATTCCGCTTCATGTCGACACCTCCTTAGTGAAAATAACCGGGTTTGTGTGCAAGCCAGAGTTTGCCCGCAAACGCAACTACCTGCAATACTTCTTTGTCAATGGGCGTTACATGCGCCATCCTTATTTTCACAAGGCCGTCCTGTCGAGCTATGGGCAACTGATTCCCGATGATGAGCAGCCCAACTTTTTTCTTGACTTCGTGGTTGACCCCGAAACCATCGATGTTAATATTCATCCGACTAAAACTGAAATCAAGTTTGAGAACGAGATGCCAATTTGGCAAATACTCGCAGCTGCTGTCAAAGAGTCTCTTGGCCGGTATATCGCCGTGCCTCAAATCGACTTTGATACAGCCGACGCGCCAGAGATTCCTGCCTACAACCCCCACACAACAGTGAGCGTGCCCGACTCGGGCGTCGACCCTCATTACAATCCATTCCACAGCAGCGGGAAAAGCAGTCAAAGCCGCCCCGCGCCTGCCATCGACAGCCCAATGACCAATTGGGAATTGCTGTATCAAAATTTTGAAAAGGCCAAGAGTGAGGGTATCGGGAGCATTTCTGACAAAGATATTGAAAACTCATTTGGCGGTGTTCAGCCTCGCGTTCCACAAGCTGGCACTGACGACAGCCAAGCCATATTGCTCGCAGCCGACGTGACAGCAGTGTGCATGCAATTCAAAAATCGCTACATTTTGTCGCCCGTCAAGTCGGGGCTGATGATTGTGGACCAGCACCGCGCGCATCTCAAAGTCCTCTATGAGCAATACATGCGGCAAATCAATGGCAAGAACGTCACTTCACAGCGCATCATGTTTCCCGAAGTGCTCAACCTTTCGCCGGCGCAACACATCATTCTCAAGGAACTGGTTGCCGACATGGAGAAAATGGGCTTCAGCCTCTCACAACTGAGCGGCTGTGACTGGGCAATCAACGCAATGCCAGCAGGAATAGACCATGTTGATGTCAAGGATATTATCCTGCAAGTCATTGACGCGGCAACGGGGGGAGGCGAGACAATTGCCAAGCGCGTCTACGACCGCATTGCGCTTACGGTTGCCCGTGGCACTGCCATCCCCTATGGGAAAGGACTCAATCAAGACGAGATGGCTCATCTTCTTTCACAGTTGCTGCAATTGCCTAATCCCAACTACACGCCCGATGGAAAGACGATTGTCACCGTGCTGACAAGTGAGCAAATTGAGAAACTGTTTTAGTCTGCCATGTTGTTAGAGGATATGGCACTACGATTGATTTTGTGTAACCAGGCAGTCAATTCTGCCTATTCAATACTTGCTTATGGTTGACTTGCTAAAAATAACTGGCGATAGCGAACTTTATAATTTTCACACCCACACTCAATTTTGCGATGGACACGCTACCATGGAGGAGTTTGTGGTTGAGGCTATCAACGAGAATTTCAGGCTATTGGGCTTTTCTCCGCATGCTCCCATCCCGCTTGAGTCTCCTTGCAACATGTCGCGCGACAGTGTGCCCGATTATCTTGCTGAAATCGAGCGTTTGCGTGGCATTTATGGGCAGCGCATCCACATTTGCGCATCCATGGAGATTGACTATGTAGATGGATTTGGAGCATTTGATCGCTTCTTTGGAAATTTGCCGCTTGACTACCGAATCGGGTCGGTGCATTTTATCCCTTCGTTTGACAATCCTAACGAATATGTCGATATTGATGGCAGCATTGAGAAGTTTAAGGAGAAAATGCGCAAGTACTTTCATCATGACATAGAACGCGTAGTCAAATCTTTCTACAAGCAGTCAATGGACATGATAGACTGTGGAGGCTTTGAGGTGATTGGGCATTTTGATAAAATAGGGAACAACGCCAGCATGTTTCGCTATGGAATCGACGAGGAGGCATGGTATGACCAATTGGTGATTGACCTGTTTGAGAACATTATGGATCATCACCTCACGGTTGAGATTAACACGAAAGCCTACATGGGCAGCAATCGTTTTTTCCCCAATCTCAAATACTTTGGCATGCTCAAAAAATATAAAGCCCCCATCATCATCAATAGCGATGCCCATCACCCTCATTTGCTCAACAGTGGGAGACAGGAGGCCCTTCATCTATATAATGTTTTGTAAATCAATTAAATGTCAAAAAGCAAATTCTTGTTTTCACTCTATACCAGCCCTTAGGATTTGGCATGAAGCCGCATGCGAAATCAAAAAAAAAGCAAAATGTTTTTAAGTATAAATTATTTTTTGTATTTTTGGATTTCAAATCTATGGTAGGTCTTGTTGTTGAGGACCGCCACTAAAACGTATTATTATGGAAGCGCATGAACTATCCCAATCGAAAGAAAATCTCGAAAAGGATGTAACCTTGGCACAAGAACCTGTACAAGAAGAAGTTACAGGCTCTGTTGAAAATAAATCTGAAGTAGTCTCTGACAAGGAGGCTGCTGCAGAAGTCGTTAACCCTGCTGTTGAGCCAGAAGACCCTGCAATCTCAACCAACTCATCGCAAGATGCTCCCCGGGAGCAAGGCAAGGATACCACGCAGCCCATCAACTATTCTGCTATGAGCAAGGCGGCGTTAGTAGCCGCTCTTGAGGAATTAATCCAGAAACCCATCGACACCATTAAAGACGACATCACTCAAATCAAATCGGCTTTTTTTGCGATTCGCAAGGATGAAATTGCCAAAGAGAAAGAGGCGTTTTTGGCAAAAGGCAACGAGGAGGCTGCATTCGCGGTTCTTGACGATGCCGATGAGACAAGGTTGAAAGAACTTTTCAATGAACTCAAGGTGAAGAGAGCCGAGTTTAACGCGGCACAAGATGCCTTGCGCACCGAGAATCTTGACAAGAAACTCAAGATCATTGCCGAGATTGACGCTATTGCGGCCGATGTTGACAATGTGAACCGCCAATATAATCACATTCAGCAATTGCAGCAGGAATTCAAGGCCATCGGCGAAGTACCTGCCACCCATGTGACTGAATTGTGGAAAAACTACCAGCTGGCCATTGAGAAATTCTATGACTTGCTGAAGATGAACAAGGAGCTACGTGACTATGATTTCAAGAAGAACCTTGAAATTAAGCAGCAGCTTTGTGCCGAGGCCGAGGCGCTTGACGATGACAACGACATTGTTTCGGCATTCAAGAAATTGCAGGAGCTTCACAGCCAGTGGCGGGAAATCGGGCCCGTGGCCAAGGAAATTAGAGAAGAGCTGTGGCAGCGTTTCAAAAACGCCTCGTCGGTCATTAACAAGAAGTACCAAAGTTACTTTGAGGAGCGCAAGGCTAAGGAAAAAGAAAATGCCGCTGCCAAGACGGTGCTTTGCGAGAAAATAGAAGCGATGAGCACTGATGGTCTGGCATCCTATGCCGCATGGAACGAGGCCACCAAGAGCATCGTCGCCCTCCAGGGAGAATGGAAAAAAATAGGTTTTGCATCGCGCAAGGTCAACAATGAGCTCTTTGCCCGCTTCCGCAAGTCATGTGACGAGTTCTTTGCCAAGAAAGCGGAATTCTTCAAACGCAAGAAAGAGGAAATGGCTGTCAACTTGGCCAAGAAGACCGAGCTGTGTGAAAAGGCGGAGGCCATGAAAGACTCCACCGACTGGAAAAAGACCACCGAGGCCTTTGTCGCACTGCAAAAGGAATGGAAGACAATTGGCCCAGTGGTGAAGAAACATAGCGACACGATTTGGAAACGATTCATCACGGCATGTGACACTTTCTTTGAGAACAAGAAAAAGCAAACGTCCAGCGTTCATGTCGTGGAACATGAGAACTTGAAGAAGAAAAAAGAAGTTATCGCTCAAGTCAACGCTATTCTGGAGGCCAACGACCAGGATGAGGGACCTGTCAAGGTGCGTGAACTCATGCAGCAATGGCAAGACATCGGCCACGTCCCTTACAAGGAAAAAGATAAAATCTATGAGGAGTATAAGGCCGCTATTGACAAGGCTTTCGATCAATTTGACATGAAAGCAACGCGCGCTCGCATCGCCAACTTCGAGAACTCGTTGAACGAGATGGACAACAGTGACAAAGTGTACCATGAGCGTGAGCGCCTGGTGCGCGACTATGAGCGTAAATGCCAGGAGATGAAAACCTATGAGAACAACATGGGCTTCTTCAACGCCCAGTCAAAAAATGGCAGCACGATTGTCAAGGAAATGGAGCGCAAAATCGCAAGAATCAAGGAAGATATTGCCTTGCTTGAGCAAAAAATTAAAATGATTGACGAAAAAATCTAATGGATTTATCATCTGACAGCTGCGGCAAGCCCTAAAAACCGGTTATGCCGCAGTTGGTCTTATCGACAATAGAATATTTTTGTGAAAGACAAGGGAAGATATGGATCGTTCATTCGCTGGATATTTACAGCGATTGACTTTGGCGTTTTAAACGTTGCCTATTTTGCAGTGTGCCTGTTCACACCTGTCGCCGAGCATTTCTTCTCACGCCCCGTGTGGCTCATGATGAATATTTCCTACCTGGCAGTCTCCTATTTCTATCATGATATTCACAGCCGGCGTGTCGTCTATGCCGATCGGGTGTTCTTGCAGGCTTTCAAAGCCGTGGCTTTGAATATTGTCATTTTTTTGACCTTGTTGCTGTTTTTAGGCTTCAACAAGGCTTCGTGGCGCACATTTGTCAAGTTCTATGTCCTCTTTTCGGTCGGTCTCAGCTCCTGGTGGTTTGTTTCCCGCAAAATCGTGAAGCGCTATCGCATGTTAGGCTACAACTACAAGCGCGTCATTATCATCGGCGGTGGCACGGTGGGAATAAAATTGCTGAACGAGCTTGAGGCAGACTTGGGCTACGGCTATCGCTATATCGGATTGTTTGATAACAACCGCAAGTCGAAATCGGTCAAGAACTACAAGGGCGACCTGTCGAAAGTGGAACAGTTTGTTCAAGACAATCTTGTTGACGAAATGTATTGCTGCATCCCTGATACCGATAACGATGACGTGGCACGACTGATCAAGATTGCCGACAACAATGCCGTTGACTTCTATTATGTGCCTCAGTTTGGCCGCCACATCACACGCCAGTTTGAGCTTTATCCCATTGGCAATGTCCCCGTGTTGGGAATTCGCCCTTATCCTTTGAGCAACCCATTCAATGCCTTGTTGAAGAGGTCTTTTGACTTGCTCGTGTCGAGTGTTGCACTCGTTTTGTCGCCACTTGTGCTCATTCCCGTTGCTATTGGCATCAAATTGTCGTCGCCTGGCTCCATCTTCTTCAAGCAGGAACGCACAGGATTGCGCGGAGAGACATTTTTTTGCTACAAGTTCCGCACCATGAGGGTGAACAATGACAGTGACATCCAGCAAGCGACTAAAAACGACCCGCGTAAAACGCGTTTTGGCAATTTCCTGCGCAAGAGCAGCATCGACGAGTTGCCACAGTTCTTTAACGTGTGGAAAGGAGAAATGTCAATTGTGGGACCTCGGCCTCACATGATTAAGCACACCGAGATCTACAGCGCACTCATCGACAAGTACATGTTGCGCCACACCATTAGTCCTGGTATTACAGGGTGGGCGCAGGTCAACGGCTATCGGGGACAAACTGACGAGTTGTGGAAAATGGAAAAGCGTGTGGAATACGACGTGTGGTATGCCGAGAACTGGAACTTCATGCTGGATATGAAAATCATTATCCTTACTATTTTCAATGCCTTAAGGGGTGAGCAAAACGCTTTCTAAAAAACGTCACTCAACTTGGATGCTCACAATCATTTGGAACTCAAACGCCAGGCTTTAGCGCTGCTTCGCCACCAATATGGCTACTCGGCGTTTCGCCCACTTCAATGGGAAATCATCGAGCACGTGATGAGCGGTGGCGATGCGGTTGTGCTCATGCCCACAGGAGGCGGCAAGTCGATGTGCTACCAAATGCCCGCCCTGCTTCCCAAGGACGGTTGCGTGATTGTCGTGTCGCCTTTACTTGCCCTCATGAAAGACCAGGTAGACTCGCTGCAATCCAATGGCATTCCCGCTGCCACCATTAATAGCCAGCAAAGCGAGGCTCAAAACCGTGATGTAATGGAGCATGTTCTTGCGGGGAAAATCAGGCTGTTGTACATCTCTCCAGAGCGGTTGCTGGTTGAGCTTGATCAGTGGTCTAATCGCATAAAAATCAACATGATTGCCATTGACGAGGCACATTGCATCTCGCAGTGGGGACATGATTTCAGACCCGAGTACAGCCAGTTGAGCGTACTCAAGGAGCGGTTCCCCCATGTGCCTATCATGGCGCTTACAGCCACTGCCGACCAATTGACGCGCAGTGACATACGCCAGCAACTCAACATTCCTGACGCCAAGTTGTTTATCACGTCATTTGATCGCCCTAACATTTCATTGACTGTTCTTAGTGATGTTTCGGGGCGAGAAAAGATGCGCTTGATTGCCCGTTTCATCGAGCAACGCACGGGACAAAGCGGCATCATCTATTGCATGCGCCGCAGTGATACAGAAAAGATGGCAAACAACTTGAATAAACTTGGCATTCGCGCTGCTGCTTTTCATGCGGGCATGGACACGCCACTGAAGAATGAAATCCAGCAATCGTTTATTAACGATGACCTCACGGTGGTGTGCGCGACGATTGCTTTTGGCATGGGAATTGACAAAAGTAATGTGCGGTGGGTGATTCACAGCAATATGCCCAAGAACATCGAGAGCTATTATCAGGAAATCGGGCGCGCGGGGCGTGACGGGCTGCCTGCCGAGGCTGTGATGTTCTATAGCTATGGCGACATGGTGACGCTGACGCATTTTGCGCAGGAATCGGGGCAAAATTCCATTAACATGGAAAAGTTGCGGCGCATGCAGCAATATGCCGAGTCTAAGGTCTGTCGCCGCCGCATCTTGCTGAGCTATTTCAACGAGCGTTATGACCATGACTGTGGTCACTGTGACGTGTGCATGCACCCTCCCAAGCGCATTGATGGAACCGTCATGGCGCAAATGGCGTTGAGTGCCATCATGCGCACCCAGCAGCAAGCAAGCCGCACTGCTATTATCGACATCTTGCGTGGCTCGCGACGCCCGGAGATTGTCTTGGCCGGCTGGAATCGCTTGAAGACCTTTGGTGTAGGTCGTGACTTGCCGTTTGCAGCCTGGAATGCCTACTTGCTGCAAATGTTGCAACTCGGCTTGTTTGACATCGCCTATGAGGAAAATAACCATTTGAAAGTGACAACCTATGGCGAGGATGTCCTATATGGACGAAAACAGGTAGAGCTCAATGAGTTTCACTATAAAACGAGTTGGAACAGCAGTTGTTCCACTCGCCAAAAAGATACTGCCAATGATGACGAGGCACAAGATGAGGAAAGCAAGACCTTGCTTCAAATGCTCAAGCAGGAGCGAAAAGCGATCGCGCAAGCCACTGGTCATGCGCCATACTTGATTTTTAGCGATAAAGTGTTGCGAGTCATGGTCAAGGAGAAGCCGATTTCCAAAATACAGTTTGGAACGCTTTATGGAGTAGGGGAGCGCAAGTGCGAACTATACTGGCGACCATTTACCGATGTTGTAAAACGCTGGATAGCAACTCGTTCTTCTTCAAAATCGCAAGAATTGAGGCTTGGTTCGAATGAGTAAAAAAGCACACGGCGAGAAGGCTTGACCGCGTTCCCGCCATGTGTGGGTGTTGAAAATCAATAAGAATCTTAATTAGAGTCCCATCTTTTTCGCAATCTTGCTGGGTATCGCTGCCTTGTTGACGAGGATATCCATGGTTTTTGCTTTAAAGTAGGCCTCGCTCACGTAGAAGAAGCCTTTGTACAATTGGTTGGTGTTCCAGCTGTTTTGCACCTTAAAGTAGCGGTTGCCTTTTTGGTCGACGGCCTTGCCAATGATGACCATGCCGTGGTCATCGGTTGTTTCTTTGTTGTCGAACATTCTCTGGCGGCTCTCTTGGGTCACGACTTGCTCCTCGACTGGGCCTTTAATATCCCACTTCTCAGTCTCCTGGTCCTTGTCGCTCAATTGAGTCCATCGGTCCATGTCGCTACCTTTCAGGTCGGGAACTTCCTTGTCGACAGGAAGCACAGCATAGCCTTTGCGCCACTTGAAGCAGGGTTCGCTCACATCGGCTCCCCAGGCAACGCTGTAGCCATTGTCGATGGCGTTGTTGGTGATTTCAAGAAGCTCGTCGATGGGCACGTTTTGATAGTAGGTCCACAACCAGTTGTCGGCAACTTCAAGCACAAATGGCTTGTAGAACGGGTGATGGGTGTAGGAGCCAATGCCCACGTAGTTTTCCATTTTTATAGGAAGCGATGCGGCATAACTTTGAGGGGTGTACTCTTTGCCCTCCCATGTGAATTTCTCGGGCAGTTTGCCCATGTATGCGTCCAAAATGCCTTTGAATCCCTCTTTCCAGGCAGGGGTGAGTTTTTTCAGTTTCACCTTGCTGATCGTGCCGAGGTAGCCTTTCAGGCACTCTGTCAACTCGCTTGTGTTGAATTTGGTGTCACCATAGGTCATGCCTGTGTAAACCTCATCGGGTACCATGCCGTATTTCTCCCACACGTAGCGCACGTCTTCTGAAGCGCCTCCCTCGGCAAAGTTGATGGTTCCATCCATGCGGATGTACTTCTCGGCCTTGTCATAATAGCAATGATGGACCACAAACCCCTCGCTCAAATGGATTGCTTTTCCAGTCTCGCGCAGAATCTCGTTCTCGAAAAAAGAGTTTGTGCTATAGCACCAGCACGTGCCAGATTTGTGCTGATCCTTGACGGGTGTCGTTTTCACAACTTTCACATCGGTGAACTTGAACCCAGTGCTGTCGGGAATAACCACTTTATCCTCGGCCATTGCGCCGATGGTCATTCCAAGAGCTAACATACTACAAATTAAGTATTTCATACAAATATATTTAAGTTAAAATTTAACAGTCTAAAAATTTGTTTTTTGATGCCTTACACTCAAAATTGAGCAATTATCAAAGAGAAGCAGATTGAGGCTTCTGTCATAAATGAAAGGGGAAAACAACATCTTGGTTCTCCCCATTTCGTTACGCATGCCATGCGCTTTGCCGTGAATTACAGTCTTTTCAGTTTCACGGTGAAGTGTCGCATGAGTGGTGCCTCCCATTCAATGGCTACGCCATGCTTGATGTTGTGGCGACGGTCGTAGACATTCTTCACTGCGGCAGCAATCACATCCATGTGGTTGTCGGTATAGACGCGGCGTGGAATGCACAAGCGCACCAAGTCGAGTCCGCCAAAACGATTCTTGCGGGTCACTGGGTCGCGGTCGGCCAGCATGTAGCCAATCTCGCATGCCCGAATGCCGGCTTCAAGATAAAGTTCGCAAGTCAAAGTCTGAGCGGGAAACTCTTCCTTTGGAATTTGGTCGAGCACCCGGTCACCGTCAATAAAGATGGCGTGGCCGCCAGCAGGGCGCTGGTATGGGATGCCATACTCGTCGAGCTTGCTGGCTAGGTAGGCCACTTGATGAATGCGAGTTTGAAGCATATCAAATTCCGTGTTCTCGTCAAGTCCGATTGCTATTGCGTTCAAGTCACGGCCATTCAAGCCGCCATAGGTAATATAGCCTTCAAATGGGATGCAGAACAACTTTGCGCCTTCATACCACTCAACATTGTTCAGTGCAATGAAGCCACCCATGTTCACAATTGCGTCTTTCTTGCATGACATTGTAGCGGCATCGACATCGGCATACATCTCACGCACGATTTCCTTGATGGATTTGTCGGCATATCCCTCTTCGCGCGTCTTAATGAAATAGGCGTTTTCGGCAAAGCGGGCAGAGTCGCACACCACAGGCACGCCATACTCGTGGCACAATTTGCAAGTGGCTTTGATATTTGCCATGCTCACGGGCTGTCCGCCCACGGTGTTATTGGTCACGGTGAGCACCATGAACGGCACGTTGCCCTTGTTTTCCTTGAGCACTTTCTCCAGTTTCTCCAGAGAGACATTGCCCTTGAAAGGAACTTCAAGTTGAGTGTTCTTGGCGTCGTCGGTCGTCACGTCGATGGCTTTGGCATGACGGCTCTCGATGTGTCCTTTGGTCGTGTCGAAGTGCGCATTGCCGGGAATGACGTTGCCCTCCTTCACCAAATAAGAGAAAAGCACGTTTTCGGCGGCACGTCCCTGGTGAGTGGGAATCACGTATTTAAAGCCGAATATCTTTTTCACCATTGCCTCAAATTTGTAGAAGGAAGTGGCGCCGGCATAACTCTCGTCACCCAGCATCAGGCCTGCCCATTGGCGATCGCTCATGGCTCCTGTGCCAGAGTCGGTCAATAGATCGATATACACTTGTTCGGCTTTGAGTTGAAACACATTGTAGTGCGCTTCTTTGAGCCATTGCTCACGTTGCTCGCGTGTGCTGCGGTGGATGGGTTCCACCATTTTAATTTTCCAGGATTCCGCAAAAGGTAATTCCATGTCCTTGTAAATAGTAGTTATTGTTTGTTATGAATTGGGTTGTTTTCGGCGAAAATCGCCATACGTTTTTCAAGTTCCTCATATTGGTTGGGCTTGATAAACGATACGCAGCATCGCAACCCCTGTTGGCAACTGCCCGTCGTGCCCAGGTTAATCGCGCTCACGCCATAGTACATCAGTTCAAGCGCCAGCTGGCTGCTGGTCATGCCGGGGTAACCAATCGTGAAATAAAATCCATCGGCGATGTTCACGTCAAGGTCCTTGTCGTAGACCACGTAGAAGTTGTGCTTGCAAAAAATCTCTTTCATGCGGTGAGCGCGGTCGGCATACTCGTGGGTGACCTCACGGAACATGTAGTCACCGTCGCAAGCGGCTTCCATGATGGCGCCCAGTGCAAACTGTGCGCTGTGACTTGTGCCAGACGAGAGGCAATACAGCATGCGCGAGTGGTAGGTCGTGCCAAACGAGAGGCCTCCATAACGCTGGTCCAAAGCAGGATAATGACGATTAAAGAGCTTGTCGCTGATGCAGCACACCGCAATGCGCTCGCCGGCATAGCTGAAAGCCTTGCTTCCACTGATGAGCAACAGGTAATTGTCGGTGAAACGAGCGACGGTGTCTTGATAGGGGGGCTGGAAAGGGGTGCTCAAGTCCTTGCGGAAGTCCATGGCAAAATAGGCCAAGTCTTCAATGACGATGGCGTCATATTTTGTGGCCAGCTCGCCGATGGTCTTCAGCTCGTCGTTGTTCAAGCAAATCCACGAGGGATTGTTCGGGTTGCTGTAGACGATGGCACTGATATTTCCCTTTGACAGGTAACTCTCTAATTTCTCGCGGAGTTTGTCGCCGCGATAGTCATAGACATCGAATGTGGCATACTTAATGTTTTGTACCTCGCATTGCGTCTTTTGAATGGGGAATCCCGGATCAATGAAAAGAATGGTGTCTTTTTGGGGATCTAATTGTGAGCAGAGCATGAATGCGGCATAGCCTCCCTGCATTGACCCCACACATGGGATGCAGCCCTTGGGGGCGATGTCCACGCCGATAAAAGCTTTGACAAAGCGTGATGCCTGCTCTTTCAGGTATTTCGTGCCTTGAATGTCGGGATATAGGTTGGCAATGCCTTGCTGTAGTGCCTTGATTTGAGCTTTTACTCCAACTTCGGCAGCTGGTAGGCCAGGGATGCCCATCTCCATCTTGATGAACTCAACGCCCGACTCTTGCTCGGCATATTCTGCAATGCGTTTTACCTCACGAATGTTAGCTCGGCCGAAATCGCGGATTCCTTGAGCTCGAATCGCCTCGTCGATCATGTTTTTAGCTATGGGTGTAGGTTTCATCTCTGCGCGGCTTTACCAATTGCTAATGCTTTCAGGTTGGCTTCAACCACAGCGTCGCCCTTGCGGGCAAACACGCGGCGTACAGCACCCTCAAGTTTTTCAAAATCAATGCCAAGCGCCTTTTGTGCAGCGCCCAACAAAATCACATTGGCCGATCGGGCAATGCCATTGTCCTTGGCCAATTGCTCAATATCAAGCATGATTAAATTGTCAATGGCCTTGAGGTCGGTCTCAATCTTTTCCATTTCGGGATAGTTGGGAATGTTAACAAACGGCTTGCTGGCTGTGATAACCCACCCTTGCTTATTTAAATAAGGAAGATAGCGGAGTGCCTCCATGGGTTCCATCGAGATAATGACATCGGCAGCGCCTTTGGCAATCAAGTCGCTCATAATGGGATTGGACGACAGGCGCAAGTTGCTTTGCACGTCACCGCCTCGTTGCGACATTCCATGCACCTCCGCTTGCTTGATGTAGAGATTCTCTTTCATGGCGGCTTCGCCAATGACTGTAGCGATTGAGAGGATGCCTTGTCCGCCCACACCGCAGAGGATAATGTCTGTTTTCATTTCTTTCCCTCCTTTGCTAATTTCGCTTTTTGTTGTTTAAGATGACGCTGGAGCGTCTGCATGCACTCACGGCGCGGAATAATCACGCTGGTACCCTTGTATTCAATCTCCTCACGCAAAATTTTCGTGATTTCTGGCATGTTCTTTGGAATGGGGACAACGACTTTAAGATGCTCGTCGGCTATTCCTAATCCTCGAACGATAGATTCATATTTGTTGGTGCCTGCCGAGTCTTGGCCACCAGTCATGCCCGTTGTGAGGTTGTCGCTGATGACCACGGTTATGTTGGCATTTTCATTGATGGCATCGAGCAAGCCCGTCATTCCTGAATGGGTAAATGTGGAGTCGCCGATAATAGCGACGGCTGGCCATTGCCCTGCATCGGCAGCGCCTTTTGCCATTGTGATGCTGGCGCCCATGTCCACACACGAGTGGATGGCCTTAAAAGGTGGCAAGAACCCCAAGGTGTAGCAGCCAATGTCGCCAAACACGCGCGCGTTGGGATAGTCCTTGAGCACCTCGTTGATAGCCGTGTACACGTCGCGATGGCCACAGCCACGGCACAATGCGGGTGGACGTGGCACTACATCTTCGCAGGGCGCGTGATTCTCCTTGTTAGGCAAGCCTAACGCCTTAGCGACCCAATCGGGATTTAACTCGCCCGTGCGAGGAAGCTCGCCCGTGAGGCGGCCTTTTATCGTGGCGTTGCCTGGCATGACGCCGCGCACCTGATCTTCAATGAAAGGCTGTCCCTCCTCGACAATCAGCACGCTGTCGCACTGCTCTGTCATGCGGCGAACCAGCTCTTTGGGCAGCGGGTACTGGCTGATTTTCAACAAGGGGAATGGGCAACCTGTGGGGAAGTTCTCCATCACGTAGTTGTAGCCGATGCCGCTTGCGATAATGCCCAACGAGTGGTCGCTGGCATCAATATAAGCATTGTGTGCGCTTTCAACGGCCATTTGCTCCAGCAGGGGCTGCTGTGCGGTGACCACGTCGTTGCGTTTGCGCGCGAAAGCGGGAAGCAAGACCCAGTTGCTGGCAATCGAGTTGTAGTTGAGCTCATTCTCCTTGCGAGGCTCCTCTTTGATTTCGACAGACGCCCGGCTGTGGGCCATGCGGGTTGTGACACGCATGAGCACAGGCAAGCATAGTTTTTCCGACATGTCGTAGGCTTCTGCCATCATGTCGTAGGCCTCTTGTTGTGAACTTGGCTCCAAAGTGGGAATCATTGCGAACTTGCCGTAAAAGCGGCTGTCCTGCTCGTCTTGTGAAGAGTGCATCGAGGGATCATCGGCCACAAGCACGACCACACCGCCATTGACACCTGTCATGGCAGAGTTAACGAATGGGTCGGCGCTGACATTAAGGCCCACATGCTTCATGCACACCAACGCGCGCTTGCCCATGTAGGACATGCCGAGAGCCTCTTCCATTGCTGTCTTCTCGTTGCAGCTCCAGCGGCGATGCACATTGCGCTCGGCAGCCAGAGGAGAATTTTGAATGTACTCTGTGATTTCGGTCGAAGGTGTACCCGGATAGGCGTATACACCGCTCAGTCCTGCATCCAATGCACCTTGAGCAATTGCTTCGTCTCCTAAAAGTAATTTCTTCATAAATTATAGTTGTTTTAAGATCGGTTTTACATGTTGGTTTTACATGCATTTTTTGACTTAACAAAGGTAGGGGATTTTTTCGGTTGTGCCAAATTTTTGAATAAAAATTTATTTTTTTTGTTTTTGAATATTTGCCGTTACAATAATATTTTGTAGTTTTGTAGTCGTTATTCGACTTGCGAAATAGCATGCACA
This sequence comes from uncultured Porphyromonadaceae bacterium, assembly GCA_902489275.1. Taxonomy (GTDB): domain Bacteria; phylum Bacteroidota; class Bacteroidia; order Bacteroidales; family Muribaculaceae; genus Sodaliphilus. The sequence goes on from CABTZK010000001.1 coordinate 48,413, forward strand.
CAACACATTTTAACATAAACAACGATGATTAATCAACAACTTTTGAATCCACAAAGCATTGTGGTCATTGGAGGCTCAAACAATGTGCACAAGCCAGGTGGCGCGATAGTGCGCAACCTGCTGCAAGGTGGCTATAAAGGTGTCTTGCGCATCGTCAATCCCAAGGAGGACGAGGTGCAGGGCATCAAGGTGTTTCACGACGTTAAGGAAATCCCGCCAACAGAAATGGCCATTCTCGTGGTGGCCGCCAAGTTCTGCCCCGACTATGTAGACTACGTCGCTGCCGAGAAAGGCGTGAGGGCGTTTATCATTATCTCGGCAGGTTTTGGCGAGGAAACAAAGGCAGGAGCAGCGCTGGAGCAGCGCATTCTTGACACCTGCGACCGTTATGGGGCAGCGCTTATCGGCCCCAACTGCATCGGGCTGATGAACAACCACCATCACAGCGTGTTCACAAAGCCCATTCCAAAACTCAACCCTCAGGGGGCCGACTTCTTGAGTGGCTCGGGGGCGACAGCGGTGTTCATACTTGAGTCGGCAGTGGTCAAAGGCTTGCAATTCAACTCCGTGTGGTCAGTAGGCAATGGCAAGCAGAATGGAATCGAGGACGTGCTTCAGTACATGGACGAGAATTTCGATCCTGAAAGGGACTCGAAAGTGAAATTGCTCTATATTGAAAATATTAACAACCCCGACAAGCTGTTGCTCCATGCCAGCTCCCTCATTCGCAAAGGATGCCGAATTGCAGCAATCAAGGCTGGCTCAAGCGAGAGCGGCAGCCGTGCGGCATCATCGCACACGGGCGCTATCGCTTCAAGCGATTCGGCCGTCGAGGCCTTGTTCCGCAAGGCAGGCATCGTGCGTTGCTTCTCCCGCGAGGAACTCACCACTGTGGGGTGCATTTTCACCTTGCCCGCCTTGGCCGGGAAAAATTGTGCCATCGTGACTCACGCTGGTGGTCCTGGCGTAATGCTGACTGATGCCTTGTCAAAAGGAGGTCTCAATGTGCCAAAACTTGAAGGTTCAGTAGCCGAAGAATTGAAAACCAAATTGTTCCCTGGCTCGTCGGTTGCCAATCCAATCGATATTCTCGCCACAGGAACACCAGAGCAATTGGGCATCGCCATCGACTATTGCGAAAACAAGTTTAAGGATATCGATGCCATTATGGTAATCTTTGGAACTCCAGGCTTAGTTCAACTATATGAGGCTTATGATGTGTTACACAAGAAGATACTTGAATGCAAAAAGCCGGTATTCCCTATTCTTCCGTGCTTGAATACAGCAGGTCCCGAGGTGGCAGAGTTTCTTGCGAAAGGACACGTCAATTTCAGTGACGAAGTGACCCTTGGCACAGCCTTAGCGCGAGTCATGAAGACCCCAAAACCTGCCCCGGCCGAGGTGCTATCGGAAGAAGTGGATGTGCCACGCATCAGGGAAATTATTGATGGCATTAAGACGAGCGGATATATCGCGCCCGATTTGGTGCGCGCGCTGCTCACTTGCGCGCAAATCCCCGTCGTGCCAGAGCATGTATCCAACTCCAAAGACGAACTCATCGCATTTTCCAACCAAATTGGCTATCCGGTGGTGGCTAAAGTTGTTGGGCCGGTCCACAAGAGCGACGTGGGCGGTGTGGCACTCAACGTGAGAAATGCCGAGCACTTGGCGCTGGAATTTGACCGCATGATGAAAATCAAGGATGCCAAGGCTGTGATGGTTCAGAAAATGATCAGTGGAACGGAGTTGTTCATCGGCGCGAAATACGAGCCGCGTTTCGGACACGTCGTGCTGTGCGGCTTGGGAGGCATTTTCGTCGAGGTGCTGAAAGATGTCACGAGTGGCTTGGCGCCATTGTCAAGAGATGAGGCCTTCTCCATGATTCGCTCGTTGAGAGGTTACAAAATCATCAAGGGAACTCGCGGGCAAAAAGGTCTCAACGAGCAGCGATATGCCGAGATCATCATGCGTCTCTCGACCTTGCTGCGCTATGCAACCGAGATCAAGGAAATGGACATTAACCCATTGCTTGCCGACGAAAAAGACGTGGTTGCCGTCGACGCGCGCATTCTCATTGAAAAATAGTCAATCCCACAAAATCAGTAACCTGCCATGTTGTCTGTGGCAGGTTATTTTTATATGTATTTCAGTGATTGATGCCGCTCGTTTTCAAAATATTTCGTAATTTTGCATCCTAATTGAAATATAGACAATGAAAAACATTAGAAATTTCTCGATTATTGCGCACATTGACCATGGCAAAAGCACACTTGCCGACCGCCTGCTGGAATATACTAAAACGGTGGGTGGAAAGGAAATGCAAAATCAAGTGCTTGATAACATGGATCTTGAGCGTGAGCGCGGCATTACCATCAAGAGCCATGCCATTCAGATGGACTACGTGCAAAGCGGGGAGCAATATATTCTTAACTTGATTGATACCCCGGGACACGTTGACTTCTCCTATGAGGTGTCTCGGTCTATTGCCGCATGCGAGGGTTGCCTGCTCATTGTCGATGCCACACAGGGGGTTCAAGCACAGACGATTTCGAACCTTTATCTCGCCCTCGACAATGACCTTGAAATCATCCCTGTCATCAACAAGATTGACATGGATAGCGCTCATCCCGATGAGGTCGAGGATGAGATCGTGGAACTGCTTGGCTGCGACCCTGGCGAAATCATTCGCGCCAGCGCAAAGACGGGGGAAGGCATCCCTGAAATTCTGAAAGCAATTGTCGAACGCATTCCGGCTCCCAATGGCGACCCTGACGCTCCATTACAGGCTTTAATTTTTGACTCCGTGTTTAACCCTTTTCGCGGTATCATCGTGTATTTCAAAATCATCAATGGCAGCATTCGCAAAGGTGACCTCGTGAAATTTGTCAACACGGGAAAAGAATACAATGTCGACGAATTGGGCGTGTTAAAGTTGCAGTTGAGCCCTCGCGCTTCAATCAGCGCTGGTAATGTGGGTTATATTATTAGTGGTATAAAAAATTCAACAGAGGTTAGGGTAGGCGATACCATTACCCAAGTCTCCAAGCCCTGTGAAAGCGCAATTGCTGGCTTCCAAGAAGTGAAGCCCATGGTGTTTGCGGGAGTGTATCCCATCGAGCCTGAAGATTTTGAAAATTTACGTGCCTCGTTAGAGAAATTGCAGCTGAACGACGCATCGCTCACATTCACGCCAGAATCATCGGTAGCATTGGGCTTTGGCTTTCGTTGCGGCTTTTTGGGGCTGCTTCACATGGAAATTGTGCAAGAACGCCTTAGCCGGGAGTTTAACATGGAAGTAATCACTACTGTACCAAATGTTTCCTATAAGGTCTATGACAAGAAAGGGAACATGGCCGAGGTACACAATCCCGCAGGCTTGCCAGACCAAACGCTCATTGAACACATCGAGGAACCCTACATCCAGGCGTCCATCATCACACTTTCTGACTTCATGGGGCCCATCATCACCTTGTGCCTGTCAAAGCGAGGAACGCTCACTAAGCAAGAGTACATCAGCGGAAACCGGTTGGAACTATCGTTTGAAATCCCTCTTGGCGAAATTGTGATTGACTTCTACGACAAGTTAAAGAGCATCTCCAAAGGATATGCGTCATTTGACTATTACATAAGTTCTTATAAAGACTCAAACTTAATAAAACTTGATATTTTGCTCAACGGGCAACCCGTGGATGCGCTGAGCAGCTTAACGCATGCTGACAATGCTGTGACTTTGGGTCGCCGCATGTGTGAGAAACTCAAGGAACTCATTCCCCGTCAGCAATACGACATCGCTATCCAAGCGGCAATTGGCGCAAAAATAGTGGCCAGGGAAACCGTGAAGCAAGTCCGCAAGGACGTGACGGCAAAGTGCTATGGTGGCGATGTGAGCCGCAAGCGAAAATTGCTTGAGAAGCAGAAAGCCGGCAAAAAGCGGATGAAGCAAATTGGAACAGTCCAAGTGCCCCAGAAAGCATTTCTTGCCGTGCTGAAGTTAGACTAAAGATTCCTTGAATATTTCCGACCCCCTTTGCCCACTACTCGAATTTCATTGTAGCAGTGGGCTTAATTGTTGAGATAATGTGGCTCGGAGCCAATAAGGTGAAATAGGAAACCACAAGAATACCTACGTTTAAAAGAACCAGCGCCAGCACGTTGATTTCGATGGGCACGTAGGACATGTAATAGGCATCCGGATTAAGGTGAATGACGTGAAAATGGCGTTGTATCAATGCCATGCCAATTCCAATGAGATTGCCAATGACAATTGATTTGAGAATCAGCTTGGAGGTCAAGTAGATGAAAATGTGGCGAATCAATCGGTTGCTGGCACCAAGCGCCTTGAGCATACCCACCATTTTAATGCGCTCGAGCACGATCATGAGCATTGCGGCAATTAAGGTGAACGATGAAACGATGACCATGAGCGCCAGTATGATTACAACGTTCATGTCAAGCATGCCAAGCCACGTGAAATAAGCGGTGTTGTTGTTTTGGATTTGCGATACCATGTAGAGGGTGGGGGAGTCGTGTTCACAAATCGACCATGCAAGGTCGGCATAAAGCCGCTCTGCCTCAGCATTGAGATTGCTTGTTTGGTTCAGGTTCACGCCCACATAGTTTCCCACCATTGGGCTCCAGCCATTCACGCTCTGCAACAAGCTAATGTTTCCTACGATGTAGGCTTTGTCGAAATTCTCGAAATCGGTATTATAAATGCCCACAACCACCGAGCGGCGCACTTTCACCTGATTGTCAATGAAGTAAGTGAAAATCTTGTCATTCACATTGAGCCGTAGCTGGTTGGCAATATGTTTTGAAATCACGATTTCACGATTGTCGGCAGTGTCATTCACAAGCGGCACTCTGCCTTCCACGAGATGTTCCTTGATGTAGCTCCAGTCAAATCCATCGTCAACGCCACGATAGACAACCGCTTGAAAATCATTGTCGGTTTTCAAGATGGCAGGTTTCTCGGCCATCAAGCTCATCGACGAAATCTTAGCGGCCACAGCGGTGTCAGACAAGATGCCCCTAAAAACCTCATGGGCATTAACCGTCGAGAAATTGTCGTCGATGCCCAGTGCGGCATTCGTGATTTTCAAGTGCGAATCCAGCGAATAAATCTTGTGGGTAATCTCTCGCTTAAATCCCAGTACGATCACCACCGACAGAATCATGATAACAATAGCCAGCACAATTCCAATCATAGCAACATTCAGGCTCGGAGATCCTGACTTGTTGTCATGGGCAAGCTTCAAGCGACGCGCTATGAACAGTTCGACTTTCATTACAAGGCACAAAATTAACAAAAAAAAGCCGATTGATTTCATTAATAGCATCAAAACTTGTACTTTTGCAAGACATTTGCAAAAACGAGACACATGAGTTTAGCGAAAAATATTGCCTTGGTCATCATTTCTCCCAAGTATGGGTGGGAAGAAGTGAGCCATTCTGGTTATCCAACCCAGAAAGTGCTCCAGCGCGGCTTTTATCCCATGCTGGCACTGCTGGCTATGGTGTCGTTTGTCCGCATGATTTACGACCCCACGACATGGACCCTGTCGAAGACATTGATGCATGCGATTATTGAATTTTCAAGTTACTTCGCAACCTATTTTATAACGAGTTATCTGTTAGGCGGTTTCTATCCCGAGCTGGTCAAAACACATTCGGCCAGCATGCGGTTGAACAATTTTATTGCCTACAATTTGATTTTCTTAGTGATTCTTGAAATATTAAACAACTTGCTTGCCGACAGCTTTTCCCCGATTCAATTCCTGTTGCTGTTCACTCTTGTCATCGCTTATTATGGCACGGAGTATCTCGGGATGAGAGATGGTAAGAAGGTTTTCAAGTTCGTTCTTGTCTCATCAGCCATGATGACATTACTGCCCATGCTGTTCAGAATGACGCTGGAGGCAATGACCATTAAATGAAATACACCACGCTATGGCAAACACTCATGTTAACATAAAGAATCGCCGTGCGACTTTCGATTATGAGATTATTGAGAGTTTCACTGCGGGCATGGTACTCACTGGGACTGAAATCAAGTCGGTTAGGCAAGGAAAAGCGGGGCTAACCGACACTTATTGTGTGGTAGAGCACAATGAGTTGTGGGTCAAGAACATGTACATTGCCGAGTATGCGCAGGGGTCTTATAACAACCACCTCACACACCGTGACCGCAAACTCTTGCTCAATCGCAAGGAAATCAGTAAAATAGCTAAGTCAAGCCAGCAGCCAGGCAATTCCATCATCCCGTTACGCGTATTCATCAATGAGCGCGGGCTTGCGAAAATCGTGATTGCCATCGCCCGGGGAAAGAAGCAATTTGACAAGCGCCAGGCAATCAAGGAGCGTGAAGACAAACGCGCGATAGACCGCATGTTTAAGCATTAGAACCGAGCGACAAGCGCTAGGCCTAATGCGCGGCGCTGCACATCGTAGGCAGGAAAGGCCGACACGAGCGCTTGATGCTTGTTCTCGCTCCAGCCAAAAAGCCGTTTTTCACAAGGCAGAAGCCAGTAGCCAATCCTTGCGCTCAGAATGCCAATGGCAGCGCCAGCCAAAACGTCGCCAAGCCAATGCCGATTGTTGTACAGCCGCATGACAGCGACCGAAGAAGCCACGGCATATCCAGCCACGCCGCATGCCGTACCATATTCTGCTCGCAGGAGCTCGGCGCCAGTGAAAGCAAGCGCCACGTGTCCAGATGGGAACGAATGGTGGTCGCTCGAGTCTGGACGCTGCTCGCTCACAATGCCTTTTAGCCCATATCCCGTGATGAACATCACGGCATGCGAGGTCGCAAAGACGGCTAACCGCTCGCGCAGCGGGTGTTTTGCGCCAATTCCCAATTCTCCAATAGCGAGATAGGCCGCCGAGGGAAGAAATCTTGTGTAATTGTCAATGTGGCAATGATGACGGTTGTCTTTTGTCCAGCGATGGACTTGCCGGTTGATGCCATGTTGGTAGTCAATTGACACCAAGGTGCTGGCAGTGATGAGAGCGGCAGGAGCAATCAAATCATTCGCGCATGGTTTTTCTTTCTTGCAAATGGTATCGGCATCTGGCAAGTCCTGAGCATGAAGATTCAAAGAGCAACAGCAGAGAGCCAGAATCACGAGGAACGCTTTGGAGAGCATGTTTCTACATCTTTTTTAGTTCAGGTTGCAAATTTAGAAACATCTCTTCATCCATGCAAATTTTTATCATCCGTACATTTCTTATCGCTCATTCAGCATCCAACGTCTCAAGCATCCAACGTCTCAAGCATCTAACGTTCAGCAGTTCAAGCGTACCCTCCTGGAAAAACGCACAATAAAAGCATAATTTGTATTATGTTAAATTTTAGCCTTGCTGTAGCGCTTTACCGTATTTTGCAATGATGGTGAGGCCTCTACCCTGTAAGCGGCCATTGGGGGCTTTGTGCTGTGGCGATTGGTTGATGTACTCATTGCAATCTTTATCGTAACGAATGGCTTTCTCGTTGAGGAATTGCTTGATGGCAAGCGTAACGAATCGGGATGAAAATTCCTCGCATTTTAGCCACAGTTAAACAAATAGTTATTAACTTTGCAGCACAATAAAATTTTCACACAGGTTGTCGAATCTCCTCTGCTGATTTTGCGATGGGCCCTTTTCGTTGCCGTACTCCTATTCAACGGCGACAATGCGCGACACGCTAAAGGGAGCAGCAGTGAAATCGTCAAAACGCGATGCCCTCTTATGGAAGAAAACCAGTTATTTCAAGATCTTAAAGCGATAACGCTCGATGATGATCACTCACGAGGGTTACTGCTCATTGCCGGTCCTTGCAGTGCCGAAACCCAAGACCAGGTACTCACTACAGCCCATGCTTTGAAAAAGATGGGAATCAATGTGTTTCGAGCTGGCCTTTGGAAGCCACGCACAAAACCAGGTGGCTTTGAGGGAGTTGGAGCATTGGCATTGCCCTGGCTCCGCCAAGTGAGGCAAGAAACCGGGATGCTGATTGCAACCGAGGTCGCCAATCGCGCACACGTACAAGCAGCGTTGAATGCGGGTATCGACATTTTGTGGGTTGGCGCGCGCACGAGCGCCGACCCGTTTGCCATGCAGGAGATTGCCGACGCGCTTCATGGGAATGAGGATGTTGCGGTGCTGGTGAAAAATCCCATAAGCCCTGAAATCGAGTTATGGGTGGGGGCATTGCAGCGCATCTATAATGCGGGTGTGCGCCGGCTGGGAGCCATTCATCGAGGCTTCGGCACCTATGGGAAACACTTGTACCGCAATGAGCCACACTGGCACATTCCCATTGAGCTGCACCGCCGCTTCCCCACCCTGCCCATCATTATCGACCCCTCTCACATCGGTGGCAAGAGGGAGTTTGTCGCTTCCATTTCGCAGCAAGCTATCGATATGGGGTTTGACGGGCTCATGATTGAGTCGCACTGCAATCCTGACTCTGCTTTAAGCGATGCGAGACAACAAGTAACGCCACAAACTTTAGACGTTATCTTGAACGCATTGATTCTTCGCACGACCAACTGCGCGACCGAAAACCTTAGAATTATGCGGCAACGTATCGACCAACTCGACAATGAGTTGGTCGAGGTGCTAAGCAAGCGAATGGCTGTTGCGCGGGAAATTGGACAATATAAAAAAGAGCACAACATGCAAGTTGTTCAAACTAAGCGATATGGCAATATGCTGAATGAGCGTGTTCGGCAGGCCGAGGAAATGGGCATGAGCCGCGAGTTTATGAGACTGCTCATTGAGGCCATGCACGAGGAATCTGTTCGCCAGCAGATTAGTGTGATCAACAAGAGTTAAAGGCAATTGCTACATTCAGCCTTTTTTTAGGGCGTTTTTGACCTATTTTAGCCTGGGGATTTGCCAATATCGCATTTTTTTCGCAATTTTGCATATTATTTCTTATTGACGAAAAACAGACTATTATTGAGACATGGAGATAACCGTTCAACAGTTGGCTACACTCGTTCATGGCACAGTCGAGGGTGATGGCTCAATTGTCATTAATAACTATTCTAAAATTGAAGAGGCCACCTCGGGCAGTCTGACGTTTCTTGCCAACCCAAAATACACACATTATATCTATTCGACCGAGGCGTCAGCCGTGCTGGTGCGCAATGATTTCCAGCCAGAGCATCCCATCAAGGCGGCACTCATCAGGGTGGAAGATCCCTATGCCACACTGGCCAACTTGCTCAACATTGTGAATAGCCAGCGGCCTCAAAAACGAGGCATCGAGCAGCCTTCATTCGTGAGCGATGGAGTTGTCATTCCCAATGATGCCTATATCGGCGCATTTGCCTATATCGGCAAAGGGGTGAAATTAGGGGAAAACGTGAAGGTCTATCCGCAGGTTTACATTGGCGATGATGTGACGATAGGAAATGACGTGACCCTCTTCCCTGGCGTGAAGATTTACCACGGTTGCAGAATTGGTGACAGGTGCATGATTCAAGCTGGCGCTGTGATAGGCAGCGACGGGTTTGGCTTCGCCCCTCGCCAAGACGGCACTTACGAGAAAATTTCGCAGGTGGGTATCGTGATTATTGAAGACGATGTTGAGATTGGAGCGAACACCACCATCGACCGCGCCACAATGGGCGCTACCATCGTGCGCAAGGGCGTGAAACTCGACAACCTCATTCAAGTCGCACACAATGTTGAAATTGGCGAAAGCACCGTGATGGCAGCTCAAGTGGGCATTGCCGGCTCAACAAAAATTGGCAAGCACAACATGATTGGCGGTCAAGTTGGATTTGCCGGTCACATTACGGTGGGCGACAACAATGGCATCGGCGCACAAGCTGGCGTTCCCAACAGTGTGGGTTCCAATGAGCGACTGATTGGCTCTCCGGCTATCAACGGACATGATTTTGCTCGTCAGGTCGTTTACACTAAACGCCTGCCCGAGATGTTTAATGATATCCGCAATTTGAAAAAAAGCACCGACGCATTGCTGAAAGGCCAATAAAGAATTTGAGATTGATATGAAACAACTTACTTTAAAAGAAGCCTTTAGTGTAGAAGGAAAGGGATTGCACTCGGGGCGCATCAGCAAGGCTACATTCAAGCCTGCCGATGTCAATACTGGCTACGTGTTCAAGCGCATCGACCTTGAGGGAGAGCCCACGATAGAGGCTCTTGCCGAAAACGTCATCGAAACGACGCGCGGGACAGTGATTGCCAGCAAGAGCCAGAAGGACGTGAGCGTGAGTACCATCGAGCACGCCATGTCGGCACTTTACGCTGCGGGCATCGACAATTGCCTGATTGAGGTGAATGCTCCCGAGTTGCCTATTCTCGACGGCAGCGCGGTCATCTATTGCAATAAACTTGACGAAGTGGGCATCGTTGAGCAAGATGCCGAGAAAGAGTTCTATGTGGTGAAGCAGCGCATTAAGGTTGTTGACCCTAAAACAGGCTCGTCGCTGATTGTCCTTCCTGACGATGAGTTTTCTATCGACTGCATGATTGAGTTTAATTCCCCTGTCCTTCCCAACCAATTTGCGTCGCTCAACAACATGAAGAAGTACCAGAAGGAAATCTCGGCAAGCCGCACTTTTGTCTTCGTGCGCGAAGTCCTTCCGCTGTTGCAAATGAATTTGATTAAAGGTGGCGACCTTGACAATGCCATCGTCATCTACGACGCACCCATGCAGCAAAGCGACCTTGACAAGCTGGCCGATTTAATGAAAGTTCCTCGCAAGCACGCAAGCGAGCTGGGATACTTGAATAACAAGCCACTGAAATATAGCAACGAGCCAGCGCGCCACAAGCTCCTTGACGTGATTGGCGACTTGGCGCTGATAGGACGGCCCTTGAAAGGCCGGATTGTCGCTATGCGCCCTGGTCACACGATCAACACGACGCTGTCAAAGAAAATACGCCAAGAGCTTAGATACCAAAATGTTCAAGCGCCAGTCTACGACCCCAACAAGGAACCCTTGTATGACAACATCCAGGTGCGCAAGTATCTCCCTCACCGATACCCCATGCAATTGGTCGATAAAATTATCGACATGGGGAAAAATCATGTGGTGGGAGTGAAAAACGTGACGGCCAATGAGCCCTTTTTCCAGGGGCATTTCCCCGACGAGCCCATTATGCCCGGAGTGCTTCAAGTGGAGGCCATGGCACAGGTGGGCGGGATTTTAGTGCTTTCAAAAGTTGAAAATCCAGAGCGCTATTCTACCTATTTTATGAAGATTGACAATGTGAAGTTCCGCCACAAAGTGCTTCCTGGTGACACACTCGTGTTCCACTTGTCGCTTATCACACCCATTCGCCGTGGCTGCGCGGTGATGAAAGGTTATGCGTTTGTGGGCGAGAAAGTAGTATCAGAAGCCGAGTTTATGGCTCAAATTGTTAAAAATAAATTACGACACGATAAAACATGGAAAAATATCCTTACACTGTGATTGACCCAGGTGCAAAGATAGGAAAAGATGTGAAAATTGCTCCTTTCGTTACCATTGAGGATAACGTTGAAATTGGTGACGGAAGCATTATCGACTCCAACGCCACTATTCATCACGGAGCGCGCATTGGCAAGAACTGCCATATTCACTCTGGGGCAGTTGTGAGTGACATCCCTCAAGACTTGAAATTTAAAGGTGAAGACTCAGTGACCATGATTGGCGACAACACCACGATTCGTGAGTTTGTCACCATTCACCGCGGCACGGCCTCCAAGGGCATGACCGTGATTGGCAGCAATTGCCTGATTATGGCCTATTGTCACGTAGCCCACGATTGCGTGGTGGGCAATCACGTCATCATGTCCAATCTGGTGCAGCTTGCTGGCGAAGTGGTCGTGGGAGACTGGGCTGTTTTAGGTGGTGGCGCCTTGGTGCACCAATTTACTCATATTGGGGATCACGTCATGCTTCAAGGAGGGTCGCTGGTTAACAAAGACATTCCGCCTTATGTGATGGCAGGCCGCTATCCTTTATCCTACGAGGGTGTTAATTCTGTGGGGTTGCATCGCCGTGGTTTCACCGAGGAGCAAATCAATCAGATTAGTGCGATTTATCGCGCATTATACATGTCGGGGCTCAACAATACCGATGCGCTTGCCAAAATTGAAGAGGAAGTTCCCTCTTCAGCCGAGCGTGAAGCAATCATTGAGTTTGTGCGCAACTCTAAACGGGGAGTCATTCGCCTCGGCATTTAGCGCATCTTTGCCATGGGGGGCGCTGTACCTCTCCCCTACTTTACAGAGCGCTCGATTTGATCGAGTTTGTCGCCCTCGCCCAGTTTGTAATAGATATTGCGGAGCATGTTGATGGCACTCATGTCGCTGGGCATCATTGAGTGGGCTTTCTCAAGATGTGTGGCCGCCTTTTCTAAAAGAGGTGCCACCTCTTGAAAAAAGTTTTGAGTCGACCTTTTCGGGTTCGCTTTCATCAAGTCAAGCGCTTCTAAGTAATAACACCTTCCTAAATCATATTGTGCCGCCGCAAAATCGGGCTTGATTTCCACCGCGCGCGCATAATAGGCGCGCGCATAGGTGTAGCCCATCTGGTACTCCACAATATTCCCCTTTAAGCCAAAGTATTCCGAGTTCACACTGTCACGCATGATTGCACGGTCGAGGAGCATCTCGGCTTTATGGTAATTTTTCTTGCTCACGCAATCATTGATGAGAATGCGCATATAGCGCATGTCCTCTTTCCCATAAAGCGAATAGGCCTCGTTTGCGAGCTTCACCATTTCTGCCGTGTCCCTCATCTCGACGAGTACATTCAAATCATTGTCAAACACGACTTTTTTCTTGTAGCCCCATTGGCGAGCGTCAACAAACAGTTGATGAGCCACCGTGTCATGTTTTAATTTCAGTGCCGCAAGTCCTTGATAAAAGCGCATCATGCCGATAATGCTATCGGGGTCGGCTCGCTTTTTGCGCTTAGCGGTATCGCTTGTCACGAGCTGGTGATAGATATCCCATGCCTTGAAGGCGTATTCGTAGTCCTTCACTCTATAGAGATTGGCGCCAGCCATGCTATAGTCGATCACATAGCCATAAAGCCGATTGAGGATTTCCTTGGAGTACTTGACTTTAAATATTTTAACCCCATGCTTGTTAACTTTCACGATGCCATCCTTGTTTTTCTTCCACACGGTATCTAAACGGAGAGCTCGTGTTGAGCACTCATAGCCATCGACAATCGAGTGTCCCATTTCTTTAGCATCTACCGTGTTTCCTACAGATTTTGATTGTCGATATTTGTCATAGAGGGCAAAGTATGTTCGCCCCGCAACCCACCAGGTCTCTGCCTTGTCTTTGGTGGCTGGATGCGTGAGCGCTGGCGTTATCTTTTTAAGAGCAGCTTGATAGGTCTTCTGGTTAGCTGACAAGTCGCCGATACTCTTCTTGACTTCATCGACAGTGCGCTGTTGAGCCGACGCATGAAACAAGGGCAATACAATGGCAAATAGCACAATGGCAACAATTCTGTTTCTCATTTCAGGAATGCAGTTTTCGTGAAAGCGCTGTGCATTGCCCGAAACAACACACAGCGCTCAATATGACAGCTCAATTCATCAATTCCGCTTTTCTTGGCTCTGCTTGAGCAAGTCCAAGCGATACTTTACTGAGTCAAGCATTGATTTTGCGCTATTGGCAATCTGGTTGTCTTTGTCATTTGCAATTGCTTTCTCCAAATAGGGAACGGCTTCGTTATAGAAAGGAATCACCTTGGGGGCCAGTTGCGCATTGGTGGCATTCTGGTCGGCATTGATGATTTCCTGAGCCTGATCACAGATGGCCGACCCCACATGGTAGAGCGCGCTTGCATTGTTGGGGTCAATTTCGACCGCTTTCTTGTAGACCACCAGGTACTCGTCGGCTTTCTTGGTGGAGTCACTGCTCATCACCTGTCCCTTGAGGTCATAGAAGAACGCGTGTTGGGGGATCTTGGAAATTATGTGGTCAAGCAGCTGATAGGCATTGGCATAATTCTTAGTGTCAAGGTCTTTTTGAATCACTTGCACCAAGCTTGCATCTAAGAACCCCTCAATGTTGTTCTCACGATAGCCCAAGCCATACGATGCGATCAGGTTTTTCGTTGCGCTGGTGTAGTCCTGTCCAAAGTATTGGCAAAAGCCTTCCAGGAAACGCACCATGCCAAAAGTTGAGTCTGCAATGGAGATGTTGTTCTGGGCAGCCAGTGGCGACTTGACAATGTTGCAGTATTTCTCGTAAGCGATGCCTGCCTCGGTCCACTTTTGGGCATCGCGCAAGATGTCGGCTACTTTCACCACATCGATTGCGTGGTTAACCATGGTTTGCAACATGTCTTTCGAGTATTTCGGCTTAATTTTCGGGACTCCATGCTTGTCCACTTTAGGCTGGCCGTTCTTGTCGAGCTGGGGCATGCTGTCGAGCGGAAGCCCTTCCTCATAGAACTTGAAGCCGTCAAGCAAGGCATTTGACATGGCCATTGTGTCGATGGGCTGGTTAATTTGCGACATGCCATAATATTTGTCATAGAGGGCAAACGCTACTTTTCCAGTTGCGTAATAGGTGAGCACATCCTTAGAAGTCGCGGCAGTCGATTTCAAGCTCTTGATAGCCTCTGACAGTTCGCCGATACTTGAATTGCTGGAAAGCTTTAAAGCGTCGTTGACGCTCACAGATTGTGCTGATACCGGTCCTGCCAGCATCGTTGCACACGTTAAAAATAGAATAGATTTTTTCATTTTAGTTATTGATTATAATATGATTAATTTTCTGTCGATGTTGTGTTATCGTTGTCATTTTCCAGATTTTTTGCGGAGTTTTCCTGAAGGTCGATGTTTTCTTCATCAGCATCTGCGGTCACACGCTCTTCTGCGTCAGCAGGTTCTGGTTGCGACCGCACCTTGCACACCGATGCGATTTCATCATTTTTCTTTTCTAAGTTGATGAGTTTCACGCCTTGTGTGGCGCGTCCCATCACCCGAAGCTCTGAAACCCGCATTCTAATCATGATGCCAGATTTGTTGATAATCACAAGGTCGTTGTCATCATTCACGTTCTTGATGCCGATGAGTTTTCCAGTCTTTTCGGTGATGTTGATGGTCTTCACGCCCTTGCCGCCGCGGTTGGTCACCCGGTAGTCTTCAAGTTTGCTGCGCTTGCCCATGCCTTGCTCCGAAACCACGAGCACGTCTTGGTCGGTATTGTTGCGCATGCACACCATGCCCACGACCTCGTCGTCGGGACCGTCAAGGGTCATGCCTTTCACACCCGTTGCAGGGCGGCCCATTGGGCGGATTTTGGTTTCTGGGAAGCGAATGGCGCGGCCATTACGGCTTGCCAAGATAATATCGCTATCGCCCTCGGTGAGTACAGCGCCAATCAATTGGTCGCCTTCTATCAAGTTGATAGCAATCACGCCATTGACACGTGGACGAGCGTATTGTGACAGGCTGGTTTTCTTCACAATGCCATTCTTGGTGGCAAACACAATGTTGTGGCTCTCGTTGTATTCTGCATCTTTTAGCTTCGTCACGCGCATCACAGCATTGACGCGGTTCTCAGGCCCCAAGTTGAGCACGTTCTGGATAGCGCGGCCTTTGGAGTTCTTGGTCCCCTCGGGGATTTCAAACACGCGCAGCCAGTAGCAACGGCCAAGCGCCGTGAAAAACAACATGTAGTTGTGGTTGGTCGCCTCAAACACGTCTTCAATAAAGTCCTCGTCGCGCGTGTCGCTGCCTTTAGCGCCAACCCCGCCACGGGCTTGAGTGCGGTATTCACTCAGTGGCGTGCGCTTGATGTAGCCAAAGTGCGAGAAAGTGATAATCATGGGATCATCGGCATAAAAGTCTTCGGCATCCATCTCCTCGCCCGAATACTCGATTTGTGTGCGGCGCTCATCGCCATACTTGTCACGAATTTCAATGAGTTCCTGGTCGATGACCTGCCGGCACACTTCGGGGTCGGTGAGGATGTCGTTCAAGTGGGCAATGAGTTTCAACAAGTCTTCTAACTCTGCATGGAGCTTGTCTTGCTCCAAGTTGGTGAGTTGACGCAAGCGCATTTCAACGATAGCGCGAGTTTGAGATTCGTCTAAGTCAAAGCGCTCACCCAAGCGCTGGCGAGCCTCATCGGTGGTCTTGCTCGACCGGATAATGTGCACGACCTCGTCAATATTGTCGCTGGCAACGATCAATCCCTCAAGAATGTGAGCACGGTCTTGCGCTTTTTTCAACTCAAACTTGGTGCGGCGTATCACCACCGTGTGGCGGTGGTCAAGGAAGTGCGTCAGCATGTCTTTGAGGTTCACCGTTTGCGGACGGCCGTTGACCAGGCACACATTGTTCACGCTGAACGACGATTGCAGTTCGCTCATCTTATAGAGCTTGTTGAGCAGCACATTGGCGTTATGGTCTTTTTTGACATCAATCACGATGCGCATGCCTTGACGGTCGCTCTCATCGTTGATGTTGCTAATGCCGTCAATCTTCTTGTCCTCAACCAAGCGCGCTATAGCCTCAATGAGTTCACGCTTGTTCACATTATAGGGAATTTCGCTCACCACAATCCTGTCACGGTCATTCTCCGTCTCGATTTCGGCTTTGGCGCGCACGATGATGCGGCCACGTCCTGTTTCAAACGCCTCTTTCACGCCTTGATAGCCATGAATGATGCCACCCGTAGGGAAATCAGGAGCCTTGATGTAGTGCATGAGGTCAGTGATTTCCAAATCGGGATTCTCCGACAAGGCCAGGCAGGCATTAATCGCCTCGGTTAAGTTGTGGGGGGGCATGTTGGTGGCCATGCCCACGGCAATACCGCTCGCGCCATTCACCAGCAAGTTGGGAAAGCGGGTTGGAAGCACTTGTGGCTCTTCAAGCGTGTTGTCGAAATTGGGATCGAAATCCACGGTGTCCTCGTCGAGGTCGCGCATCATCTCCTCGCCCATTTTGGCTAATCGGGCCTCGGTGTAACGCATGGCAGCAGGGCTGTCGCCGTCAATCGAGCCATAGTTCCCTTGCCCATCGACCAAGGGATAGCGCATCGCCCAATCCTGGGCTAAGCGCACCATCGCCAAGTAAACCGACGAGTCGCCATGGGGATGATACTTGCCGAGCACATCGCCAACGATGCGGGCCGATTTCTTGTAGGGCACATTGGAAAAGTTCCCCAACTTCTCCATCCCGAAAAGGACCCTGCGGTGCACGGGCTTGAAGCCATCGCGAATATCAGGCAATGCACGAGAGACTATCACCGACATCGAGTAGTCAATGTACGACGATTTCATCTCATTTTCAATGTTGATCTCAATAATTCGATCGTTGTTCATGATTGTACCTTTTATTAATTTTACAAAGCCACTTCCACAAATCAGGCGAAAACATGCCTACTCCTCATGAAAGCCGACTGTCTATTAAATTACAAAGATAACCATTTTTCATCATTTATCAACGTTTTAGTGACGTAAACATTCCCCAAATCTTTCAAAAGCTGGCATAATTATTGCAAACATCTTTTGTAATTGTTGATTGCGCATCACTCGAAAGACTTGATACTTTTTCAAGATTCGCATTCGAGTTTCTGCTAAATTTTCCAATTTGACCACGCATTGGCTGTAAAGTTTAATGCTTTTGGCAATTTTTATTTTACATTTTAATAAAATGAACATGAAACAACATCGCATATCTCCTACTGACTATTGGGCACCGTGCAGCGCTACCTTGCCCAAAGATGGCGCTAACTTCACGGGCGACGACGATGACGACATGCTTGATGACGACCGGGAAGACCCAGGTGAGGGTTCTGCTGGAAGCAATGGCGGCGCTGAAAAGCGAACACGCCGAAATGTCATGAAAAATGACACAGGCACGCCTGTGATTGACAAATATGGCAAGGACATCACCCAGGCTGCTGCCGAGGGCAAGCTCGACCCCGTCGTTGGCCGGGAGCAAGAAACGCAGCGACTGGCGCAAATCTTGAGCCGGCGAAAGAAAAACAATCCTGTGCTCATTGGCGAGCCTGGTGTTGGCAAGTCTGCCATCATCGAGGGACTGGCCATGCGCATCAACCAGCGCAAAGTGGCGCGCGTGCTTTTCGACAAGCGCATCGTGGCACTCGACATGGCCTCGGTGGTGGCTGGAACGAAATACCGCGGCCAATTTGAAGAGCGTGTCAAGGCCATTGTCGACGAAGCCTCTACCCACAAGAATATCATCCTTTTCATTGATGAAATCCACACGATTGTGGGAGCTGGAAACGCTTCGGGCTCAATGGATGCTGCCAACTTGCTCAAGCCAGCTTTGGCACGCGGCGAGGTGCAGTGCATCGGCGCTACCACACTCGACGAGTATCGCAAGAGCATCGAGAAAGACGGTGCGCTCGAACGCCGTTTCCAGAAAGTGATGGTCGAAGCGCCATCGCCCGAGCAGACGCTCAACATTCTCCAGCACATTAAGCAAGTCTACGAGCAGCATCACGGAGTGCTTTACACCGATGCCGCCCTTGAGGCATGCGTGAAATTGACTGACCGCTACATGAGTGACCGCAGTTTCCCCGACAAGGCTATTGATGCCATGGACGAGGCAGGCAGCCGGGTGCACATCTCTAAAGTGGTTGTTCCCAAGGAAATCGACAGCCTTGAAAAACGCATTACCGAGGCTCAAGACAACAAGCTAAAAGCCGTTCAGGCTCAAAACTTCGAGTCGGCAGCCAACTATCGCGACCAGCAAGAGAAGCTCAAGTTGGAACTCAACGATGCCAAAGAGCGCTGGGAGAAAAGTCTCGACGCGCAGCGGGAAAAGGTTGACGAGAACGATGTGGCCGAGGTGGTGGCCATGATGACAGGTGTCCCCACGCAGCGCATCGCGCAAAGCGAGAGTATCAGGCTGCTGGGCATGACCGACGAGCTCAAGCGCCAAGTCATTGACCAAGATGAAGCGATTGATAAAATTGCCCGTGCCATTCGGCGCAATCGCGTGGGCCTCAAAGACCCCAATCGACCGATTGGCTCATTCATGTTTCTCGGCTCCACTGGAGTTGGTAAAACGTTGTTAGCAAAACGTTTATCCGAGTTCTTGTTTGACTCTCCTGACGCATTGGTACGCATCGACATGAGTGAGTATATGGAGAAGTTTAACGTCTCTCGCCTTGTTGGAGCGCCTCCTGGCTATGTGGGCTACGAGGAGGGAGGACAACTCACCGAGAAAGTCCGCCGCCGCCCCTACTCTGTCGTTTTGCTGGATGAAATCGAGAAAGCGCACCCCGATGTGTTCAATATGTTGCTGCAAGTCCTCGACGAGGGCTGTCTTACCGACTCGCTCGGTCGCAAGGTTGACTTCAAGAACACCATCATTATCATGACCAGCAATATTGGCACCCGGGAGTTGAAAGACTTTGGCGCAGGCATTGGCTTTAACACTGCAATTACCAAGGAACACAGCGACTTTGTGATTCGCAAGGCACTCAATCGCCAATTCTCCCCCGAGTTCCTTAATCGTGTCGATGACATTATCACATTTGCCTCGCTCGACCATAACAGCATCATGAAGATTATCGACATTGAGCTTAAGGGCTTCAACCGCCGGGTAAATGAGTTAGGATTTACACTCGCGATAACCCCCGAAGCCAAGAATTTTGTGGCTGAAAAAGGCTTTGACCCCCAGTATGGGGCGCGTCCGTTGAAACGCGCTATTCAAAGTTATATCGAGGACCCGTTGAGCGAGCTCCTGCTCCGTTACGAGGATAAGCATGGCGCGTGCATGGTGATTGACCTCAAAGACGGGGAAATAGATGCCCGCATCGAGCAGCCCTCTACCCCTCCTGAGCCCTGACCGATCTATAAAAGGTTCAGGTCAAGCGAAGTGCTTGTGTGCTAATGATGTGGGAAAGCCGTCATTGAGATAAGCAAATGAGCAATCAAGTTAAAGGACGGCGAAAAACAATCTTTTCGCCGTCCTTTTTTTACTTGAATCAATCAGCAGAATCTTACTTCACATTATTTACCTTGGTGAGAATGAGCGGGAAGTGTTGAAAACTCTTCACGTTAGGATGATCAACTCCCTGCAGCATCTTGCTTAATGGGGCTTTCACGGCAAGAGGACCTTGCCCCCCCGACTGGTCTATAATAGTGCTCCCGTCGCCCGTGTAGTCCATGGTAATCTTGTGGTTATTCTCTGTGGTCAAGTCACAGACAAATCTGAATTGACTGCCATTTCTTGTCACTGTGATTGTCCCACTCTTGACAAACCCATACACTTTGGTGCTATTGCCTTGTTCGTCAAACGTCTGATAGCACGTTCCCGTGGGCAATCCAGAATACATTACCCCATCGGCGAAGGTTCCTGGAGTATAAGGCCCACTCATGTAGGAGGTCGCAGTGTAAGTGCCTTCAAGTTTGGAAATATCCATTGGAGAGCCGTCAGCAGTAAAGAGATTCAAGCTCAGCAATTCACCAGCCCCCACTACAAAGCCCTTGTCATCGACAGGGGTGTTAAAGAAAGAGAGGGAGTAGAAGCCGAAGGCGCCTGCAGCGTTTTCGTAGCGACCGCCCATGGCTGTTGGAACCATGACGACATCGCTGGAAAGCATTTCATAGTACTCGGGATCCTCGTTGCCAAAGGTAAGTGGGCCAGAATAGACGACATGAGTATGCTCAAATCCTTTGTCCCTGGCCTCATCATTATCGATAAGACATCTAAAGTCAATGTTATAGGTGTTGTCGCTATTGTAGGTCACATTGGCAACGGCTGAAGTCATGTGCCACTCATATCCTTTTGGCCCATCTCCATCAATACCTGTGCAATAGAGCAAATCCATCGCGTTTACACCGTCAAAAAGCCCTCCAATCTTCATGCCCACAGAAGAGTCGTAGCGCCCCGACGGTAAAATGGCGTTTTTGCTATCTATTGATTTTTTCCCGATGGGGTAAAAGCGCACGATTGTCTGCCCAGGCTGGGTGGGCTTGCCCAAGCTGTCCATGGGAGCATCGCTCAACGTCACATAGTAATAGCCTTTGCCATAGTATTTGCACCAATAGTTGGTGGCTACGAATTCCTTGCTAAATGTCACGCTGGGGGTGAAAGTGATGCTGTCGATGTTGTCGCAATAAAACTCTTTCACCTCGCCGCCCTTGAAGTGGATGAGTGCCGAGCGGGTTTGTGAATGCGCTATTGATGAAACGGCTAAAACAATCAATAAAAGTAGACTTTTTTTCATTTTACTTGTTTTTAATAATTGGTTTCTAATAAATTAAATTCACTTGCGGAACTTAGCGGCCATGCCATTCAACTGAATCACATAAATGCCAGGTTCCAAAGAAGAGATGTCGATGGCAGCGCCATCCCAACCGCTCAAAGCCATCACTCTCACTCCTTGAAGGGAGTAAATTGACACCGATGCGCGCTTGTGGCAGTCCCACCCATTCACTTTCAGTGTTGAGCCATCGCTGGCGATCCACACGGTCATTTTAGGGTCGGCATGCACTGTCTCGATGGCGCTCCCCCCCTCGCTGGTGAAATAGATTTTTTTCACCTCGTCGAAGGCATAGGTCACTCCGTCAGCGTTCTTTTGGATAACCGTCAACTCAGAATTTCCCAATTCAATGCGCGCAACCTCATCTATTGGGTAGCTGGACTTCGCTCCATTCTTCTGCTCTACCACTATATCATTGACATTGGCCAACAAATTTAGGGCAGCGAAGAGAAAAGCGATACTAAGAATAAAATTTTTTTTCATTCGCATATTTATATTTTTTATTGGTGAACAATTCACTCAATCCCCGTGAATCATGATTTTCTTACTACTCACAAAGGTAATCAATGATTTTCACTAATGCAAGCCTTTTAACTACAAATTTTAAACGAAATTGTTGTTTTTTTTGATAATAAACAACCCTTGTGGCGACTTTCTAAAGATACGGCTTCCCTATCCGTACTAATCGGCAGGAGGCGAATAACTATTGAGAATTCCGTTACAAGATGTAATAAAGAATCAAAAAACCGTTAAATCTTCGTTTTTTGATTTTTTAACAGGATTTCATCAGAGATACCGAACACCCCTTGTTTTCTTCGTTGCAAACTGGCTGATGTTTCAATCATGGGTTTCGTTTCTTTCGTTTTGGGGATTCATTTTTCGAGTGTTTCGTTTCGAAATTCCGATTGAGATTTTGGGCTTGTTGAAAGTGAAAAATGTTTATTAATTTTGACCGCAGAATATGTGTTCCACGATGTTTTTTAAGAAAATCCGAGACATGAGACAATATCAAGAATTGCTGCAACTATGCAGTGACACCAAAGCGATTTTGATTGGTGACGGCGTCATTAATCAGGTTGCCGACATCTTTAAGTCGCTCTTCAAGCATCAACGCGCTATCTTGGTGACCGACGAGATGGGTTGGAAAATTGCAGGAGAAAAAACACATCAGATTCTGAAAGCGCAGGGCATTGATCAAGACGATCCTTTTGTCTTCCACGAGAAGGGACTCTTTGCCGAGTGGAGCTATATGGAAAAACTTGAGCAACAATTGAAAACCACAGCCGCGATTCCTGTGGCTGTAGGATCGGGGACAATCAACGACTTGACCAAACTGTCGTCTAACCGGCAAAAACGCCGATACATCTGCGTGGGAACTGTCGCGTCGATGGACGGTTACACCAGCTACGGCGCATCGGTGATAAAAGACGGGCTGAAGCACACCTATGACTGCCGAGGGCCACAGGCATGGATTGGCGACACTAAAATTATTGGCAATGCGCCTTCGACCATGACTGCTGCGGGCTATGCCGACTTGATGGCGAAGATTCCAGCTGGGGCCGACTGGCTGTTGAGCAACCAACTTGGAATTGACCCTATTGACCCCACCGTGTGGCACATGATGCAAGACAACATCCCGACGGCCTTGTCGCACCCCAAGGCAATTGCCAACAAGGAGCCATCTGCCGTGGGACAGCTTGTCGAGGGACTTGTGATGAGCGGCTGCGCCATGCAAATCCAACGCTCAAGCCGCGCTGCCAGCGGCGCTGACCATCTGTTCAGCCACTTGTGGGACATGGAGCATCACACCTGCAATGGCCGCCCAGTGTCACACGGCTTTCAAGTCTCGATTGGCGCTTTGAGCTCGGCAGCACTCTATGAATGCGCACTAAAAACTGATTTTCAAGAACTTGACATCGAGCATTGCGTCGCAACATGGCCCTCTCTTGAGGAACAGCAGCAACAAGTGCGGGAAACATTTTCCAATACTCCCTATGCAGAGAAATGTGCCGAGGAGGTTGCGGCGAAATATGTTGACCAAAAGGGACTCCGCAAGCAATTATCCTGCTTGAAGCGAAAATGGCCACACATCAAGGAGATGCTGGGCCGGCAACTGGGCAATATCGACAACATGACGCAATGCCTTGTCATGGCAGGAGCACCCACAACCCCCGAGGAAATAGGCTTTGACCGAGACGAGCTGAGGGAGAGTTACAAGCGGGCTTGGATGATTCGCCGCCGCATCACCATTCTTGATTTAGCGGTGAGAACGGGCTTGATGAACACCTGGCTTGATGAAATATTCGGACCTGGAGGACGGTGGGAGCCCCAAGTCGTCCCTGTTGGGTGAGCATCAATGGCCAATCCGGTAGACGCACCCCTCAATGAGAGAGCAATAGATGTCGCCAGTCGTTGAGTCGAGTTCAAAACCATTGACTCCGCTACTGCCCATCTTGTAGCTCACAACAACATTGTGGGTCTTCGCGTCGACCACAACCAGCTGCCCACGACGACTCCCGCAATAAATGTAGCCATTGTGTTCAAGCACGATGCACGGCGCGTGGTCATACCCCAGCCCAAGGTCGGTTTTCCATAGCAAGTGATAACTGCTCCCCTGGGTGTCCATGGCTATCAGCTCACCATCCATGGTTTTGGCATAGGCAATTTTTCCGTTCTCGCTCATTCCGAGGCTTTCGCGCACCCGATAGTCATTTTTCTCACGCCAAATCTCATGGCCGTCTTTGCGGTTAATCGCTGTTGCCGTGCGGTCGGGTGCCACAATCACAACCTTGTCGCCAGTCACTACGGGCACGACATTTCCCGGGCTTAGCAAATTCTGCGCTACCCCATTGCTCCACTCCCATTTTAGAAGTCCCGTTTTTCGGTCAAGGTCACGCAATCGCGTGTCCCAGGCTCCAAAAATCACATCATTGCCATCAACCACAGGCGAAGCCTGGCAATAGTTATCAATGCCACCATAGTTCCAGAGCAGGTGCCGGCGCTTCACGTCCCAAGCCTGCATGGTCTTATAGCCGCCTTGATAGAGCACGCCGTCGAGGAGCACACCATCGGCCACGTAGGGCCCGATGGCATCAAAAGCCCACTCCAAGCGTCCGTTTTTCTTGTTGAGCCACACAAGGCGCTTGTCGGCAGTAGGCAAAACGATATATTTGCGATCGACTACTGGACGGCTGAAAAGCATTGCGTCAGTCTGATATTGCCAAACCACTTTGTGAGATTGCTTGTTGATGGCCTTGCAAACCCCTAATGAATTCCCAAAATAAATGTTTTTCTCGTCAACACCGACTCTCGTGAAAATTGACGCTTCGTCGGCAAACACCTTTTCAATCTTGAAACCTGCCGGCACATCATTGCTCGACTTGGCCATTGGAGGAGCATAGAAATCAGTATTCGTCTTATAGACGTATTTTAGAACTGGCGCTTTTCCTATTTGCTTGTCGTACACGCGCATCCATCCCCTTTTTAGGTCTACATCGAGCATGGTGTAGCCATAATTCCCGTTTTTCATGTCGAGCGCGCGCACTGCGACACCCATGATGCCTTGTGTTTCATATTGCTTCCAGCGGTGGTAGTGTCCGCACAAGTGGGTAATGACTGGGTACTTCTTGAGAATATCGACATATTCTTGAACATTATCAAGGTCTTCAAGGATGGGATAGTGATTCACGCTGAGTACCTTCATGCCAGGCTTAACCCGCTCGGCAAGCGTACGGTCAAGCCAAATGAGATCCTCACGCTTGATGTGTCCGTCACCCATTTTCATAAATGGCCCGCAATTCATTGCAACGACCAGCAGAGAGTCCCCCATGCCGAAGACAAAACGGTCGTTTCCCCACAAGTCATTAAACGTCTTGCAGGCGCTTTGGCTCCAGGTGTTCTCGTGATTTCCAGGAATAACATAGAGGGGTTTGCGCAAGCCATCCAAAATCCCTTTCACATGGTGCAGCTGTTCATCGCTTCCCTCGTTGGTGAGGTCGCCCGAGAGAATGACGGCATCGGCCGAACCTGCATTGATTTCTGTGATAGCACGCTGGAGCTCTGACTCGTTATCGTTTCCTGGCGTGACATGAATATCGCTCAATATCACAAAGTGTTGCGCTGAAGCCGAAATGCTCGCCACAGCAAGCAGGATCCCAGTCAGCAATTTCAAAAAGGCATTTCGCATCATTCGTCAAATATTAAAAACTTCACAAATATACTGATTTTTTTGGGATTTCACATCCTGAAATGAAAGTTAAGGCTGAATTCCAACTTGAAATCCAGCCTATTTGAATTGTTAGGTTTCATCACCTATTGAACGATTACCTTAGTGGCTCGGCTGCCAATCTTTGCGATATAGAAATTGGGAGCTAAGTCAATCACTGTCACATGGCTTGTCGATTTTAACGAAGTGACCACCTTGCCGTCGAGGGTACAAATCGTGATGTCGCAACCTACAGGTGCATCAACCTCTATTGCCCCATGAAGGCCTTTGACCGAGCAGGCAGGAGTTGGAGGTTCGTCAACTGCTGTGCTTTCCTTGCCCACGAAAAGGCAATTGATATCAGCCCTTTGTGTCTGTGCAGCATAACCAAAGTTCTCGTTAAGGTCAAAATGTGTGTCGTCGTCACTCCACTTGGAGTCAAAACGAGTGCATTTGGGGTCCGACGTGAAGTCGCCATACGTCCCATTGAAAGTTACGCCCGAATTGCTGGTGGATGGCGCATTTTTGTAAACCATCACCACCAAGTTCTTGCCCGTGTAGGGATAGTTGTTCTGGAATGGGACTGTCATGGCCTCGTCGGTCGTGTTGATAGCAATCTTCCCGTCAAAAACCTTGGTTAGATTTCTTGCAGGGATTGTTCCGTCGGTGAGATCAACAATATCCGCTTCGCCCACATAAACTTGGAGAGGAACAACTGGATAAGCCATCGTAACCTTATTATAAGGATAGGAAATCATGGTCAGTTCCATTTCTGCAACCTCGTCAAAGTTGGCAGAGGGATAGATGGTCTCGCTCACAGACTCGTCGGCATAGAACGAGGCAGGAACAACAGCCATCTCGCTCGCTGGACTTGTAGCAATGCTGATGTACTTGCTGCCCACAGGCGCCACGTTTTGAACAAGTGTCTCGGTCGTGTTGTTGCTCTTGTCCTGATCAGAATCATAGACAACTCTTCCTCTCACCTCAAGCAATCCCGAGAGTTGAGGCGCATACACCATATTGACATCGGCCGATTGCATGGATGCTAATTCCGGTCCAGTCGCTGTCGCCAGAACCTGGTCGTTGCCATCAATGAGCTGCACTTGGTAGCCTGTTGCGACGTTAGTCCCTTTGTTGGTGATGCTCACCGTGTAGGTCACATTTTCCTGGGCAATGGGGCGAGGATTGGCCTTCAGTCGGTTGGCAACAAGGTCGTTGTCGTTCTTTTCAATAGCGGTTACCGTTGCTTTCCATCCTTTGTCCCTCCCCATCACGTCAGAAGTGAACACAAAGGTCAATGCCCCCTCGCTATTGCCGGCATCGAAGTCGGCGAGTTCGGCGGGCACAGATTGAGAACTATATTTCCCCATCAATGGCGCATCGACACTTGAGCCATTGTAAATGGCGATGGTGTCGCCATAGGTGTCAAGAGACATTTCGGTGAATTTCAGGTTGAGATAGTTTCCCGCTTCTGCTGGCATCATTGTCAAGGTGTCATTTTCACTATTCGGGTAATTACCCTCTCCCCCATAGTCATAGAAAAGATAGCTCTTGCCGTGTTCAACATATACCGTGCCAGTACTCATCACAATCCAATCCCCGGGTTTCACCAGCACTTGATTTGACATGGCCTCGGCACCCTGGCCAACATGATTGTAGGCGACGACCCTGTAATTGTATCGCCCAAAGCCAGGAGTGTCAGTGAAACTTGTAACGGAGGGATCGGAGATTTCAAACTTGGCGGAATCGGTATGGTTAAAGCGAGTTACGACGTACTTTGTAATACTGTTGGGGTCATAATCGCCACCCCAAAGGCCGACGGTTGGTTTTGACCACTTGAGCATGGCGGTGTTGTCGCCTGCGGTGGCCGTCAAGTTCTCAACAGGCCCAGGAGCGTTAGGACCCACTGCTGCCACAATGTTGTCGGTGTCATAGCCTCCCTCGCCGTGGCTATTTTCGGGCACTATTCTATACTCGTGCCTGCCGTTGCCCACTTGCTGGTCGGTGTAGCTGCTTTCTTGCCCTTTTTGTGAAAGATTTAAAGGAACGGTGCCCACCAGCGTGTTGTCGCGATAAATCTTCACTGCGGTGAGATCGGCAAGGTCGTTGCCTTGCGCATCGACCGAGGGGTTAGTCCATAGAAGCGTCACATCGTTTCCGCTGACCGTGAAGTTGCGATTGAGCACACGGTCAGGCGCGCCATTGGCCACATGAATAAATGGGATAAACAAGCTGTTCAGGCTATCATAGCCATTTTTTCCTAATTTCCCGATTAATGTTGCTTTCCCCGTATTGAGGTCAACGGTATAGAAACCATAATCGCTGTTATTGGCCCAATAGAGGGTGTGAGTCCCGTAATCAAAGCACATGCTTTGGGTAAAGGCGGCATCGACCGTGAGATTGCCGATACGGGTGCATTTTGCCGTCGATTTATCAACCTTGTAGAGCATATCATTCGCAGCGATGCCATACAGGTCGCCATTAAGGTCGGCAGCCAGTGCGAGCATATAGACATCATGGCCTTCTGCATCTTCGGTAAAAGGAGCGATCACAGTCACTTTGCCAGTGTTCATGTTGATGGTTGCCAACTTTTCGGCGCCATTCCTGATGGCATACATGGTATTGGTGCTGTAGTCGTAGGTCATGTCGGTGAGTTGCGCTCCTCCTCTGGCGATCAAGGTGCGCTGCCCCGTTTCAAGGTCAATGCTATAAAGGCCCTCGACAGAACTTTGCGTGCCCACTTGAGTGATTTGGGCATACCACTTGTAGTTGTAGTAACTACCTGCATAGCTAACGCCCAGTTTGCTTTGGTCGGCAATGAGCGTGATAGACCTGGGATTGGAAGTGTCAAATTTAACGGGCCCTCTGACGCTTCCTATATCACCAGCATCACGCTGATATGAGCGATAGGCATAAATCGTTGTGGCTTTTGCTCCTAAAACGCATAGGAGTGCCAATAGCAAAATGAAATAATTTTTTTTCATAAGCGCTCAATTTGTTTGTGAAAATACTACTTTATGGCAAAAATAATTATTATTTGGATTTATTCAAATGTTTTTTTATTTAAAAAATGTTACATAGAGACGAAGGCCATTTTCTGTGCAGAGATCATGGTGATGAAAAACGCATTTTGCCGAAAGTAATAAATTTTCTAACTTTACAGCGTAAATGACTATTGAGATGGGAAGTTTTCTACAAGTCGAGAAATTAACAAAGTCATGGGGATATGATATGCTGTTCCAGGATATCACATTTGGCATCAACGAAGGTGACAAAGTGGGATTGGTTGCCAAGAACGGCACGGGCAAGTCCACACTGCTGGGCATCTTGGCAGGCGATGTGGACCAGGATGCCGGCACGGTCGTCTATCGGAATGGCTTGCGCGTGGGCTATCTGCGCCAAGTTCCCTCTTTTGAGGGCAGCCACACCGTAATAGACACCTGCCTTGCAGGAAACGACAAGCAGAGCCAGGCCATAAGACACTACGAGGAGGCCATGAGACGTGGCAACGACGAGGCAATCGTCGATGCGGTCCAACAGATGGACAACGCTGGGGCGTGGGATTACGAAAACCGGTTTAAGCAGATTCTCTCACGGCTCAAAATCGACGACATCGAGCAGCCCGTCTCGCAACTGTCGGGTGGGCAAATCAAGCGTGTCGCGCTGGCTAAAATCCTCATTGACGAGCCACAGATGCTTATTCTCGACGAGCCTACAAACCACTTAGACATCGATATGATTGAGTGGTTAGAGGATTATCTGTCGAGAAGCCGTGTCACCATCATGATGGTGACACACGATCGCTACTTCCTGGATAAAATTTGCGACAAAATTATTGAGCTTGACCAGTCAACCATCTACACTTATCAGGGGAATTACAATTATTATCTCGAAAAGCGCTCTGAGCGCATCGAGGCGCAAAATGCAGCCGTGAACCGGGCGCGCAACTTGCTGCGCACCGAGTTAGACTGGATGCGCCGGCAACCCCAGGCTCGCGCACACAAGGCACAATATCGCATCGACGCATTCTACGACCTCCAAGATCGCGCAAAGGCTCGCCAAGAAGACGGAGAGGTGTCGCTCCAGGTGAAATCATCTTACATTGGCAAGAAAATATTCACAGCGCACCATGTGAGCAAGCAATTTGGAGAGAAACTGATCCTGAAGGATTTCAACTACACATTTTCCCAGTATGAGAAATTAGGTATCGTGGGGGATAATGGCGTGGGGAAATCAACATTTATCAAATTATTAATGAGCCAGTTACAGCCAGATAGCGGATACTTCGACATTGGGCAAACGGTGAAATTTGGCTATTACAGCCAGGAGGGAATCGAGTTTGACGAGGGGAAAAAGGTAATCGACGCGGTGAGGGATATTGCCGACTACATCTATTTCGATGAAAAGAACCATTACTCGGCATCACAGTTCCTACAGCTTTTCCTGTTCCCCCCTGCCTGCCAACAAAAATTAATTGCGAAACTCAGCGGAGGAGAAAAGCGAAGGCTGTACTTGGCGATGGTTTTGCTTGCGAAGCCCAATTTCCTCATTCTTGACGAGCCCACCAATGACCTGGATATTGCGACTTTGGAGATTTTGGAGGATTATCTCTCGAAATTCGAGGGCTGCGTTATCATTGTGAGCCACGACCGTTTCTTCATGGACCGGACAGTCGATCACACGTTCGTGTTTGAGGGTAATGGTGTGATTAAAGATTTTCCGGGTAACTACAGCAAGTATCGCGCCTAGAAAGAGCACCACGAGCAGCAGAATGCCGAGCAAAGCAAGAGGAAAGCCGCTAAAGACCGGCCGCCGAGGAACACCGTCCATAGCAGTAGTGGCAAGAAACTCACGTTTAACGAAAGAAAAGAATTAGAGTCGCTCACGCAAGAACTGGAGGAACTCAATCGAGAAAAGGCAGAACTCGATGCGCTTTTCAACATGAGCGAGACCATTGACCACATAGACGCTCGCGCTGCTCGCTATGAGGAAATCAAGACGCTGCTCGACGAGAAAGAGTTCCGGTGGTTAGAGCTCACCGAAAAAGAGGGATGACAGCCCACAAGCCATTTGTCACAGCACGGCCGATTCTGGCCGTGCTTTTTTAATCCTTCACAATCAGGCACTGCCCATTGTGATACCTCAAGGTGACCATCCTCATCTCAAGGAGGTTGAGGATTGAGTTTTCGGCCACTTTGCGGCTCACATGCGCCAGTTTCGTATATCCCGTAACGGTGATGCCGCCATGACTGTCCAAGTAGCTCATGAGCAACCGCTCGTTTTCCTCAAATCTAATCACGGAGTTGGCAGCGTTCACGCCAGCCTGACGCTTCAACATCTTCACGTGAAGATTGCTGGCCAGGACATTTTCATCGGCAACCCGATAGTAGGCTTTCCACAATCCATGCTCATCGGGCGCTTTCACCGGTTTTGCAGCCGACTCGGCAATATCGACTTTCAGCACCGTCTTTCCTGCGACATGAAAAAGCTTAAGCTGCACTTGCTGTTTAGGGTGGCAATACATGGTCGCCGCCTGCTCAATCATGAACATCTCCTCCTCGCTTGTCACGCCAGTGATGTGTCCATTGTCCTTTACCCCCACCAGGAGATGACCTCCGCTATTGTTGGCAAAAGCCGAAAGGGTGCGAGCGATTTTGCGAGAATCACTAATCCTGTATTTGAAGTCCTGGTGTTCATGTTCGCCTTCGGCAATCAGCCGCTCTATGTAATCTGCCTTTTGCATGGTCATGGTTGAAGCACAAAATTACTGAAAATTTCCCGCATGCGCAAAGCGGCCAATAATCAAAAGACTATCGGCCGCTCTTGTTTTTGGTCTCACATGGGTCCTCTGTGAGGCCCGTTTCGGTCAAACCCTATTGGAGGGTGCCGTCATTGGCTTCGCGCACCATCTCCTCGTTGGCTGTAATGTAGATCTCAACACGGCGATTTTGCGCGCGGCCAGCCTCGGTGTCATTGCTGGCCACGGGTTGGTCGTAGGCCATGCCTTGGCTGGTCATGCGGCTGCTGGCCACACCCGAATTGTTCAAATAGGCTTTCACCACATTGGCGCGTTCCGACGAGACTTTCTCGTTAGCGGCGCGAGTGCCAACATTGTCGGTGTGACCGAAAATTTGCACGTTTGTCTTTGGGTTGTTTTGAAGTGATACGGCAAACTTGGAAAGTGAGTTCTTTGCGCTTTGGCTCAAATTCGTCTTGTTGAAACCAAAGAGAATGCCGCTGTCAAAGGTCACCTTGATGGCTTTAAGGTTGTTTTGATCGGTCACGGTACTCACTTGCGCACCGTCAATTTGAGCAAGTTCCTGGGCTTGCTTGTCCATTTTCTTGCCAATGAGCGTGCCAGCAGTGCCGCCTGCCACAGCGCCAATTGCGGCACCAACTACAGCGCCCTTGCCATGACCGATAAGCGCTCCAATTCCTGCACCTGCGGCAGCGCCGCCTCCTGCACCCAAAAGACCGCCTTTCGTGGCATTGTTCATTGATCCACAGCCTGAAAGGCCAAAAATGAGCGAAACGCTCAACAATAAACTAAAGAGTTTTTTCATCATGTTTTTTATTTTATGGTAAATGAGTAGTTCTTTCAAATGCTGTTTTCAAGTTACAAATATAAAAATTTTTAGTTTAAATTGACTTGCTTTCAGGATTAAATTTCACTTTTAATTTTAAATTATCTTTAAGACCGAATCCATTGCCAAAGGTTTAATCACCAAATTAATGACACCTGAAAAAAAATGATTATCTTTGCAGTAATGAACAATATGAAAACCCCATATTATATTATATATGAGGAGTCGCTTCGGGGCAACCTCAATCTGATTACCCACGTGGCTCATGAGGCAGGCGTGAAAATCATCATGGCTTTCAAGGCCAATGCGCTATGGAAATCGTTTCCGGTCTTTCGTGAATATGGATTTTGCGCTGCTGCCAGCTCGGTCAACGAGATGCGCTTGGCAAACGAGGAGTTGCGTTGCAAGACGCACACCTACTGCCCCGCCTACACCGACGAGACAATCGGGCAATTTATCACTGGCAGCAGCCATATCACCTTTAACTCTGTCGACCAATTTTGCCGATTCAAAAGCCAGGTGTTAGCGGCTGGCATCAGTTGTGGCCTGCGCATCAATCCCATGTGCTCGGTCATCGAGACCGATATTTACAACCCCTGCAGCCCTGGCTCCCGATTCGGCATTGTGGCCAGCGACCTCGACGCTCTTCCCGATGGCATTGAAGGGCTTCATTTCCATGCGCTGTGCGAGTCTACCTCGCACGATTTGGAAGTGGTGCTGGCTGCTGTTGTAGCGCAATTTGGCAAGTTCCTGCCACAATTGAAATGGATCAACATGGGAGGCGGTCACTTGATGACCAGCAAGGACTATGACTGCAATCACTTGATTGGCTTGCTGCAAGATTTCCGTGCCCAATTCCCCAATTTAGAGGTTATTTTAGAGCCTGGCAGCGCATTTTGCTGGCAAACGGGCGACTTGGAGGCCTCGGTGGTTGATGTCGTGGAGAATAGCGGCATTAAAACCGCCATTGTTGATGTGTCGTTTGCCTGTCACATGCCCGACTGCTTGGAAATGCCCTACCAGCCAGTCATTGCTCAAGCGCTTCCAGAAGTGGACCGCTCACAGCCAACCTACCGCATCGGCGGCAATACCTGCCTGAGCGGTGATTTTGTGGGCGATTGGAGCTTTGATCATGAGTTGCGGCGTGGCGAGCGCCTCACATTTAAGGATATGAACCACTACACGACAGTTAAGACCAACATGTTCAACGGCGTTCAGCATCCTTCATTGGCCATGCTGCATTGTGACGGCCGCATTGAGGTACTGCGCCAGTTCACCTATGAGGACTACAAGCTCAGGATGGACTGATACCTCACCTCCCACTCCCTATAGCATAATATCACATTAAAAATATTAAAAACAACTATGAGTATTACAAACTTTGCCCCAGGCGTACACTATGTGGGCGTTAATGACCGAACAACAGAGTTTTTTGAGAGCTTGTGGCTTATCCCATTAGGCGTTTCCTACAACTCCTATCTTGTTGAAGGCCAAAAGACAGCACTCATCGACACGGTTGACATCAATAGCTATTATCAATTTTTGGACAACGTGAAAGCGGTCTTAGGCGACAAGCCACTCGACTACATAATTATTAGTCACATGGAGCATGACCACTCGGGGGCAATCAGCTTGCTTCGCCAGCAGTACCCTCATGTCACGATTGTCGGCAACGAGAAAACAGCTTGCATGCTCAAAGGGTTCTTTGGAATTGAAGAAGGCGTTCAAGTCATTAAGGATGGAGATACGGTGGACTTAGGTGGGAAAAAACTCAAGTTTTTCCTCACCCCCATGCTTCACTGGCCAGAAACCATGATGACTTATGTTGAGGAAGAGGGCATCCTCTTCTCGGGCGACGCATTTGGCTGCTTTGGCGCGTTGAATGGAGCTGTTGTTGACGGTGACATGGACACCAGCATGCACTGGATGGAGATGTACCGCTACTATGCGTCAATTGTGGCAAAATATGGAGTCTCGGTCAAGAATGCCATGAAAAAGATTAGCGGGATTGACGTCAAGTATATTTGCTCAACTCACGGCCCCGTGTGGCATGACGAAATAGCGAAAGCCATTGACATTTACACTGCACTGGCCGAGTGGGAAGCCCAAAAGGGCGTGGTCATTGCCTACTCTTCGATGCACGGGAACACAACGGTTGCGGCCGAGATTCTTGCCCGCCGATTGGCAGAAAATGGCGTGAAAAACGTTGTCCTTCAAAACTTGGCCAATAGCGACATCAGTTATGTGCTCATGAACATAGCCCGATTCAAGGGTATTGCCATAGGAGGACCTACCTATAATACAGAATTGAACCCTCGAATCTCACTCTTGCTGCAGGCCATGAAGAATCGTAACGTGCAAAATCGTGTGGTAGGCTGCTTTGGCTCCTACTCATGGTCTCCAGGCGTTACCAAGAAGATGGCTGCTGGGTTTGAATGCCTGAAAGTAGAGCTGCTCAAACCCGTTGAGTTCAAGCACGCTGTCAAGCCAGCCGATATTGAAGCGCTTCACGCAATGGCCGACGCCCTTGCCGCAAAGCTCTAATTGCCCAATCCACAGAGATAAGCAAAAGAGGGGGTGCGAGTCGCAGCGACGCACTCGCCCCCTTTTTGTTTTGCAAGGCTTTACCAACGGGGAGAAGCTGTTGGTGAAACGATGAAACTAATTGGAAGAGTCAACCAATGCGGCGAGCGCTTTGCGGTTGAGTACTTGTATCTCCGACAGGGAATAGTCGATGATGCCCTTTTCTCTCAACTCGCTCAGCGCATTCAACAATGACGTGCGACGCGCGCCAAGCGCCAAGCATAAATCTTTCTGGCGAAACGAGAGCTTG
This sequence comes from uncultured Porphyromonadaceae bacterium, assembly GCA_902489275.1. Classification (GTDB taxonomy): domain Bacteria; phylum Bacteroidota; class Bacteroidia; order Bacteroidales; family Muribaculaceae; genus Sodaliphilus. The sequence continues at coordinate 83,263 of CABTZK010000001.1, forward strand.
GTACCGTAGGACTTCGCCGTTGTGAGGGTGATAATGAACTTTGCCAGCCGTTCGGCAATGTGTCCCTTGCTTTGCGCCAAGATCGAGAACGCACGCTTCTGTGAGTTAAGCGACAGGTAATTTAAAATATTTAAGATGAAGATGGGGTTGCTCTGCAAGATGTCGATGTAGTCACTTTTTAGAATTTGCAAGATGCCGCAAGAACCGCTGGCAAACACGTCATAGGGATAAACAGTGCGACGGCCAAACAGGAACTCGGGGCCGATCACATCAGGGGCATCCAGGAACTGGGATAACGTGAGACGAGCAGCAACGCTTGCAGTGACGATTCTCACACTCCCCGACACGATAAAGCGCAAGTGGGTGCACTCATCGCCTGTGGCGATAAACTTTTCGCCATCGCTTAATTTCAGGAAATGAAAAGGAACTTTCTCGATGATTGTTTCGAGTTGCTCGTGGCTTGCCCCTTGAAGCAGCGGAAGTGCCATCATCTGATTAAACATGTTTTCCATCTTCTCTCTCTGCCTCGTGATCCGTTAGTCTATTTCAATTTCGCCACAACCTCGTCAATGGTCAAATTTTCCTGATTGCCGCTTTCCATATCTTTCAAGGCGATTATCCCCTTGGAAAGTTCACTCTCGCCAATCATCGCGGCAAATGGCATGTGCTTGCTGTTGGCATAGTTCAACTGTTTTCTCATTTTTGCAGCATCGGGATAGAGTTCAGCGGCAATGCCCTCGCCTCGCAGTCTCGTGACATAGGCCAACGAGGCCTGGGCTTCCTTTTCGCCAAAGTTGAGGAAAAGAACGCGCGTAGACGACAACGTGTCGCTGGGATACAAGTCAAGCGCATTGAGCACATCGTAGATGCGGTCGGCGCCAAAGCTGATGCCCACCCCCGACAATCCAGGCATGCCAAAGACCCCCGTCAAGTTGTCATACCGGCCTCCGCCCAAGATGCTGCCCATAGCCACATCAAGCGCCTTGGTCTCGAAAATGGTGCCTGTGTAGTAGTTTAATCCTCGCGCGAGCGAGACATCAAGTTCCACCGCCGATTTTAAATTCAAGGCCGACGCATGATTGAGCACATAGCTCAACTCCTCGACACCCTTCATGCCCACTTCGCTTCCTGAAAGAAGTTGGCTCAATGTGGCCAGTTTCTCGTCATTCGTGCCTTTCAGCGTGAGCAGGGGCTGCAGCTGACCGATGACTTCCTGACTCAAGCCTTTCTCCATCAGCTCGGCATTCACATTGTCAATGCCGATTTTATCCATTTTGTCAATCGCGACGGTGATGTCAATGATCTTGTCGGGAGCGCCAATCACTTCGGCTATTCCACTCAGGACCTTGCGATTATTGATTTTTATCACAATATTGATCCCAAATCGGCTGTAAACCTCATTGATCATTGAGATAAGCTCCACCTCATTGAGCAGCGAGTCACTGCCCACCACGTCGGCGTCACATTGATAAAACTCACGGTAACGACCTTTCTGGGGACGGTCGGCACGCCACACGGGCTGAATCTGGTAACGCTTGAATGGCATTTGAATCTCCTCTCTATGCGTCACCACATAACGGGCAAATGGCACTGTGAGGTCGTAGCGAAGCCCTTTTTCGCTGATCTTTGATATAAGATGAATGTAGTCTTTTCGCGCCAATAACTCGGCGGGAGCATTCTTCAAGAAGTCGCCGCTGTTGAGCAATTTGAAGAGCAGTTTATCACCCTCCTCGCCGTATTTCCCCATGAGGGTCGACAAGTTCTCCATGGCAGGTGTCTCTATCTGCTGAAAACCGTACAGCAGAAACACCTCTCTAATCGTGTTGAAAATATAGTTGCGTTTCGCCATCTCGATGGGCGAAAAGTCTCTTGTCCCTTTAGGGATTGACGGTTTCTGTGCCATGACCAACTGTTGATGATTAATTGTAGTGCAAAATTACGGTAAACAATTGTGATTTGCAAATGTAAAAAAAACGAATTATGGCCGTCTATCCACAAAATCACTGCACGAAGTTCAAGTAAAATGGAAAATCGCCGTCATTTGCATTTTTTGAGAGATAAACATTTGCCATCTCACAAATCATTTGTACCTTTCGCCATCAGAATCCATAATTACTTGTGATATGAAAAAGATATTATCGTTATTTATCGTGGCTATGGCAGTCGTATCGTGCACATTCTCAAGCAAAGACAACCATGCTGAAAACAGTGACTCCACCCAAGTGGCATCCGAAATCACCGCTGGAAGTTTCGCCGCTAACTTGGACAAACTCCTATCGGAGGGCGACACTGCCAAAATCCAACAACTCATTGGCGATGCCAACAAGTATTGCGCGGAACTTGCCAAAAATGACCAAACGGGCGCAGCCAACCTTCTTGAACAAATCAAAAAGACACTGAGCGAAAATGCCGACAGGCTGAAAAATGTGGGCCTCAATGCCGACGCCATCGCCAACAAAGCGACAGAACTTCCTGGCGATGTTAAAAATGCCGTGATTTTCGGCTGCCGACAGCATTGAGAAAGCCGAGGCCGACCAGGCGGTGGAAGACGCTAAAAGCGCCGTGAGCAAAGCCGCAAGCGACATTAAAGACGCAGCAGCCGACAAAGCCAAAGAAGTGAGCAACAAGGCGAAAGAAGGCGCTGAGAACTTGAAAAAGAATGCTCAAGAGGGGATTGGCAAGGCTAAAGAGAAAATCGCCAATAGTGCCAACCAGACCGCCGATGCAATCCGAGATCTTGGCAAGAAATAAGCGCCAACAGGCTCCAGCTTTCTAAAAACACGCTCAAGATGTGCCTTACAAAAGGTGTGGAGCACATCTTTTTCTTTTTGGGTCTCGAAAATTATCCTTACCTTTGAAAGACAGTATCACGCATTCCAATGAAGCAACAAGAAATTCTTGATCGTGTAGCAGCGCGGCTTGGCATTGAGAAGCTCAATGTTATGCAGCAGCAAGTCCTGGAGCAATCGTCGAGTCACCCTGGCGACCTCATCATCTACTCCCCTACTGGAACGGGCAAAACGCTTGCCTACCTCATTCCACTGCTGAAATCAATCAAAAACTTCGACCAAGAACGGTTGCAAGCCATCATTGTCGTGCCGTCACGTGAACTGGCGAATCAAATTTTCGGCATCGTTGGCCAACTCGCGACTGGGCTGAAAGCCACGTGTGTGTATGGCGGGCATAGCGTCGGCGACGAGAAGCAATCGCTCGCTATCGAGCCAAGCATTATCGTTGCCACCCCAGGTCGCCTGCTTGACCATGCCCAGCGTGGCCACGTCAGCCTGCGGAATGTTCGCCAATTGGTGATTGACGAGTTTGACAAGTGCCTTGAGTTAGGATTTGAACAGGAAATGGAACGCTTGTGCCGGCTCATGCCCAACTTGTCTCGACGCATTTTAACATCGGCAACCGTTCTTTCAGAAATATCTTCATACGTGCGCATTCACGTCCCACTCGAATGCAATTTCTTAGAAGCTCGACAAGAAGTGGAAAGCCGAATGAAAGTGTGGGAAGCGCGCTCGAACGAAAAGGACAAACTTGACGCCTTGCGGCAACTGCTGCTGTCGTTGCCACCAGGCAAAGCGATCGTGTTTGCCAACTACCGCGAGTCGGTTGACCGGATTTATCACTACTTAGCTCATAATCGCATCTCATCGGGCATTTACCACGGGGGGCTTGAACAAATTGACCGGGAAAAAGCCATTACAATGTTCAATAATGGCTCGTTCCTGGTACTGGTTACGACCGACCTTGGCTCGCGCGGATTAGATATTGATGCCGTGGAACATATTATTCATTACCACCTTCCCCTATCGAGCGATGCCTATACTCACCGCAACGGACGCACAGCGAGAGTCAATGCCACGGGCAACATCTACATTCTTTTGAGCCAAGGAGAGAGTTTGCCGGGTTATATTCAGGCGGATCATCGTTATGAACCGGGACATGGCGCTCAAACGATGATTGCCCCCATGGCGACACTTCACTTTTCGGCAGGGCGAAAAGAGAAAATCTCAAAGGGCGATCTCCTCGGGTTTCTTGCAAGCCATGGCGGCATATTGGGAAGTGAAATCGGGAAAATCAATGTCCATGACCACTACTCGCTTGTGGCGGTGCCAGCCAGCAAGGCCAGCGAGATACTGCAAGCCATCTCGCCACACAAGCTAAAAGGCAAGAGGGTGCGTGTCACGCAAGCGTTTCCAACTGGCCGGTTGTCCAAGAGTCACAGCTAATCCACGCATGACGTTCCCTGCTGCATCACATATCGCAATTTTTCATAGCACTGTTTGATTTGGAAACTGGTAACTATATCTTTCTGCTCGCCATTCTTGGCAGTTTCATTCTCCGCACGGTTGGATTTGGGTTTGGCATTTTTATCATGACGATGCTTCCGCTCCTGATGCCGTCGTTTGGCGAGGCCACCTGCACATCAGGGCTGCTCGCAATGAGTACATCGGCCTACGTCGTTTACAAGATGAGGAAGCACCTCCGTGTTCGGAAACTCATTGTCCCTTTGCTCGCTTTCGTAGTGGTTTCTTCTGCCGCCATCTTCACCATGAAAGGGTTAGACGAATGGTTCTTGAGAATGATATTGGCAATCACGCTCATTTTGGCATCTTTCTATTTCATTCTTTTTAGCACCAAGATCAGGCTTAGAGCCACTTTCCACGCCCAAGTGTGCATCGGCGCATTGAGTGGCTTGATGGGGGGATTCTTTGGAATGCAAGGCCCGCCTGCGGTGCTCTACTTCCTTCAGTCAGAGCCCGACAAGGAACATTACATGGCCTTAATCCAAGCCTATCTGCTGGTCAGCAACATCATGATGCTACTGGTGCGAGCCTACAACGGATTTCTGACAGCCGCCGTTGGATGGGCCTTTTTGTGGGGAATCGGAGGTGTCGCCATCGGAACGGCGCTGGGCACGATGGCCTTCAGGCACATTCCCCAGCACGCCTTCCGGTATGTTGTGTATGCCTACATCGGTGTGAGTGGCATTTGGATTTTACTCTCGCTCTGATGGCCTGCGTTTCGGCCCGATCAGTTGCCAAGGGGACACACACGAGAAGCACGTCACATCACGCCGCGCTCGCGCAATTTCTGTTGCCAATTCCACGCACTGCGCATGGTGTCCTCAATCGAAACCTCTGCTTTCCAGCCCAGCACGTCATTTGCTTTCGTGGGATCGGCCCAAATTTGGATGATGTCGCCTGCGCGGCGGCCGACAATCTTGTGAGGAACTTTCACGCCTGTAGCACTTTCAAAGGCATTCAGCAACTGAAGGACAGAGAGTCCCTTGCCCGTGCCGATGTTGAAAATCTCCAGCTTGTGCTCGCTCTTGTTCTCCAGCATGCGCTCTAAGGCTGCAACGTGAGCCTTTGCGAGGTCGACGATATTGATGAAATCGCGAATGCACGTCCCATCGGGTGTGGGATAGTCGTTTCCAAAGATGCTCAACTCCTTGCGAATCCCCATTGCGGTTTGAGTGAGGTAAGGCACAAGATTTTGCGGCACGCCATTGGGCAACTCGCCAATCTCGCCGCTGGGATGAGCGCCAATGGGGTTAAAATAGCGAAGGATAACGGCTTTGATTGGAGCTCCGCTATTCATCACATCGCCGATGATGTCCTCTCCCACTTGCTTTGTGGCGCCATAGGGCGAGGTCGCCTTTTTGACGGGGGCATGCTCGGTAATTGGATTCTCGTCGGGCTCGCCATACACGGTACACGACGACGAGAACACAAACCCTTTGACCTGAAACTCTGGCATCAAGTCCAGGAGGTTGAGCAAGATATTTAAATTGTTGCGGTAGTACATGATGGGCTTGTGAATTGATTCGCCAACAGCTTTGCTTGCTGCAAAATCGATGATGCCATCAATGCCCGGATGAGTTTGGAAAAGCGCACGAAGTGTGTCAATATCGGTGCAGTCGCCCTCGACAAACGCCGGACGCACCCCAGTGATGCGCTCAATGCCACCCAGCACTTCCTTGTTGCTATTAGACAGATTGTCGATAATCACAACCTCATAACCAGCATTTTGCAATTCCACGGTGGTGTGGCTTCCGATAAACCCAGTTCCACCCGTTACTAATATTTTTCCTTTCATGTTGATTGACACTTTATAATGATTTGATCAAATGCTCAACGATTCGCTCACAGGCATGCCCGTCGCCATAGGGGTTGACGGCGTGGCTCATCGCTCTGTAAGCGGAGCTGTCGTTGAGGAGCGTTGAAACGTTTTCTACAATTTTGCCATAGTCTGTTCCCACAAGTTTCACAGTTCCAGCCTCCACAGCTTCGGGGCGCTCTGTGGTGTCGCGCATCACCAGCACCGGTTTCCCTAACCCGGGGGCTTCTTCTTGAATGCCGCCGCTGTCGGTGAGTACAAGTGTGGACTTCTCCATGAGATAGACGAAACTCAAGTACTCCAGTGGCTCAATAAAGAACAGATTGCCAAGATTGCTCAACTGAGTGCCGAAAAGCTCATGAATCGGGCGGCGCACATTGGGATTAAGATGCATGGGGTACACAAAATCGACACTGGGGAAATCATTGCTCAACGCCTTGATGGCTTGACATATATTTTTAAAGCCATCGCCAAAGTTCTCGCGGCGGTGACCGGTGATGAGCAGCAGGCGACGATCTCCGCCTCGCAAGCGGCTGGGGTCGTAGCCAGCGCCACACAACTCCTTCTCAAGTTGAGCGTCGAGCGATGCGCTGCCTTTAATCTTGTCCACAACGATGTGCAACGCGTCGATGACAGTATTGCCCGTGACCAGGATTTGCGCATCTTTGACGTTTTCATTCAGCAAGTTCTGGCGACTCAAGCAAGTCGGGGCAAAATGACAAGTGGCGATGCGGCTTGTGATTTGGCGATTCATCTCTTCGGGCCAAGGGCTGTAGATGTGGTGTGTCCTTAACCCGGCTTCAACATGGCCCACGGGGATTTGCCGGTAAAATGCCGCCAATGCCGCTGCCGTGCTTGTGGCCGTGTCGCCATGAACGAGAACCATGTCGGGCTGAGCCGCGCTCAAGACCTCGCGCATGCCAAGCAGCACCCTTGAGGTGATGTCGTAGAGGTCTTGCCCCGATTTCATGATATTGAGGTCATAACCTGGGCATATATCAAATATCTTGAGCACTTGGTCAAGCATTTCGCGATGCTGCCCCGTCACGCAAACCACGGTTTTTATCTTATCGGGATGCTTTTGGAGCTCTTTCACCAGCGGAGCCATCTTGATGGCTTCGGGGCGAGTTCCAAAAACAAGCAAAACTCTCTTTTTCATGTCATTTTTGAATTGTAGTGCAAATTTAATGCCTTTTTGACAATTTCACAAGTGGCATCACCATTAGCGGTTGCTGGAAGACACCAGAAGAGCGACTCTCTTGTTAAACGACGATGCGGCCACTAATGCCTCAAGCGAGAGGTGAAAGCGGAAGTCCCAATGTGCCTGCGCGCGCGATGGGAAGTTCACTTGCTCGCTTTCAGGATGAGGGTTGCGGAGACGCTCGTCGATGGCTAACCAGTCTTGCAGCGGCATGATGGCAAGCATCGATGGCGAGTTCAGATTCATCTGCAAGATGGCCTCACATGTCTCGGCTGTCGCATCGGCTGGGGCTTCGCCCGCCTGGCGAAGCACTTGGCCATAGTAGCGCTGGGTCTTGGCTGCATCCTCTTTCCACCAGGCACGCATCACGCTCATGTCGTGATTGGATGTCGTGCACACGCTCAAATAGGGGAATTGGCTCGTTTCGCCAAATTCGCAGTCACCCTTGGGCATGCGCTGCATCTCTATCGTTAAGATTCCCAACCGCCGCATGACACGGGGCAACCCGGCAAGCCGCACGCCCAAATCCTCACCGCAAGGCAACATCGCGGTTGCCGAAGTCAGCGCTTTCAGGTAAAAAGAGCCGCTCTCCAACCACACATTCTCTTTGATACTCTGGGAAACTTCCTGCAAGTTCGGAATGTACTTGCCCAACTCGCCCCTCGTTTCTCCACGGGGGATTGACCACATCCTGAAGTAGCCCAAGATATGGTCGAGGCGGTAAAGGTCGAAGTATTGAGCAATATGCCTCAAGCGGTTTTTCCACCATGCGAAGCCGTCATGCTCCATCACTTTCCAGCGATAAAGCGGGAATCCCCAAACCTGCCCATGCTTTGAAAAATAATCGGGAGGCGAGCCTGCCTGCCGCTCGGTATCAAACAGTTCGGGATGCTGCCACACATCGACGCTGTTGGGCGACATGCCAATCGGGAGATCTCCCTTAAGCGCTACGCCATGGCTGTGGGCGTAAGCGGCTGCCTCTAAAAGCTGACGGTGCAGATGGAACTGATAGAAGTAGATGAAGGAAGCATCCTCCTGCCGAGCGTTGAGAAGTTTCGAGATTTTTTCCTCTTCATATTTTGAATATGCCCCCCATTGTGTCGTGTCGTCGGTCACGTTATGGCGACGGAGAATGCAATAGGCGGCATAAGGTCTCAGCCAGTCGTTCTCTTTCAAGAAACGCTTGAACTCACATGATTTAACCAGTTGTTTCCCATGTTCTTGATAAAGCATGCGCATATATTCCTCTTTCAGCTGGAGAACTGCTGCATGATGGATCGTGTTCTGGCTGTTTAGATGCATTGCGCGACGTGTGAAATCGGCCAATTGCCGCCTGTCGCTCAATGAACCCACCTTTGAGGGACGGATAAAAATGGGATGCAGCGCAAATGCTGAAATGGGGTTGTAAGGGTGAGAGTCACGGCTCGCGCTGAAACTGGTCGTGTCGTTAACGGGCAGCAGTTGAATCACACGCTGCTTGGTGCGGCATGCCCAGTCAACCAGTTTTGGAATATCGGCAAAGTCTCCTACTCCCATGTCGCTCTGCGACCTCAAAGAAAAAAGCGGAACAGCCGTGCCAGCGAATCTCCAGCGAGGCAATGGATTCTGAAAAACCAGTCCCGAGACGACAATCGTGTGGCCATGAGGTCCGTAAGCGCCTAAATCGCGATTGTTGCCTTTCTCCCATTCGATCAGGTCGTGTGTCGCCTTGTCGAGAACGATAAACTTGTATTCTACCGGTTCTTCTGGTTTGAGCGCGATGGTCCAGTAGGGGAAATCGGCATCGTCAAGCAATAGGGCATCGTGTGGCTCCCAATGGCCTAATTGTTTCGTGCTGCCAACAATGGCAAGTGACTGCGAGGGGGTCAACATGGGGGCAAAGACACGCAAGTTGACGCGCTGCTTCTTGATGTGGCTTGCCTTGGGCAACCGCTGTCGCTGAAAAAAAGTGTGAAAAGGTTGGGTGTCGAATACACGTTCAAACACCTCGTCTTGCCAAGTGTCAACAACCGTGATTTCGTCGATGTCGCCATGCAGGAAATCCAAGCGGTGCTCATGCTGCTCTACCCTATTGCCCTCATGACTCTTGACAAAATAATGGTAAAGGAACGTCGAGTCTACATCAAGCTCACACGACCAGATGTTGCCGTCGTTCCAGCGCATCTTGTGAGATTGGTTGTCAATGTTTGAAACGAGCCAGAGGTTTTCGCCCCAGCGAGTCGCATAACTGATGTTGAAAATTATCCTCATTGCAGGAATTCAATTGAGGGCATAAAATTAGGAAAAATTGGCAACATGGCAAAAAAACAGGCCAAATTCAATCAATTTGACCTGTTTAGACGCACGATAACTGTGCTTTTAAGGTTACCCGCAACGAGAAATGCCGCAATGGGTGCAAATGAGGCATCCCTCTTGGTAAACAAGAGCCTCCTCGCCGCAGTTAGGGCACTTTTGGCCGTTGGCCTTGGTGCCATTGGGCAGATATCCCTTCAGCGCCCTTTCAACGCCCATTTTCCAGGTGTTGATGCTCTTGTTGTCGAGCTCCAAGCTGCTCACGAGTTTAATCACTTGCTCTATGGGCATGCCATAGCGCAGCACGCCGCTGATGAGCTTGGCATAGTTCCAGAATTCGGGGTTGAATTTCTCGCTCAGCCCCTCGATGGTGGTCTTGAAACCACGCTTGTTGACAAACTGGAAATCGTAGCGCTTCACGCCATTGGCATCCACAACCTTGATAATCTTTCCCTTGGTGACCGATTTTGGGCAGAAAATGCCCTCGTCGTCATCGGCGATACCTGTGAAAATCTCGTAAGGGCGACGGTCAATCATGCCAATGAACGCAATCCATTTTTCCTTGTTGTTCTGGAATCGCACCACGTCGCACTCAAGCTCGATGGGGCGCTTCAAGATGTGCCCTTCCTCGGCGATGTAGCGCGGTTGCTTGGCCGCCTCCTTCTTCTTGTCGTCGTTGGTGAGCGACACCAGCACGCCCGACCGCGACCCGTCACGGTACACCGTGCAGCCCTTGCAGCCCGATTTCCATGCCTCGACATAGAGCTTGTTCACCATTTCCTCGGTAATATCGTTAGGCAGGTTAATGGTGACGCTGATACTGTGGTCTACCCACTTCTGCACCGCTCCTTGCATCCTCACCTTGTTCAGCCAGTCGACATCGTTGGAGGTTGCCTTGTAGTAGGGCGATTTGGCAACGAGGTTGTCAAGTTGCTCTTGCGTGTAGTCATGACGCACTTCAATCCCGTTGGTGTTCATCCAAGTGACGAACTTGGGATGATAAACGATATACTCCTCAAAGCAATCGCCCGTTTCGTCTACATAGTCAATATGCGCGTCCTTGTCGCTTGGATTCACCTTGCGGCGGCGCTTGTACACCGGCAAAAACACGGGCTCGATGCCCGAGGTCGTCTGCGTCAAGATACTTGTCGTGCCCGTAGGCGCAATAGTCAGGCAAGCGATGTTGCGGCGGCCGAATGTCACCATCTCCTTATAAAGTTCGGGGTCGGCATCCTTGATGCGGTTAATGTAAGGGTTGTTTTCCTCACGCATGGCATCATAGATTTCAAATGCGCCCCGCTCCTTGGCCATCACAACCGAAGCGCGGTAGGCGGCAAGCGCAAGGGTCTTGTGCACATTGACCGAGAACTCCGTGGCCTCGGGAGTGCCGTAGCGCAATCCCATGGCAGCCACCATGTCGCCCTCGGCAGTCGTGCCCACACCAGTGCGCCGCCCTTTGAGGGTCTTGGCGCGAATCTTGTTCCAAAGGTTCAACTCGGTTTGTTTCACCTCGGCCGTTTCTGGGTCACTCTCAATTTTTGCGATAATTTTATCGATTTTCTCCATTTCCAGATCAATGATGTCGTCCATCATGCGTTGCGCATAGCCCACGTGCTTCTTAAATAGCTCATAGTTGAAGTTGGCAAATGCGGTAAATGGATTCTCAACGTAGGAATAGAGATTAATGGCAATCAAGCGGCAGCTGTCGTAAGGGCACAGGGGGATTTCTCCGCAGGGGTTGGTCGAGATGGTTCGGAAACCAAGGTCGGCATAGCAATCGGGTACCGATTCCCGCGTGATGGTGTCCCAAAACAGCACGCCGGGCTCAGCGCTTTTCCAAGCGTTGTGCACAATCTTGTGCCAGAGTTTTGTCGCGTTCACTTTCTTGGAATAGAGGGGATCGTCGCTTGTCACTGGATATTGCTGAACATAGTCGGCACCCTCGGTCACAGCGCGCATGAAGTCATCGTCGATGCGCACGCTCACATTAGCGCCCGTCACTTTCCCCTCGGTCATCTTGGCATCGATAAATGCCTCGCTGTCGGGATGCTTGATGCTCACCGTCAGCATGAGGGCACCCCGGCGGCCGTCTTGAGCCACCTCGCGCGTTGAGTTGCTGTAACGCTCCATGAAAGGAACGAGCCCGGTAGAGGTCAAGGCAGAGTTTTTCACGGGAGAGCCTTTGGGGCGAATGTGCGACAAGTCATGCCCTACTCCGCCACGGCGTTTCATGAGCTGCACCTGTTCCTCGTCGATTTTGGCAATGCCCCCGTAACTGTCGGGCTCGCCGTCAAGGCCAATCACGAAGCAATTGCTCAGCGAGCCCACTTGAAAGTTGTTGCCAATGCCTGCCATTGGGCTTCCTTGTGGCACGATGTAGCGGAAATGTTTCATCAGGTCAAAAACCTCCTGCTCACTCATGGGGTGGGAATATTTTTTCTCGATACGAGCGATTTCTCGGGCTATGCGGTGGTGCATGTCATCGGGTGTCAACTCGTACAAATGACCATAACTGTCTTTCAGCGCATATTTGCTGGTCCACACGCGCGCAGCCAGCTCATCGCCCTCAAAGTATTTGAGCGCGGCCTCATAGGCCTCGCTATGGGTATAGGTTTTCTGTTCCATTGTGATTTTTATATCGTTAGCAAAATTGGATTTCCATGAAATTCTGTGCAAAATTAAAACTATTATTTTTATTTACAAAGAAAAAGATTAAAAAGATAAAATTTTCAAGAATAATTAACAATCACTTGATACACAACGAATTAATATTTTTATAACTTGAAAAAGTTTACAGAAAAGATAATTTTTAAAACCGCAATCACTTGCAAATTGCAGCGTTTTGTGCAAATTCTTCTATTTGTACTCTTTCTAAATTATGGCACTGGCATCTTTTCGTCATGGCAAAATCCACGACCATCTCAAAACACATGGCAAGGCGGTTGTTAATAACTTCTTTCGGTTTTATTTGACAAGAAGTTTTTTATAGCGTAATTTTACCTGCTCTAAGCAACAACTCAAAACGAGAAATTTTCATTATACTGATTATGATTCCATTTGTACACCTACACGTTCACTCCTACTACTCAACGCTCGACGGGCAAGCGTCGATTGAGGGGCTTGTGGACAAAGCGATTTCCAATGGCATGCGCGGCATGGCACTCACCGACCATGGCAATATGTTTGGCATCAAGGAATTTTATGACTATTGCAACCAAGTGAACAGCGGCACCCACAAAGCAATCAAGAAACTTGAAAAAGACTTGGCAAACGCCGAGGGCGACGCAGCCATCGCGATTCAGCAGCAAATCGACGAGGCTCGGCGCAAGCTGTTTATCCCCATTTTCGGATGCGAGGTGTACGTCGCAGCAGGAAAACTCACAGAGTCCAGGGACAAGCGCGACATTGGCCGCCACCTCATTTTGCTGGCCAAGAACGAGCAAGGCTACCACAACTTGATAAAAATCGTGTCAAAGGCATGGACCGATGGCATGTACTACCATCCGCGCACCGACCACGCCGAGATTGAGAAGTATCACGAGGGCATCATCTGCTGCTCGGCGTGCCTGGGCGGTGAAATCCCGCAATTAATTATGAATGGGGACCTTAACAAGGCCCGGGAGGTGGCGCTATGGTACCAAAGCGTGTTTGGCGAGGACTTTTACCTTGAGCTGCAACGCCACAAGGCCACTGTCGCGAGGGCCAATCATGAGACTTATGCGCTACAGCAAGAGGTGAACAAGGAACTCGTCAAGATATCGAAAGAACTGGGCATCAAAGTGGTATGCACCAATGATAGCCACTTCGTCAACGAGGACGATGCCGAAGCCCATGACCACCTCCTGTGCCTCGCCACGGGGAAAGACCTTGACGACCCCAGGCGCATGCTTTACTCCAAGCAAGAGTGGTTCAAGACGCAAGAGGAAATGAACGAAGTTTTTGCCGATATTCCCGAGGCGCTTTCCACAACCCAAGAAATCATCGATAAAATTGTTCCCTACAATATTGACAACGAGCCCATTATGCCATTCTTTCCCATCCCCGAATCGTTTGGAACCGAGGAGGAATGGCGCCATAAGTTTACCGAAGAAGAACTGCGACAAGAGTTTTGCAGCGACGAGAATGGAGAAAACCCGCTGAGTGAGGCTGAAGCCACCAAGCGCATCAGCCACTTGGGAGGCTACGACAAAATTTACCGCATCAAATTTGAGGCCGATTACCTGGCCAAACTCACCTATGAGAGAGCCAAAAAACTCTATGGCGACCCCACGCCCAACGCCGTGCTTGAGCGCATCAAGTTTGAGCTCCATGTCATGAAAACCATGGGCTTCCCTGGATATTTTCTCATTGTGCAAGATTTCATCAATGCGGCACGCGACAAGCTCGATGTGTGGGTGGGGCCAGGGCGAGGCTCAGCCGCCGGATCGGTTGTGGCCTATTGCTTGGGCATCACAAGAATAGACCCCATCAAATATGATTTGCTGTTTGAGCGTTTCCTGAACCCTGACCGCATCTCTCTTCCGGATATTGATACCGACTTTGACGACGACGGCCGGGGAAAAGTGTTGCAATGGGTGATGGACAAATATGGACACAATAACTGCGCCCACATCATCACCTACTCAACCATGGCCACCAAAAACTCCATTAAAGACGTGGCCCGAGTGGAGAAGTTGCCGCTCGACCTCTCCAACGCCCTGTGCAAAGCCATTCCCGACCGCCTACCCGATGGAATGAAGATGAACTTGAGCAACGCCATCAAGTGTACCCCCGAGTTGCAAGCGGCCGAAAGCAGCGAAAACGTGCAAGAGCGCAACACCATTAAATACGCCAAGAAACTGGAGGGCACGGTGCGTGGCACGGGCATTCATGCCTGCGGCTTCATCATCTGCCGCGACCGCATCGACGACCATGTGCCCGTCTCGACGGCCGACGATCCCGATTTCCCCAACAGCAAGACCAACGTCACGCAATATGACGGTCACGTGATTGAATCCACGGGGTTAATTAAAATGGACTTCTTGGGGCTGAAAACGCTGTCGGAGCTGAAAGAGGCCTGCAAGGTCATTAAGCAGACCACGGGTGATGTGGTGGACATTGACCATATCCCCCTTGACGACCCTTTAACTTACAAGCTGTACCAGGAGGGGCGCACTGTGGGCACGTTCCAGTTTGAATCGGCTGGCATGCAGAAGTACTTGCGCGACCTGCACCCAACCGTGTTTGAGGACTTAATTGCCATGAACGCGCTCTATCGCCCGGGGCCCATGCAATACATCCCTGATTTTATCAAGCGCAAGCACGATCCATCGCTCGTGAAGTATGATATACCCTGCATGGAGAAATACCTCAAGGACACTTATGGCATCACCGTCTACCAGGAGCAAGTGATGCTGCTCTCCAGGCAGCTCGCCAACTTCACTCGCGGCGAGAGCGATGCCCTGCGCAAGGCTATGGGCAAAAAGAAGAAGGCGATTGTCGACCAGATGAAGCCGAAATTCATTGAGCAAGGCACAGCCAACGGGCATGACCCCAAAGTGCTGGAAAAGATTTGGAGTGATTGGGAGAATTTCGCATCCTACGCATTCAACAAGTCACACGCGACGTGCTACAGCTGGGTTTCCTACCAAACAGCCTACTTGAAGGCCCACTACCCGGCAGAGTTCATGGCTGCGCTGATGACCCGCCGCTTTGACCAAATCTCTGAAATCACCAAGTTGATGGAGGAGTGCCAAGCGATGAAGCTGAAAACGCTTGGCCCTGATGTCAACGAGAGTTTCCGCCACTTCGGCGTGAACGACAAAGGCGAAATTCGCTTTGGGCTGTCGGCCATCAAGGGCATCGG
Organism: uncultured Porphyromonadaceae bacterium; assembly: GCA_902489275.1. Lineage (GTDB taxonomy): Bacteria > Bacteroidota > Bacteroidia > Bacteroidales > Muribaculaceae > Sodaliphilus. The sequence continues at coordinate 98,730 of CABTZK010000001.1, forward strand.
CGACGCTGCTGCACGCTCAATCGTGGATGAAAGAACGAAGAATGGCCCATACAAAGACATTTTCGATTTTGCCCAACGTGTGAATTACGGATGCGTGAACCGCAAAGCCTTTGAATCGCTGGCTTTGAGCGGCGGCTTTGATTCTTTTGGCATCCCACGCGAGAGTTTCCTGGCCACCAATGAGCATGGCGATGTGTTTCTCGACACGCTCGTGAAATACGGGCAGCGCTATCAAAACGACCAATCGGCCAACACAAACTCCCTGTTTGGAGGATTTGACGAGATTGAGATCGCCACTCCCGAGATTCCCGCATCAGAGCCCTGGGGCATCGTTGAAAAGCTGAACAAGGAAAAAGACTTGATTGGCATCTATCTCTCGGCACATCCTCTTGACCCATATTTTATCGAGGTGCAATATGGGTGCAACACGCGCTTGAATGAAATTGACGAGAAACAGGGTCATCTCAATCAAGAACTCACATTCTGCGGGATTGTTACCGACTTCCAAGCGAAGCCTGCGAAGAATGGCGGCATGTATGGGCGTTTGAAGTTGGAGGACTACACGGGCAGCCATGAGTTGATGCTGTTTGGCAAGAACTACATTGACTACAACAAATATGGTGTGGTATCTACGCCCATCTTTGTTCGCGGCGAGTACGCGAAAAGCAAGTATGGCGATCGCATCAACTTCGACATCAAACAAATAGAACTGCTTGCAAACGTAAAAGGCAAAATGGTTCATAATATCCGCATTGATGTGGAGGAGTCAAGGTTGGACAATCTTGAGGACATGAACGCACTACTTCAATCCTCGACCGAGAATCGGTGCGACCTCTACATTCGCCTGATCAACGAGGAAAACGGCCTGAAGGTCACATTGAAATCACAACACAAAATACCCCTCACAAAGCAACTGATAGACTTCCTCAAAGAGCAACGGTTTGAGTTTGTGACAAACTATAACTAACGACATTCAACCGCCATTGCCTCAATAGATTAAAAACACAAAAATCAATTTGAGACCACGTTCATGCAAGGTGTGCCCCCGACAAGCGCACCTTGCATTGTTAGGTGTCTTCTCATCACTCCAGCAAGTTTCGTCAATATCCTATTTTAAGATTATTAACCTAATAAAAAGGTGGATTATGGAATAATTTCGATAATTGTTTGTACCTTTGTATGAATATAATAGAAAACAACTATTTAATGGTTTGCGAATACCATTTATATCAACAAAAGTTACTATATAATTAAATTGAGTTATGGCAGAAAAAAGAGAAAAATTGTTCGATTCATTTTCTCCAGTCAACCACGAGACGTGGCGCGCTAAAGCCGAAGTCGACCTGAAAGGCGCCAACTTTGACAAGAGAATGATATGGAGAACAAACGAAGGATTCAATGTTCAGCCACTGTATTTTGACGAAGACATTAAAGACTTCAAGACAATCGGTTCACTTCCGAGTGAGTATCCATTTGTGCGTGGAACGCGCACAGACAACGACTGGCAAGTGCGCCAAGACATCGATGCGCATGACGCTAAAGCGGCCAACGCGAAAGCGCTTGACGTTCTCAACAAGGGCGTTACCGCAATTGGCTTCAAGCTGGGCAAGGGCGCAAACATCGACCTGGACACTTTGCTGGCAGGCATTTATACCGACGTTGCGGAAATTAACTTCTCGATTTGTCCAACTCGCGCCATTGAACTGGCAAAGGCTCTTGTCGCCTACCTTGAGAGAACGGGGTCTGCCGAAAAATTCCACGGCAGCATTGATTTTGACCCCTTCAAGATGACTTTGAAGCGTGGCAAGAAATTTCCAGAGAGCATTGCCGCAACGGCAAGCGAACTCTTGAAGATTGCAGCTCCTGTGAAAGGCCTGAAGGTACTCTCGGTCGACTCGGTGATGCTCTGCAACGCAGGCGCTTTTATCTACCAGGAACTTGGCTATGCCCTCGCATGGGGCAACGAATGGATGGCATCGCTCACCGAGGCCGGTTTTAGTGCCGATGAGGTTGCCAGCCGCATCAAGTTCAACATGGGTGTGTCCACCGTATATTTTATGGAGCTTGCTAAATTCCGCGCAGCTCGCATGCTGTGGGCGCAAATCGTGAAGCAATACAACCCCGCATGCGATTGTGCCTGCAAGATGGTGGTGAATGCCTGCACATCACGCTTCAGCCAAACCATGTATGATGCCTACGTGAACATGCTCCGAAGCCAGACGCAAGCCATGTCGGCCGCATTGGCATCGGTGGACGAAATCACCGTTACTCCTTTTGATGCACCTTATAAGGATAGCGACGAGTTCAGCGAGCGCATTGCACGCAACCAGCAAATTCTCCTGAAAGAGGAGAGCCACCTCGACAAGGTGGTCGACCCCGCAGGCGGATCGTATTATATTGAGGAACTCACGATGAGCATTGCTCAAGTGGCATGGAAACTCTTCCTCGATGTGGAGGAAAATGGCGGTTTCAAGGCCGAAGTTGAGAATTATCATGTGACCAATGCGGTCAACGCATCGGCAGCAGCCCGCTTTGACAAGGCAGCCAAGCGCAAAGAGCAAATGCTGGGCACCAACCAGTTCCCAAATTTCACCGAGACTTTAGGCGACAAGCAGCCTGCAACGTGCTGCTGCTGTGGTGGTGGCGCACAAGAGGCAGCAGTTCCTGTGCTCAACAATCGCCGCTTAGCGACTGACTTTGAAGAGTTGCGCACAGCCACTGAAAAAGCCGCCAAGACCCCAGTCGTGTTTATGCTCACTATTGGCAACTTGTCGATGCGTCTGGCACGCGCCCAATTCAGCGACAACTTCTTTGGCTGCGCGGGCTACAAGCTCATTGACAACAATGGCTTCAAAACGGTTGAAGAGGGTGTTGAGGCAGCCGTCAAGGCTGGTGCCGACATTGTTGTGTTGTGCTCGAGTGACCCCGAGTATCCCGACTTCATCCCTGGCACACTCAAAGCTCTTGACGGCCGTGCCGAGTTTGTGCTTGCAGGTCCAGAAACCGATGAGTTCAAAGCGATGGGCGTTAGCCACTTCATTAATGTTCGCACTAACGTTCTTGAAACATTAAAAGCTTTCAACGCTAAACTTTTAAAATAATCAATCACATCAATCACAATGAGACCAAATTTTAAAAATATAGATATTGCAAAAGAGGCTTTTAATGTAGAACACAAGCCTCTCACACTGGCCGAGCCGTGGAAAAACGCCGAGTTGATCGATATTAAGCCAGTCTACACGCGTGAAGATCTCGAGGGACTTGAGCACCTCCAATTCAAGGCAGGCATCCCCCCATTTTTGGGAGGTCCCTATAGCTTGATGTACCCATTCCGCCCATGGACAGTGCGCCAGTATGCAGGTTTCTCAACAGCAGCCGAGTCCAATGCCTTCTATCGCCGTAACCTGGCTTCAGGGCAAAAAGGCTTGTCAGTGGCATTTGACCTTCCCACGCACCGTGGCTACAATGCTGACAACCAGCGTGTCGTGGGCGATGTGGGTAAGGCAGGTGTATCCATTTGCTCGGTTGAGGACATGAAGGTGCTGTTTGATGGCATTCCCTTGAACAAGATGTCGGTGTCAATGACCATGAACGGTGCAGTGCTCCCTATTCTGGCCTTCTACATCGTTGCAGGCCTTGAGCAAGGCGCTTCGCTCGAAGTGATGGCAGGCACTATTCAAAACGATATTTTGAAGGAGTTCATGGTGCGCAACACCTATATTTATCCTCCTAAATTCTCTATGCAGATTATTGCCAGCATCTTTGAGTACACCTCACAGAACATGCCCAAGTTCAACAGCATCTCGATCTCGGGTTACCACATCCAGGAGGCTGGAGCAACGGCTGACATTGAGCTCGCCTACACTCTCGCCGATGGCATGGACTACATCCGCACGGGCGTGAATGCCGGCATGAAGGTCGATACCTTTGCGCCACGCCTGTCGTTCTTCTGGGGCATTTCGATGAACTTCTTCACCGAGGTTGCCAAGATGCGCGCAGGCCGCTTGCTGTGGGCCAAGATTGTGAAAAGTTTTGGTGCCGAGAATCCAAAATCAATGTCATTGCGCACCCACAGCCAAACATCGGGCTGGTCGCTCACCGCGCAAGATCCCTTCAACAACGTGGGACGTACCTGTATCGAGGCTTTGGCAGCAGCACAAGGTCACACCCAGTCGATGCACACCAATGCGCTTGACGAGGCCATCGCGCTGCCCACCGACTTCTCGGCTCGCATTGCTCGTAACACTCAAATCTTCATTCAGCAAGAGACCTACATCACCAAGGCTATTGACCCCTGGGCAGGCTCATTCTATGTGGAGAAATTGACTGACGAACTTGTGCGCAAAGCATGGGCCCACATTCAAGAAATCGAGAAACTCGGCGGCATGGCCAAGGCCATTGAGACCGGAGTGCCCAAGATGCGTATTGAGCAGGCTGCTGCCCGCACTCAAGCCCGCATCGACTCGGGCCGCCAAACCATCGTTGGTGTCAACAAGTATGTCCTTGAAAAAGAGGAGCCTATTGACATCCTCGAAATTGACAATACCGAAGTGCGCAACGAGCAAGTCAGTCGCTTGCAGACACTCTACAAGAACCGTGACAACGACAAGGTGAAAAAAGACCTCGCTGCACTCACCGAATGCGTGAGAACTGGCGAGGGCAATCTCTTGGCTTGTGCAGTGGAGGCTGCCAAAGACCGTGCCTCACTGGGCGAGATTTCAGATGCCTGCGAGGAAATCGTGGGTCGATATAAAGCAAAAGTTCAAATGTTTTCAGGCGTGTACGCAGCAGAAGTTAACAACAACGAAGAGCTCAATAAGGCTCGTGAACTCACTGGCCAATTTGCCGAAAAGAATGGTCGCCAACCTCGCATCATGATTGCCAAGATGGGGCAAGACGGTCATGACCGTGGCGCAAAAGTAGTAGCAACAGGCTATGCCGATTGCGGTTTTGACGTTGACATGGGGCCCTTGTTCCAAACCCCAGAGGAAGCAGCCAAGCAGGCCGTAGAGAACGACGTAGACGTGATGGGGGTTTCCTCGCTTGCAGCAGGTCACAAGACCTTGGTTCCTGCCGTGATTGCCGAGCTCAAGAAGCTGGGGCGTGAGGACATCATTGTCACCGCCGGAGGCGTGATTCCCGTTCAAGACTATGACTTCTTGTACCAAGCAGGTGTGGCTGCCATTTTTGGTCCTGGAACCAACGTCATGAAGTCGGCGGCTCAAGTGATGCACATTCTTCTTGAAGATTAGTTTCAGGTACAGGCATTGCAATATATCTCAATATATCTTCATACAAAAACTGCGGCTCTTCCTTGAGCCGCAGTTTTTTTCGTTTTTTGTTAAAAACAAATTGCTATCAATGTCATTTCAAGAATAAATCGCTATTCATGTTACGCTCTACTGGTTTAGTTTCTCCTCCAATTTCTTGACCTCGTCAGCAAAGTTTTTTTCAACCGATAGGCGTTGCTCAATCTGCTTGCACGCATGAAGCACTGTCGCATGGCTTCGTGACAAGCGCATTCCGATGTTGGTCGAGGACAACTGAGTCTCTTTTTTGGCGAAGTACATGAGCAACTGGCGCGCGTCAGAGATTTCACGCTTGCGCGACTTGCCATAGAGCAAGGCACTGTCGATGTCGTAATGACTGGCCACGATCTCGGCAATCATTTCAAACGTAACTTGCTTCTTGCTGACTTTTACCGCATTGGCAATCACACTGCTCGCAAGCTCAATCGAGATTTCCTGATTGAGCATGGTGGCATGAGCAAGCAGCGAAACCACCACGCCCTCCAACTCGCGGATGCTATCGGTCACGTTGCAAGCAATAAAGTCGAGCACATCGGCAGGAATCGACAAGCCATCTTGGGAGGCTTTGAGCTGAAGCACATTGCGACGCAACTCGTAGTCAGGCTTCGACAGCTCAACGGTCATTCCCCACTTGAAACGGGAAATAAGGCGCGGAACCATCCCATCCATTTCGCAAGGACGGCGGTCGCTTGAAAGGATGAGTTGCTTGCCTTGATTGTGAAGTTGGTTAAAAATGTGGTAAAAAGTGTTTTGCGTGCCCTGCTTGCCGGCAAACTCTTGAATGTCGTCAATAATGAGCACATCAATACTCTGATAGAAATTGATGAAATCGTTAACTTTGTTGTTTCTGACAGCAGTGGTATATTGACTTTCAAATACACGAGCCGTGATATAAAGGACACGCTTGCGTGGAGTGTTCTCCTTGATTTTGATGCCGATGGCTTGAATCAGATGGGTCTTTCCAACGCCCGTGGGGCCAAAAACAAACAAGGGATTAAACGTCTTGCAATTGGGGTCGGTCGCAATCGTCATGCCGATGGTTACTGCCAGCTTGTTGCTCATGCTGCCGCAGTAGTTCTCAAAGGTGTAGCGAGGATTTAATTGAGGGTCAATGTCGCCATAGTCAACCGTGTCAAAGGGATTGCTGGCGTGACGTGTTTGCTCGCTTACCTTGTTCTTGATAATCGAGCTTGAATTTTCATCTTTTACCGTTATCCCCGTCTCGGCGTCGTTTCTCACCACATCATAATTGTAGAACAACTTCACGTTAGGGCCGTACACGCGCTTGAGCGTTGATACCACCAAGTTGTAATAACGCTCCTCGATTTGCTCAACGTAAAATTGAGAGGGAACCCTCAACGTAAGGCTGTCGCTTTCCGTCTTCAAAGCAACAATTGGGGCAAACCAAGCATTAAATTGCTCGGTGGGAAGATTGTCCTTGAAAATTTCAAGGCACTTGCTCCATTGCTCGTTATGCTGCATTTCAGTATTCATCCGAGTTGCTTTGAGGGTTAATTTGACAAGACAAAATTAATCCTTACATTTCTAATAAAAAAGTGTGTGAAAAATTTGCTTTTTCAAAAAAGGCTCTATCTTTATTAAAAACAAGCATTTAGATGTAACAATCCTGTAAATGCTACATCCACATTGCAATTGTGTATACAAGACCTTAAAAATCAGCCTCGTATTGAGCCTAACTCATTTCGCCCCATCAAGGAGGCATTTCATGGCTTCCAGGGGAACTGCCCTCCTGAACGTTGGATGTGAGAAGATAACGATAAAAATCCTTTTGTTTGTTATTTAGAATGCTTCTAAATTAGGAAAGGAGCGTGCTCATGCTGGCATCATAGCAACTTAAACGTGACATACCTTTTGGGATTCCGCTTGATATCCTCAAGCAGGGCTTGCAGGGCAGCCACGGCCTCGCAGGCATTATCGTAGAGTTGCTGGTCGCTCGTGAGCTTGCCCAAAGAAGAGTCCTTGCTGTTGAGCTGTACCGACAACTGCTGTAAATTGGCCAAAGTGGCATTGATGCGACTTACCGTTGAGTCAACTGGGAGTGTCTTGAGCATGCTGGACATCTCGCTTAAATTCCTCGATGTGTTCTGGAGTTCAACGGCCAACGCATTCACATTGCCTAAAACGCCATCGGCATGACCGACAACACCGGGAACGGACTGGTTCAGGCGAGCCATGAGTGCTGAGAGCTGCCGCGAGCTCTTCTCTAACTCTATGGTGATCTGGTTCACCCTCGATATCGAGGCCTCCAGTCCTGGGTTAGCTACCACCGTGTTCACGTTGCCCAGGATAGAGTCAACCTTAGGCAACATGTTTGATACCGAAGGCATAATATCTTGCCTCACCTTGGTCATTAGCCCAGCCTCTAAAGGACGGACCTGTATCATGTCGCCCACCCGGTAATAGTTTTTTTGGTCGCTCAGGTTCAAGTGTATCTCGGCAGTTCCTAAAAAAGAGCTCGACAGGGAAACCGTGCTGCCCATGGGCACTTTCATTTGCTTGTCGAGACTGATCTCGACCACGATGTTGTTGTGGGCATAATCATACTTCATTTCCCGAATATGCCCAACTTGAAACCCATTGACAGTAACTGGCGACGATACATTCAAGCCATCAATCTTTTCAAATGTGGCATAATAGTAATTGGCAGGCTTAAACATATTGGCGCCTTTTAAATACTCAATGCCCCAATACAGTAAGAACAGGCTCACGAGCACTGTCAGCCCGATAAACATATTTTTTTTAGCGGTTGGTTTCATTTCAATTTCTTCGTCATTTTTAGCCAAGGTGGCGATTAAAGCTCTAATAATAGGTGCAAATTTAATAATAAAATGCCAAACGAAATTGTTCTATTATGATTTTTAAATAGTCATTTATGGATTATTGTCCATTATTTCCTATCCGTCATGTTCTTTTTAGGCGAAATGTTGCTTTACATTTGCCTTAAATGAAGCTCATGAACATTTAATCTCTCATTTTTTACAATTATATTTGTTTTTTATTGTATTTTTGCAAGAAAAATTTCCCGAACTCCAAAGCATTATGGCAGTGACTCACACCACAAAAAAGATATATGGCTTGATTGGCTATCCACTCACACACTCCTTGTCAATGGACTTTTTCAACCAAAAGTTCAAATCCGAGGGTATTCATGCCATCTATATGAACTTTGAGCTTGACGACATCAATCGGCTGATGGAAGTTGTGAGCGAGTACCCTCAACTTGACGGGCTGAACGTAACAACCCCTTATAAAGAGCAGGTAATCCCGTTTTTGCATGCCTTAGACAAGACAGCCAAGGCTGTGGGTGCCGTTAACGTCATTAAATTTCAACGCGGTCACAGGGAGAATGACTTGCAGTTGATTGGATATAATTCCGACGTGATTGGCTTTGGGAAGTCGATAGAACACTGCATTGACAGCAAGCATCAAAAGGCTATGGTTTTAGGGTCAGGAGGAGCCGCCAAAGCAGTAACCCACGCCCTTAAGCAACTGGGAGTTGAAATCCTGCATGTGTCTCGCAGGAAATCGGCAGCGACGGTCACCTACGAGGAATTGACCAAGGCCATGGTGCATGACTGCAAGATTGTGGTAAATGCCACTCCTCTTGGCACTTATCCGCGCGTGGACACTTTCCCAGACTTCCCTTATCGGTTCTTGACCAAAGAGCACCTCTGCTATGACTTGGTTTATAATCCCGAGGAAACGCTCTTCATGAAAAAGTCCAAGCAGCGGGGAGCAACCGTAAAGAACGGGCAGGAAATGCTCTTGCTTCAAGCGTTTTCTTCCTACGAGATATGGACTAAATAATAGAGGGTACGTCATTTTCACATGCCATCGTCTCCCCTATCCCACGTCCCTGCGCTCAGGCTACTGATTCCTTTTGCGGCAGGGATTGTTTTGGGCCAGTGGATGGAAGAGACCCCTGTATTCATCCCCATTGCTTTAGCAGTCATTGGCGTAGGCTTATCCCTCATTTTATATTACGGTGCAGCCAGTCCATCGTCACGGCTCCGGGCAAGGCCTTGGCACATCGTCGCGATCTTGCTGGTCACCTTGTCGCTGGGCTGGATGGGGTTCAAGTCAAGCATTCCTGCTGAGATTGACCTTGCGGCTCTTCAAAAGGGTCATCTTGTCGCCCGGATTGACGGTATCGAGTATAAGGACTTCTCAATGACCCTCAACGTCAACTTGAAATGCGCCCATAGCCGCTCCAGCCAGCCACACGCTATCAAAGGCAAGGTTCGGCTGTCCACAGACGGATGCGACTACAGCCTGAGGAGTGGTGACCTCATCTCCTTTCCTGCCAAGCTGAATCCAATCACCAACTTAGGCAACCCCGATGAGATTGACTATGCCAGGATTCTCAACCGACAAGGCTTCTATTACAGTAGCCATTGCAACGTGCAGGAGGTGGCTCGTTGCGGCTATGAGCCCACTCTGTTGAATAAAATGGAAAATCTGCGGCAACGCATCATCTCGCGTCTTGCCAGCTCCAATTTAAACGAAGATTGCCAACGCATTGTTATTGCCCTCGTACTCGGAGGCAAACAATATATCGACACCGACACAAGATGGCAATTCTCTCATGCGGGCATTGCCCACATTTTGGCACTAAGCGGGTTGCACGTTGGCATTCTCTCTTTCATCATCTGGTGGCTACTTATCCCTCTCGATTACCTAAGGCTCAAGAAATTACGGCTTGTCCTCACCCTGATGGCCATTGTCATTTTTGACATTTTCACAGGAATGCAACCATCGGTTATCAGGGCAACCATCATGATTGGATTTGTGTTCACTGCTCACATTCTATACCGGAAATCAACGCCTGTCAACACCCTGGCAGCGGCAGCGCTCATCATCCTTGTGTTTTCTCCCCAAGCGTTATTTGACGTGGGATTTCAACTCAGCTTTATCACCGTGGCGGCTTTGCTGCTGCTGGCGCCCTCACCCGCTATGGTGAATGGGAAAATTCAATTGTGGGGCTACGTGAAAGCTACCGTCATCACTTCATTTATTGCCATGGCTTCCACCATTGTGCTCACGGCCTACTATTTCCACTCGATTTCACTCTTGGCCGTTGTCAGCAACTTGCTGGTTCTCCCCATCTTCCCGTTTTTCATGATGGTCAGCATTTTCTATGTGATTGTTGTCGCCATGGGAGGAGAATTTGGCATCCTGGAAACTTGCGTCAATGTGACCTATCATTACATCAGTTGGATGGCGACCCACATCTCGGCTACTCCTCACGCTCACATCGACAATATCTACATCACTGGGGCAGAAGTGATGATTTACTATGCCGCACTTGCGCTGGCTATTGCAGGCATAAAGGTCAAGCGATGGAAATGGGGGGTCGGGGCTGGCGCCCTGCTGGCTATTGCCATCATGGTTGGAGCGGCTCAGGCGATGGCCATGCCCAAGAGCGGCATGGTGATATTCAACTCCTATCGCTCGACCCCAGTCTTCTATTACCACTATGGGGTGGGCTACCTTTGGATTCCTGATAACGACGACGATGAGCTGGCACTCAAAACATTCAAGCGGCAACATGCGGCATTTCTTGCCCGTCGCCACATCGACTCGGTGACATGGGTTCACAACAGCGGCGTGTTGCGCCTCAGGCAAGCGATGTTCAAGCCCCCATATTCGTTTATCTACAAGTACTCCATCCAAGCCATTGGTGCTGGGAAATGGAAACAAATGGAGACAAAGACCCCCTTAAAGATCGACTATCTGATTGTGGGGAAAAATTTTCACGGCGATGTCGCCGATGTGAAGCGACTTGTGAGGGCAAAGCGATGGGTGCTATCGGGCGCAAGCTATGAAACCGACGCAAGAGACATTCAGCACAAGTGCGACTCCCTGCGCTTGCCAACCTGGTCACTCATGCAGCAAGGCGCTCTGCTTGAAGAGTTTGATTAGCATCGCGCAACACGCTCATCGGGTGCTGCCACGTGCAAGAAGTGTCAATACTGGACTCGCTCCACGCCTTTCACCCCTTTCAGGCTTTTAATTTTCTTAATGAGTTGGTCAAGCGTGGCAATACTGCTTACCCCGATGACAAGATGCCCCTCAAACAGTCCGCTATGGCTATTGATTGTGATGTTGCGAAGTGCCGTGTCACCCTCCTTGTTAATGAGCGAGGTAATATTGGCCACGATGCCTATGTCGTCATGCCCGACCACCTTGACCGTTGCGGCGAATTGTGTTCCAAGTTTGCCCGACCAGCGCGTGCGAATCATGCGATAAGGATAGCGGTCGCTCAAATGCTTTGCGTTTCCGCAATCGGCTCGATGAATCTTGATCGCGCCGTCACTGGCCACAAACCCCACGATTTTATCTCCGTAAATTGGATTGCAGCATCTCGACAACTTGTAGTTAATCCCCTTCACGTGATTGCCAATCACTAAGATGTCATCATCGGGCACATCGTCAAGCCCGTGATTTTGCAGCACAAAGTTCTCGGCAGTCTCGTGTAGAGCCAACGATGTCTCGTTTTGCTTGGCGGCAAAGGCTACATAGTGGTCGACAACCTGCCCGAGGTCAAGCAATTCGTCGTTGATAGCGACAAAGAAATCGGTTGCCGACTTATAGCCTAATTTTTTCATGAGTTTAGTCAGCGTGGCATCGTCCTGGTCAATCTTGCGATTCTTGAATCGGCGTTGCAGCGCCTCGCGGGCTAAATCGGCTTTTTTCTGGCGAGCCTCGTTGATAGCCTGCCTGATTTTGTTGCGCGCCTTGCTCGTCACGACCCAATTAAGCCAGTCAAGTCGAGGGAACTGGTTACTCGCTGTCAAGATCTCCACCGTGTCGCCGCTCTTGAGGCGATAGTTTAGCTTTTGATTCTTCCTGTCAACCTTGCCGCCAATGCAGGTGCTGCCCAACTTTGAATGAATGAGGAAAGCAAAATCAAGAATCGTAGCGCCTTGAGGAAGTTTGAACAGATCGCCTTTGGGCGTAAACACAAAAACCTCTTTTTCATAGAGATTCATGTTCATGTCGCGAATCAGCTCCATTTGCCCATTGCTGCCAGCCTCCAGAATCTCGCGCACATTGTTCATCCATGCGTCAACTTCGCCCTCGCTCTTGATGCCCTTGTATCTCCAATGGGCGGCTAAGCCGCGCTCGGCGATTTCATCCATGCGCTTCGTGCGAATTTGCACCTCCACCCACTTGTTCCCCGGGCCTCTCACGGTGATGTGCAGCGACTCGTAGCCGTTTGACTTCGGAATGGTTATCCAGTCTTTCAGCCGTGACACGTTGGCTGTGTAGATACTCGTCACGATGGAGTAGGCAATCCAGCACTCTTTCTTCTCGCTCTCTCGCGATGAGTCCAGAATGATGCGGATGGCAAACAGGTCGTATATGCCATTCAAGTCAATGCCCTTTTTCTTCATCTTGTTCCAAATGCTGTAGATTGACTTCGTGCGGCCTTTCATCTCGAATTTCACCCCCGACTCTTCGAGTGCCTTGCGGATGGGCTGGATAAAGTCATCCACGTACTTGTCTCTCTCGACCTTTGTCTCATTCAGTTTATCGGCAATCTGGAAATAGACTTTGGGGTTGAGGTATTTCAGCGACAAGTCTTCCAGTTCCGACTTGATGGTGTACAGTCCAAGCCGATGAGCAAGCGGGGCATAGAGGTAGCGAGCCTCTTGTGAAATGTCGCGTACAAATGGCTCATCGGCATGATGGCTCACCATGCGCATGAGCCCAAGCCTGTCGACAATCATCATGATAACGACCCGAATGTCTTCGGCAAACGTCAAGAGCAGCTTGTGAAAATGATCATTTTCGACAGCGGCCTGCTTCTTGTAGAGTTGAGACACCTTGAGAAGCCCATGCACAAGTTTTGCGACATCTTCGCCAAACGCCTCCTGCACCTCCTGCTTGCTCACCAGCTCCATGCATACTAAATTGTAGATGAGTGTGGCTATTGTCATGTTCCGGTCGGGCATGATCAGCTCATTGACAAGCAGCGCCGTGTGCAGATTGCGGAGCGCTGGGTCGATGCCGTACTGGTCAACCTGGCAGGTGTCTCCCCTGGCGCTGCGTTTAGCAAAGGCATAAACCTTTTCAATATCTTGGCGCGTTACCCGGTCTCCTAAAAGCGCGATGAGCCTCTTCACATATTGAAGCAAATGTGCCTTCTCATCACGGGCAAGACGAATTTGGTCATTCATATTTTATTAATAATATTTATCAGAACTTGATTTCAAAATTAAAAAAATATGATTAACTTTACAAATTATAAATGAAATATATTGATATTACTGCCATTTTGAAACCAAGGAAATAAATACACGTGACTATGATGAACGAAAAAGACAAAGAAGCCATTGCCGCCAAAGGCATAACAGAAGCAGCGATTACCACGCAACTCAACCGATTTGAAGAGGGTTTCCCTTTCCTTAAAATTGAAGCGGTAGCAACGATAGGAAACGGTATCAAGCAGTTGAGCAACAAGGAAATCGGCGAATGCACGAGACGGTGGGCAAAATTCAAGTCGGCAGGTGGAAGTGTGGAAAAATTTGTACCCGCTTCGGGTGCGGCAAGCCGCATGTTCAAGAATATGTTTGCATTTGTGGCATCGGGCAACACAGAACCTACTACCGATTTTGAGAAACGGTATTTTGACAATATCGACAAATTTGCTTTTTACGGTGAGTTAAATCGTGTGTGTAAGGCAATCTACCAAAATGATGTGCACCAATTGATTAACGAGGGGAAACGCGTTGAGGTGGTGAAGGCCATGCTTGAAAAAAACGGGCTCAACTACGGATTTCTTCCCAAAGCCTTGCTCAAGTTCCATCGTGCAGCAGGCGGAACAACCCACACCTCACTGGAGGAGCATCTGGAAGAATGCGCGCAGTATGCAGCCGACCGCAACAACCTCGCCTGCATTCATTTCACGGTCTCGACAGAGCATCGCAAGGAATTCGAGAGGCTGCTGGGCGCGAAAATCGGCTTTTATGAAAAGGTGTGGGGCGTTTCCTACAAAGTGACGATGAGCGAGCAAAAATCATCAACCGACACAATTGCGGTCAACTTAGACAACACCCCTTTCCGTGACGAAAACGGCAACCTCGTGTTTCGCCCTGCCGGCCACGGGGCACTCATTGAGAACCTCAACGAGCAAGAAGCCGACGTGGTGTTTGTGAAAAACATCGACAATGTTGTGCCTTCGCGCCTGCGCCACACTACCATTCGCTACAAGAAGGTGATCGGAGGATATTTAGTGAAACTCCAGCACCGCATTGCAAAGTTCATGAAACTGCTTGACGAGAAAGCATTTACCCCTGACCAACTAAAGGAAATGCTTGAGTTCCTGGAAAAGGAACTATGCACCGTAAACCCAAAGGCTCACTCGCTCGACAACGAGCAATTGGCCGACTACTTGCGTCTCAAATTCAATCGCCCAATTCGCGTGTGCGGCGTTGTTAAAAATGAGGGCGAGCCAGGGGGCGGGCCTTATTTGGCCTACAACAAGGACGGCAGCTACTCCCCGCAAATTTTAGAGTCAAGCCAGATTGACAACGACGACCCGGTTGCTGTCCAGCTCATGAACAGCGGAACTCACTTCAATCCTGTCGATATTGTGTGCTACCTGAAAGACTACAAGGGCGATAAATTCAACCTAAAAGATTTTGTTGACCTTGATACAGGCTTAATCAGCAACAAGTCGGTCAACGGTATTTCCATCAAAGCGTTAGAGCTTCCAGGACTCTGGAATGGCTCAATGAGCGACTGGAACACCGCGTTTGTGGAAGTGCCTATTGAGACTTTTAATCCGGTGAAAACGGTGAACGACCTCCTGCGCGCGGAGCATCAATAGGACACACAAGCCTTTTTACCAGCCATGGGCATACGGACTTCCCGTTTTCGGGTGTCAACATGCCCATGAGTTTTTTATAAGTGAGGCTGCAACATTTCCATTAGTTGCCCATCTCGCTCAAAAACTTGATGCGCACAAGGCGGATTTCCTCTTCGGTATAGTCGCTGCCTAACTCTTTTGCAGCAACCGAGATACGATCGGTTTCACTCTCCTTGAAGTATTCAAAAACTTCCTCTTGATGGTCCTCGTCCATCATTTCGTTGAGGTAGTAGTTAATGTTAATTTTCGTGCCAGAATACACAATGGCCTCAATCTCATTGAGCAATTCGTTAAACTCCAATCCCTTAGCTTTTGCCAACTCATTGAGGTCAACCTTTCGGTCAATCCCTTGAATGATTGAAATCTTGATTTTGCTCTTGTTGGCCACTGTGCGCACACGCAAATCCTCGGGACGGTCAATCTCGTTTTCATCAACGTGTTTCTTAATAATCTTTACAAACTCGGTGCCGTAGCGCCGGGCTTTACCCGCCCCAACACCCGGAACGTTTTGCAATTCCTCGATTGTGATGGGATAGGTCGTGGCCATAGCCTCGAGCGACGGGTCCTGGAAGATGACATAAGGCGGCAAGGAATATTTTCTTGCAATTTTCTTGCGCAAGTCTTTGAGGATGCTATACAGCTCGGGGTCGAGCGCGCCAGCTGACCCGCTGTGAATTTCAAGCTCCTCGGTCTCGGAGAAATCGCGGTCCTCCACAATCGCAAAACTTGACGGATGAGTCAAGAACGCTCTTCCTGCATCGGTCACACTCAAGTTGCCGTAGTTTTCAATATCGCGGTTGATATAGCCCGCAATGACGGCCTGGTTAATAACCGCATTGATGAGTTTCTCGTCTTTATCCTGTTCACAGCCGTACTCCTCAATCTTGTCATGCATGTAGGATTGGATTTCGGTAGTGGGCCTGCCAAGCATCACGTTGACAATATAGTTGGCCTTGAATTTCTCTTTGAGCGCCAAAATGGTTTCAATGGTCGCGCACAACTCATCGCAGGCCTCAATCCTCTTGCGAGGATGCAAGCAATTGTCACAATTCCCGCAATTTTCTTGATGATAGTCCTCGCCAAAGTAATGGAGCAAAGACTTGCGGCGGCAAACCGCCGACTCGGCGTAGGATGCCGTCTCCATGAGCAATTGCTTGCCTATCTCTTGCTCGTTCAGCGGCTTTCCCTGCATGAACTTTTGCAGCTTGATCAAGTCCTTTTTGGTATAGAACGTGATGCACTGGCCCTCGCCCCCATCGCGCCCAGCGCGCCCAGTTTCCTGATAATAGCCCTCCAGGCTCTTGGGGATGTCGTAATGAATCACAAAACGCACGTCGGGCTTGTCGATGCCCATGCCAAATGCAATGGTCGCCACAATCACGTCTACCCTCTGCATCAAGAAGTCGTCTTGGTTTTCACTGCGCTTTGCGCTATCCATCCCGGCATGATAGGCGTGCGCCTTGATGTCGTTTACCCGAAGTGTCTCGGCAAGCTCTTCCACTTTCTTCCGGCTCAGGCAGTAGATAATGCCCGACTTGCCTTTCATCGACTTAATGTAGCGAATAATCTCCTTGTCGATATTTTCCGTTTTTGGCCGAACCTCATAGTAAAGGTTCGGGCGGTTAAACGACGACTTGAAGATGCGTGCATTGGGAATCCCCAGGTTTTTCAGGATGTCGTGCTGGACTTTTGGCGTTGCGGTTGCAGTCAAGGCGATGATGGGTCGGTAGCCAATCTTGTCAATAATGGGGCGGATGTTGCGATATTCCGGGCGAAAATCATGTCCCCACTCCGAGATGCAATGTGCCTCGTCGATGGCATAGAATGAGATTCTCACGTTTCTGAGGAACTCGACATTCTCCTCTTTGGTCAGTGACTCGGGCGCGACATATAGCAACCGCGTCTTGCCACTGACAATATCCTTCTTGACAAGCTCAATTTCCTTTTTAGTGAGTGATGAATTCAGGAAATGGGCAATCCCCTCCTCCTCGCTATAGTTCCTCATGGCGTCCACTTGGTTTTTCATGAGCGCAATGAGTGGGGAAATCACAATGGCTGTGCCGCTCATGAGCAGTGAGGGCAACTGGTAGCATAACGACTTGCCGCCACCTGTCGGCATCAAAACAAACGTGTCATCCTCTTGTAGAAGATTCACGATGATTTGTTCCTGGTTGCCCTTGAACGTGTCAAAGCCAAAATACTTCTTCAGAACAGTCCTTATTTTTGTCTGGTCTACCATAACATTTAAGTGAGAAGGTCATTCACTCTACAAATATAACAAAAGAGGATGAAACAATCAAATTAATATTCTTGTTTGTTTCATCCTCTTGTTTTTTCAAAAAAACATCAGTTGGCGTCCTTGAGCATCTCGAAGTTGGACTTCTCGATTTTCTCCCGTGCGTAATCGAGTGTGACTTTGAATGTTTTGGATTTTGATGATGGCAACTTATACATGGCATCGAGCATAATGGTCTCGAAAATGGATCTCAGTCCACGAGCGCCAAGTTTGAACTCGATAGCCTTGTCGACGACATACTCAAGCACCTCCTTGGGTACCGTCAGTTTCACGCCATCCATGTCAAACAGTTTTTGATACTGTTTTAAAATAGCATTTTTGGGTTCGGTGAGAATCTGGAGAAGGGCATCACGGCTCAGTGGCTCAAGGTTGGTCAAAACGGGCAGCCTGCCAATGATTTCGGGAATGAGCCCATAGGACTTCAAATCTTGGGGAGCGACAAAGTGAAGCAGTTTCTCTTGCTCAAGTTTGCGCATCTTGCTATTGGTGCCATAGCCCACCACATGGGTGTTGAGCCGCTGGGCGATTTTGCGCTCAATGCCCTCGAACGCGCCGCCGCAGATAAACAAGATATTCTTAGTGTCGACGGGGACCATCTTTTGCTCAGGATGCTTGCGGCCGCCTTGTGGCGGAACATTCACAACACTGCCTTCCAGCAACTTGAGAAGTCCCTGCTGCACCCCCTCTCCACTCACGTCGCGCGTGATTGACGGGTTGTCGCCCTTACGGGCTATCTTGTCAATCTCATCGATAAACACGATGCCCCGCTCGGCCTCTTTCACACGATAGTCGCACGCTTGCAGCAGTCGCGTGAGCAAGCTCTCGATGTCCTCGCCCACATATCCCGCCTCGGTAAGTACCGTGGCGTCGACAATGGCGAAAGGCACTTTCAGCAGCCTTGCTATTGTTTTAGCCAGCAGCGTCTTCCCAGTTCCCGTTGGTCCCACAATAATGATATTAGATTTCTCGATTTCAACATCATTATCGGTATTCTGCTGTACGAGCCGCTTGTAGTGGTTATAAACGGCTACCGAGAGATATCTTTTGGCATCGTCTTGGCCAATCACATACTGGTCGAGGTAATCCTTTATTTCGGTGGGCTTAGGCAAGGCCTGAATATCAATTGCTGGCACTCGACTCTCTTGAAGATGGCCAAGGTAGTCTTGGGCAATCTCGTTGGCCCGCTCAGCGCAGTCGTTACAAATGCAGCCATCCAAGCCCGGCATGAGAAGTCCCACTTCCTTCTCGCTACGGCCGCAAAAGCTGCAATGCTTCTCGTCTTTCTTTGCCATCCAGTTATTTCGCTTTTTCAAGAACTTTGTCAATCATGCCATACTCAAGCGCCTCCTGCGAAGTCATCCAGTAGTCGCGGTCGCTATCAGAGTAAACCTTGTCGTAGGGCTGCCCCGAGTGTTCGCTGATGATGGTGTAGAGTTCCTTCTTCAGTTTTAAGATTTCGCGTGAGGTGATTTCGATGTCAGAGGCTTGGCCTTGTATGCCTCCCATGGGCTGATGAATCATCACTCGGGAATGCTTGAGGGCAAAACGCTTGTCTTTTTGACCGGCGACCAGCAGCACCGCGGCCATTGAAGCGGCCATCCCTGTGCAGATGGTCGAGACATCGCTCTGGATATATTGCATGGTATCGTAGATTCCCAATCCAGCATACACCGACCCGCCAGGAGAGTTAATGTAAATCGAGACATCCTTGCCTGGATCGGCCGAGTCGAGATATAGCAATTGCGCCTGAATCACATTGGCCGAATAGTCATCGACCTCGGTGCCCAAGAAAATGATGCGGTCCATCATTAAGCGAGAGAACACATCCATCTGAGCCACATTGAGTTTACGCTCCTCGATGATGGTGGGCGAGATATAGCTATCGCTCACTTGGCTCGTGTACTCATCTATAGCCAGCCCACTCATTCCGAGATGATGAACGGCAAATTTCCTGAAATCGTTATTCTTATTCATGACGTTATATGATATTATTTCACGTTACCTATCAAAAGACAAAAGTTAAAGTTGCTGTGTTAGAACAAAAAGGGAAGCGGCATTCACGAGAAGTGCCGTCTCCCCATCTGTCGCTCTAAGTCGATTTATTTGTCTTTCTCAAAAAGCTTGTTAAACTCATCAACGGTGACGGTCTTCTCGTCGATGCCCACAGCCTCCTTGATAGCGGCATAGACTTTGTCCTCGAACGCGCGGTTGGAAATGTCCTCGGCATACTCGCGTTTTTCAAGAAGCTCATGGGCATACTTGTCGATGACGTCTTCGGGAAGGTTGCTCATGCCATACTGCGCAAACTGCTGGGCTGCATAGAAACGAGCCAGACGCATACGGTCTTCAAGCTCAACTTTCACGTCAAAGTTGCGGGCTACTTTCTCTTTGATGAGTTGCCACTGGATTTGCTGGCGCGTTTTGGGGTATTCTTCCTCAATCTTTTTCTCGTCGGCATCTTTTGAGCGAGTGAGCAAGAAGCGCTTCAAGAACTCGTCGGGCAACTCAAGGTCGCCAATCTTCTTGCGAAGCACTTTCTCGGCATCGATGGTGAACCGGTAGTTGCTATCGCTTTGAAGTTGTTTTGAAATCATCTCTTTCAGTTTCTCAAAATACTCTTTCTCGTCTTTGGCCTCGTCTTTGCCCAATACATTGTCGAAGAACTCCTGATTCAACTCAGCTTCTTGATTCACAAGGATTTCATCAATGACAAACTTAAAGTCACTCATCACATTGGCAGCGGCTTTGTCGACGTTGAGCATGGCGGCAAGTTCGGTCAAGTTGCCGTTGGCAGCCTTATAAGGGTTGAAAATCACCTCTTCTTTTGCTTTTTTGCCCACAAATTTCGCTTTCTCGTCATCGTCTTTCAAATATTGGGGCGAGACGATAGTTCTCTCAACCTTGATGCCTTCTTCCTTTTCTTGCCCGTTCTCGTCAAGCTCAACCATCTCGCCTTTGAGCAGGGCATCTTCGGTTGCGATTTCTCCAGGAACTTGACGGCCGTAGCGCTTGCGGAAACTCTCGTTCTGCTTGTCGACCATTTCTTGGCTCACCTCGATGGTATAGTAGGGCACTTTAACGCGCTTGTCAAGTTTCAACTCAAATGCTGGCGACAAGCCTAATTCAAACTTGAAGTCAAAGTCCTTGTCTTTATTGAAATCCACCTTTGTGTCTTTTGAGAGCATGGGCTCGCCAAGCACGTCAATTTTATTATTGACAATGTAATCGGTCAGCTCTTTGCTCACTTTGCGGTCAATCACATCAGTAAGCACTTCGGTACCGAAAAGTTTCTGAAGCATGCCCACAGGAACGTGGCCTGGGCGGAAGCCTTTGATTGGACGCTTCTCGCCTATTTCTCTCAATCGTTTCTTTACGTCGCTTTGGTAATCTTCTTCTTTAAACGATATCGTGAGTGTTGCATTCACATTATCGATTTTGTTTAGTGTAACATTCATCTTTTGTGATCAAATATTTATATGTGATTCTTAGAATTTCAATTTTAACCCTAATCTTTTTGCAAAATTACTGCTAATCTCCTCTTCATACAAATTTCGTTCCATTTTTTTTCAAAATTTATCCCGTCAGGCCACAAAACAAAAAAGACCGCGGCTTCAAACGCGCGGCTCTCTGTGCACGCACACCCGTGACCCTGACGACAAGGAGCTCGCCACCCCGCGAATTCCCTGCGGAAGTCACCTGCGGTGATCTACAGGTGTTTGTTTCGCTTGCTGTCACATTGTCAGAACGATTTTATTCTCTTCGACCATGCGTCGCATGTTGAGGATGGCATAGCGCATCCTGCCCAAGGCGGTATTAATGCTCACTTTTGTGGCATCGGCAATTTCCTTGAAGCTCATGTCCTTATAGTAACGCATGAGAAGCACTTCGCGCTGGTTTTGCGGCAAAGCATCGATGAGATGGTGAATGTCGGCCTCGACTTGGCTTGTGATCATGTTATCCTCCACGGTTGCCTCACTCAATTCCTTGCGATTGAGGATATCGCCTCCAGGAGAATCGACCGATTGCAGTTTTTCGGATTTTTCCTGCCTGAAATAGTCAATCATCAAGTTGTGGGCAATGCGCGTGATCCACGCTGAG
Source organism: uncultured Porphyromonadaceae bacterium (assembly GCA_902489275.1). GTDB lineage: Bacteria > Bacteroidota > Bacteroidia > Bacteroidales > Muribaculaceae > Sodaliphilus. Next base: position 120,328 of record CABTZK010000001.1, read on the forward strand.
AATTTTCCATTCTCTACATAGCGGTTTTGCCGAATGGTCACAATCACTTTGACAAACGTCTCTTGGAAAATGTCATCTGCCAAGTCATAGTTTTTTACAGAATGGTAGATATAGGAAAACAGGCGATCTCTGTGACGGTCGATTAACTCGTCAAAAGCCTCATTACAGCCTTCCATATACAAAGAAATCAAGTGTTCGTCGCTTTCCTTCTTATATGTACTCATTACAATTATTGTTAGTTAATAAAGTAATGTTCAAGTCGATAGGCAAATCGTTTTTGTTAATAAATGAGTTTAATTTGTGACACTCTGTTGGTTCACGCTGCAAATATAAATAAAAAAAAGTGAAAAATAAAACTTCATCAGTAAAAATCTCTCGATTTTTTGAAAAGCAGATGGCTATGGAGAATGTGAAACGGGGCATCAGGGCATTTAGCGACGATGCTTTCTCCGTAAAAGGTAATACCATTTCACCAATTTGAACCCTGCCATCACATAATCGGCTACCCGCAACTGCTTAATTATATCGTTTCGGAACAGAAGCCCCCTCATGCCATGGTCGTTGGCGCGGTTTTTCATCTGGTTGAGTGAAAGGAGCAGCTGCGTCTTGTCAATCTCAAGCTTCAGCAGGGCCTGCGCACGCTTGTAGCGCAACTGGTCGAGCGTGTAACCATTAAAGTCTTTTGGATTGTCCATTGATGCCATGATGCTTTTAGGGTTGTTGACTACTGTTGTCGTCGCTGGAGTAGAACAATTTGGTGACAAATCGCGTGATCGGGTTCACAATGAGCTGCGTGCGGAGAGCGACGACAACAAGAATGAGCAGGAGCAATGTCCCTGCCACAATCAAATTGGCAATCCACTGGCTTCCCGTTGCCAAAGCTAACGCATTGACAAGCGCACCCGATAATTGAAACAAGATGCAGGTGCATACCAGCAAAATCACGGTCACCAATGCCACTCTCGAAAGCAATATCGATAATTTTTCGGCAACCGAAAGTTTAGAGTAGTCATATCGCAATTTCAGATACGATTTCCCCTGTTCCCACAACATCCTGTAATCCAAGTCGGTCATATCATTGTTTTTTACAGCATGGCGTGACTTCAGCATGAAAAAGGAAGCCACACCATGCTAAACGACACGGCATCCCTCCTCCACGCGAGCATTGTGCCCGCGCAGGAGGCAAAGCGCCATCGCCTTATTGTTCGATTTGAGCACTGATTTGGTCAACGAGGCGCTCTACCTCGTCGTCGGTAAAGTCAATGCCCTTCTTTTTCAACAGTTCCTTGATGCGCTTGCGGGTGTCCTCGCCTTTTTTGGGCGCTAACAAAATCGCCACACTGCATCCCACCAGCGCGCCACCCAAGAAAGCATATAATATTGATTTCATGACCAATTGTTGTTTTTTGACGGGTTGCTACTCAAGTTCTTTTTTAATATCCTCAACAAGCTCATCGATTTTCTGTTCTTTGAGCTTCACGCCTTTTTTGCGAAGCGTCTCGGCGATCTTTGTGCGCAAGTCTGTTCCCTTTTCGGGCGCGAACAGCAGCCCCACGGCAGCTCCAGCGATAGCGCCGCCTAAAACAGCCATAATAATATTAATCGGTCTCATAACTAATATGTAATTTAAGTGTTAATAAATAAGTTATTTATCCCTTGCAAATCGCTTGTCAAATTCACGAATTGCAATTTCATGGGATAAAATTATTAATATTTTTTCGTTATTCCAAATCTTTTGCCGATTATTTTTGAAATAATCGGGATTTGTGGCATGTCATTATTTTATATGTGCCGTTATTTGAGTAAATTTGCGAATTAATTCATCCGCTTTGAAGAATGGAAAGCAACAGCATTATCATCAAGGGAACCCGCGTTAACAATCTCAAGAATGTTGATGTCAATATCCCGCGTGGCCAGTTTGTTGTAATCACAGGCCTCTCGGGGTCAGGGAAATCGTCGTTGGCCTTCGACACGCTATATGCCGAGGGGCAGCGCCGATATGTAGAAAGCCTCTCCTCCTATGCCAGGCAGTTTCTCGGGCGTATGTCCAAACCTGATTGCGACTTTATCAAAGGGCTGCCGCCAGCTATCGCTATTGAGCAGAAAGTGAACACCCGCAATTCCCGGAGCACGGTTGGAACCTCGACCGAGATTTACGACTACTTGAGGCTCTTGTTTGCCCGCATCGGGAAAACCTATTCTCCGATTTCGGGCGACTTGGTCAAGAAGCATACCGCTCAAGACGTGATTTCGGTCATCAACAGCTATCCCGACGGCACTCGATTTGCGATATTGTCAGCCATCACAGTCCCCGAGGGCAGAACACTCATCGACCAGCTTGAAGTGCTGCTCCAGGGGGGCTACTCCCGGCTTGAGAGAAACGGGAACTTTGTTCAAATCAGCGATGTGATTCAAGGTGTAGAATCCCAAGACAGCGCTTTCCGCCTCTTGATCGACCGCATGGCGGTCACACACGACAAGGAGGACGAGATGAGAATACTCGACTCCCTATCGACAGCATTCTACGAGGGACACGACGAGTGCATCCTCAAAGTGTGGACAGCGGGCGGTGAAAGCAGAGAACACGTTTTCTCCAAGCGATTTGAGTGCGACGGCATGATTTTCCAAGAGCCTAACGACTTGATGTTTAACTTCAACAACCCACTGGGCGCGTGTCCCACTTGTGAGGGATTCGGCAAGGTTGTGGGCATTGACGAGAACCTTGTCATCCCCAACAAGACCTTGTCGGTCTATGACGACGCTGTCATGTGCTGGCGTGGGCAGGTGATGAGCGAGTGGAAACAAGAGTTTATCCACGCGGCCTCGCCGCAAGGGTTTCCCATTCACCGCCCCTACTTCAAACTGACCTCAGAGCAAAAGGAAATGCTATGGGATGGCGTGAACGGGCATGGCGGCATCAACAACTTCTTTGAGTGGCTCAAGAGCAAATCCTACTCCATACAATACCGCGTGATGCTGGCTCGCTATCGGGGGAAAACGCTTTGTCCCACGTGCAAGGGCTCCCGTTTAAAGCCCGAGGCTGACTATGTACGAGTGGGCGGGAAAACGATTGGAGAGCTGACACACATTCCCGTGTGCGACTTGAGGGACTGGTTTCAGCAACTGCCGCTCAGCGCATCAGAAAAGGTGATTTCAAAACGTGTGCTCGAAGAAATTCACAATCGCCTCGATTACCTTAACGATGTGGGGTTGGGGTATCTGACCCTCGACAGGCTATCCTCTACCCTATCGGGCGGTGAAAGCCAACGCATCAACTTAGCCACATCGCTGGGCAGCTCATTAGTGGGGTCAATCTATATTCTCGACGAACCGAGCATCGGGCTACACTCGCGAGACACCGATAGGCTCATCAAGGTGCTGCGCATGCTGCAAAAGTTGGGAAACACGGTTGTCGTGGTTGAACACGATGAGGAAATCATCCGTGCAGCCGATTACTTGATTGACGTCGGGCCCGAGGCAGGACGCCGAGGGGGCGAGATTGTGTATCAGGGGCCGGTTTCGGCGTTGAAAAGCGCTCCCAACAGCTACACCACCCAATACCTCTCTGGCGAACGGCAAATTCCACTTCCCAAATCCCGTCGCAAGTGGAGCAAATTCATAGAGCTCAAAGGAGCCGCTGAAAACAACCTGAAAGGCATCGATGTCAAGTTCCCATTGGGTGTCATGACAGTGGTCACGGGGGTGAGCGGAAGCGGCAAGTCAACGCTTGTCGATGATATCCTTTACCGTGCGCTGTCGCGCCATTTTGGCGACAACATGGACGCTCCCGGGACGCACGAATCGCTCGTGGGCGATGTGTCGCTGCTCTCGGGAGTAGAGTTTGTTGACCAAAATCCAATCGGGAGGTCAACCCGCAGCAACCCTGCAACCTACCTCAAGGCTTTCGACGAGATTCGCCAACTGTTCGCCCAGCAGCAACTTTCAAAGCAAATGGGGTACAATGCCGGATTTTTCTCGTTTAATGCCATTGGCGGACGTTGCGAGGACTGCAAGGGCGAGGGGAAAATCACCATCGAAATGCAATTTATGGCCGATATTACACTCACGTGTGAGTCATGCCACGGGAAGCGTTTTGGCTCAAATGCCCTTGAAGTGATGTTCCGAGGGAAAAACATCAGCGACATTCTCGAAATGACCGTCAACCAGGCGATAGAATTCTTTAGCGAGAGCAACGAGTTTAACGAGCGAAAAATCGTGTCACGGCTCAAGCCACTCCAGGACGTAGGCTTGGGCTACATCAAGCTGGGGCAATCGTCCTCTACCCTATCGGGAGGCGAGAACCAACGTGTGAAACTCGCCTACTACATGAGCGCCGAGAAGAAGAGTCACACCATGTTTATCTTCGACGAGCCCTCGACTGGACTTCATTTCCACGACATCAACACGCTGATGAAGTCCTTTAACCACCTCATTGAGCGAGGCCACACGGTGGTGATCATCGAGCACAACATGGACATCATCAAGTGCGCCGACCACATTATCGACTTAGGGCCTGAAGGAGGCATTGACGGCGGCCACGTTGTGGCCACTGGCACGCCCGAGGAAATCGCGAAATGCCCCGAGAGCTACACGGGGCGCTACCTATCCTCAAAACTGTGATTCCTTTTCAGGAGAAACAATGAGTATATAACTTTAACTTTTAATCATCAATCAAACGATGAACATTGGAGACCGAATTCCCGAAATCCTTGGCCTGGATGCCAATGGAAACCAAGTGAAAGCCAGTGACTTCGCTGGCAAGAAACTCGTGATTTACTTCTATCCGAAAGACAACACCCCTGGGTGCACTGCCCAGGCCTGCTCGCTGACGGAGGGCTATGGGGCGCTGCGCAAGGCCGGTTATGAGATCATCGGCGTGAGCAAAGACTCGGCGGCAAGCCACCAGAAATTTGCCGCAAAGCACGCGATTCCTTTCACGCTCATCACCGACGAGGACCTTACTCTCAACAAGGCATTCGGCGTTTGGCGCGAGAAGAAACTCTACGGCAAGGTGTCGATGGGTACCGTTCGCACGACTTTTCTCGTTGACGAGACAGGCGTGGTGTCAAACATCATCACCAAGGTCAACACCAAAGACGCTGCCAACCAGATTCTCAATCTCTGAAAACCTGTTCAAGCTGGCCTCGCCCATCATTGCCTGCGCCACTTTGTCTAAGGCTACCGCCCCTCTGTGCCACTCGTGGTTTAGAAAGGATAGCCAATGGCAAGGTGGAGGGCAAGGCCGTCCTTAAACTTGGGAATATTATAGTAGCCGCTCTTGCCCGTGGGATAAGGCGCATGAATGCCAATGCCCAAGTCAGCGCGGACGACAAGCATTTCCATGTCAAACCGCAAGCCTAATCCCGTGCCAGTTGCCAACTGGTCAAAGAAACTGTGGCGTCCTAACACCCCCTCGTTACGCCACCCGTCATCTTTGACTAACCACACGTTGCCCGCGTCAAGAAACACCGCGCCACGCAGATAGCCCAGAATGGGGAAACGATACTCGCAGTTGGCCTCAAACTTGAAAGTGCCCGTCTGGTCAAAATAGCCATAAGTATTGTCTTTTTGAGATGCGAAAGCCCCTGGTCCTAACGACCGAATGGCGAATGCCCTCACAGAATTGGCACCGCCGGCATAAAACTGCTCGCTATAGGGCACCTCGTCGGAGTTGCCGTAGGCATAGGCAACACCTATGAATAAGCGCGACACTAAGCTGCTGTTTCGGCTTAAATGATTATTCCACACGAGTTGCGTTTGCGCCTTGACGAATTGCGAAAACGAAGCGTTGAAGAATTTCTTATTGCCTTTTTTGCCAACTAATGACCATATTCCCGAAAAGACATTGCCAGCCTCCATGAGACTTGAGGTCCAGGTGATGCCATGGCGGCCAAAGGTGTTGTCGTAGGTGAAAACATAGTTCACCGATGGGATGTAAGTGTCCTTGAAACTATTGTTAATCACAGGATTGTAGGCCATGACCGAGTCCATGGCACTTGTTGTGGAAAGCAACTTGCTGAACACAAGTTTAAAGGGCGTGAACTGGTGCAACGTGTGCTTGTTGGAGTGCCACTCCCATGTGAACGCAACCCCGGTTTTCACCATTTTAAAGAAACTTGGGCGGTTGAGAATGCTGGCATAGTGCGAGACGCGTGTCCAATTGGTGAATCGGCGGCTTCGGTCAACAAATGACGGGGCTATCAGGCGCGGGATAGCCAATTCCACGTTGTAGCCCAGTTCATAGGAGTTAAAATCTCTGTTCTTGTATGCGCCCGACTTGCCCGTTTGCCACTCATAAGCCGCATTGATATCGACATTCAGGCGCTCGCCTCCGCCGAAAAGATTCTTGTGGGCAACGCCAAATTTCAGTCCTGGGCCCAGGAAGCTGTTACTCTTGTAGGTCCCTTGCAACTGCACCGAGGCCTCCATGGGGCGGTCGAGCCTACAATAAACGTCCAAGTCAAGGAGCCCATCGCCCCGCTCATTGGTGGAGTCAAGGGGAGTGGCTTGCATCTCGACGTTTCTGAAGATGCCGAGATTTGACAGTCGCACCTGCATGCGATCCATGCTTGACACCCTGAATGGCCGCCCCTTGCGAGCGCGGATGCAGGACAGCAGCGACTTGTCGCGGATGTGTGCCGACTTGTACTTAACGAGCGTGCACCGCGGGGTCTCAATGGTATCAGGGGTGCCTTTCAACCTCCGTGAGGGCGGCATCACGGTGACAGTAACCTTGTTCACGAGATATTGCACCTGTGCCGAGTTGGGAATATCGGACGACAAAAGCAGTTGCATGTTGACGATGCCTTTGGTCGTGACGCTATCGGCATGGTACTTGAGATATTCAGGACGAAAAAAATAGTACCCTTTGTTGCGCAAGGCATTGGTGATGCTGATGCGCACCTCGTTGAGCGAGTCCAGGCAATAGCGGCTTCCAGGCTTGTAGTAATGGTTGCTACGCGCGCAAGAGTCGATGAGATGCCCGACAGGCGTGTTGACTTCGGGGTATTTTACTTTCCCCAGCTCGTAGGGCTTGTGCACATTGACCTCGTAGGTAATGCTGGCTTTTTTCTTGTTGTGACTGTTGTAGTTCAGCGTGTAGCGGGCATCGGAGTCGAAATAGCCATTGTTTCGCAACAAGGTGTTAATCATTTCGACCCGGGTTTTGGGGCGAACATGGCTGATGAGTTTGGGTTCGGATACCAACTTCTTGTATAGCCAGCCCTTGAGCCCCGTAGCCTCTGGATTCCAGTGGTTATAGACCCAAAGCCCTATCGGGAGCGGGGTGCGGTAGTAAGGCGAGTATAGCGGATTGTTGGGCTTCACGTTGATGATTGTGAAGATTTCGCTTTGCACCTCAGGGTCGATTTTCACGCTGTCGCGGTGATAGGCAATTTTTTTCACCCCCGTGTATAGCACCTCGCCCTCTCCTAACCGTGAAGTGGTAGAACATGCGCCAAGCGTGAGCAAGGCAATGAGTAGAGCCAAGATGATGTTTGCATGCTGTTTCATTCTCTCACTATTCGTTTTTTAGTGGTGTTGCCGACGTCTTCAATCTCGTCGGCCGAGCGGTCGTCAATCGTTTGAGGCAAGGAGTCGGCCGTTGCGGCTTGGAGTTTTCCTTTTGTTGGTGTTGTCGGCGACAACTGGGGCAAGTCAACGCTTCTCTTGTGCCGCCTGAAGCGGAACAGGTGCCTCAGATCCGATAACTTGCGTTTCATGACGAAGCCGATACCCGTCTGCGTCACTTCGCCTTCGAGAATGCTTTCCACACGAGCCGTGCGGAACAGTTTGGCGATCATTGTTCCCCGCTTGTTGAGCGTGTACTCGAGCGAGATGTCGTTAAAGAGATTGTCGGCAAAGTTGTTTTGTTGGGTCGCATCGGTCGAGTACTGGCCTCCCACTACGACTTTAAAACGATCGTTAAACAGGGACTTCGACAAGCGGTAAGAATAACTCACCTCCTCCCCTCTGCCTTGGCTGGACTCATAGGAGTTGATGCCAAATGAGAGGTCAATTCCCTTGATGTTGTTGGCCGCCCACGAGTTGAGTTGTGACTGGACAAACGATATCAATGCAGAGTTGGCCGTCATCTTGTCGGAATTATTGGTGTGGCTCGCACCGGAATATGTGTTATACAGCAGCAGGTTGATGGCAGTGGCCTGCCTTTGGGTAGCGGTCATGCCCTCTAACTCGTTTTGCACCGTCGCATCGGCTGGCGCGTCAAGGTCGAATGCAATATCCATCTTGCTCAGGCTGTTCTTGACCTTAGCCGTGATCTCAAAGTCGACCACACGCGAGCCCGCGTCATCATTGCTCACGGTCGTGCGCACCTTGTCTACGCCTGTGAGGTCGAGCGATGGGTTCATGATGTCGCCTGTCCAGGCAATCGAGCTGCCCCCAGCAATGCTGAACACCTTTCGTGAAATCACAGGAGGAGAGTAACGAACCTCGCCAGTCTCAATGGCCAGTTTGCCCACCAAATTGCTCTTGCCAGCAAAATCAAGCGAGTAGCGCAAGTTTCCCGTGCCCAGTGCCGAAACGCGGCTTTTGCCATCGGGCGTGAGAAACACATTAAATTTTGCGCCTTTTTTGATGCCAATATCAACCCGCAGGTTGAGCGATGACGACGATGTGCCCGTGACCAGGCTGACTGGCGCGGCAGTCGAGTCGATGGAGTTGAGGAATGTGACCATGTTTTCGTCATACGAAGTCATGCCGCCCATTGCGTCCACCTCGTCTTGCATGACATAGGTGAGGTCGCTTCTGTCAAGCAAGTCGACTTTGGCCAGAATGCTCATGGCACCACTCTTGTTGGTCACACGGGCGTCGAGATCGGCAAATCCGGCGCCGAAGACCTCGTTCCAGTATTTTTGGCTTTGATTGACAAACTGCACGTTTTTGCCATTGGCCGCGAGATCCATGTCTAAGGAGTTGAGGTCGCAATAGCCACTCAGGTTGGCAGCCTGGCCATTGAGTCCAATTAATTTGGTGCCATCAAGCTTGAGCACGCTATTTTCGATAGGAATACGGTTTTCAGAAAGGTGCAATGAGCTGCCATAGCGAGGAATCCCCACAATCACCGAGTCACCCTCAAGAAAACCATTATAAACCATTTTGTCTGTTGTTCCGCCTATGGAGATTTCACCTTTGGCATAGCCATCGAGCGACACATAGTAGCCTGGGATAAAAGGTGACACCTTGACCAATGGGAGCCGGTCGAGTTTGATGGTCAAGTCAATGGGCTTGTTGGCTGTGCTATCGTTCAGGAAGCCGTAGGCTACAGCCACTTGCGAGCCATCAAGGGCAACTGCGGCATTGAGTTTAGTTGCCCCTGTCGAGGGGTCAACACTCAAGTCGGTGTTGAGCGCAATGTCGCCCTCGCTTGTTCCGTCGTAGACAAAATCCTTAATAGACAAGAGTCCATTTCCGTCAAAGTGCTTGCCGTCATACAACACATTCACTTTGCCGTCGATAACGCCCGACATGGGAGCCATATTTGGCAAGTAGGAGGTCCATTCCCCCAGTTTCACACGATTGATGTCAAGCAGGATGAGCTCTTGGTTGGAGTCCTTGTCAGGCTCTGTGCGCAAGGTCAAGTTGCTTGAGTCATTCTTGATGATGAAATCGGCATCGAGCATCCCTGTCGTGTAGTTGTAGTCAATGTGATTGCTGTCATTAATCTCCCATTGCCGATAAGCCAAAATCGGCTCTGTCGGGAAGAGGCGAGCCTTGACCACATTATCTTGGAGCGTAGCGTTAGCGCCTATTCGGTAACCTATTTCTCCTTTGATGTTGCGCTGTTTCACGAGGAAATCGACAGTTGCGCCCCTGGCTCCTCCCACAAGATCGACTTGTGCAAAATCGTCCCACGTTCCAGGGCGGTTGCCCATGTGAGCCTTAAAGACCAAATACTTGTCGTCTAACTCATTGGCATGGATAGTGATGGTGTCGATTGCCGTCGAGCCGTAACTCATTTGCTGCACAAATCCATCCATGTAGATGGTGGAGTCATTGTTCACGTGCATTTCGGCTTTGCGAAAATCTATATCGTATTGTGCCAAAAACCGTGGAATGATGCCATTGGGTCCCGATTGAGCGTCAAGCTTGAACGGCGGCATCGCCTGGTGCAAGGCGTTAATATCGAGGTTGCGGGCTTTGAGTTGCTCTTGCGCGACGACTGAGGCGCGGTCGATGCTCTTGCTGAAATCCTTGAGACCTAAGGGAGACTCGAAATGAATATGGGTTTCCTCGTTGTTGAGGCAAGCCAGTGTGCAGTCGCTATTTGACAGGAAACTGACATCGGTGCTCTTGCTCACAATGGGCGAACCGTTATAGTTCCAGTTCAAATCGCTCAAGTTAGCGCTCAGGTTGCAATCCTGCGTTTTTGTGTTGTAGTCGATATAACCCGTGACCTTTCCTCTTCCGTTGCATGGGAATTGGACAAGCCCTAATTGCTGGGCATCAACAGAATTGAGATTCCCGTTGACATCCAAGTGGTAATGGTTGCCCTCAATGCGCCCTCCTGCAAGGAGGCTCATGTTGCAGTTTGGACTATTGGAAACGAGATTGGCCATCATGTTTCCGCCGTTCATGAGCACGCGCGCCTGAATATCGGTATATCGCTTCCCGTCATACTTTATACTGCCCACATTCACACTGGCGTTCACAGCCATGGCCGGATGAGTATAATCAAACCCATGACCGCTTGCCTTGATGCTGGCTGTCACATCATCAACCGGCGAGCTGGGCATGATGGCTTTGACTGGGAAACTATTCAAGCGGGCATCCAGATGATAGTTCTCGCCCCTGCCATAGAAACTGCCACTGCCGAGAAGCATTCCGCCACTTCTCAAGCGCATATCAACGTGGCCGGCATAGTCACTCGGAGTGAATTTGACACGGCCGCTGGCTTTCATGGGAGGAATATTCAATTCTTTACGCTGCCTCGGGTTGAGTATCTTGTTTTTAGCGAAGTCCACATTCTGAATATTGGCATCAAATCTCACATCACCTGCCAATTTTTTGACTTCCATCGGATTGCTGATGGTCCCACTTGCATTCAAGTGTGCACAGTTGGGGATGGTGGCTGTAAAGTTTTTGATATTTAGATGATTAACCGTTCCATTCATCATGGTCTTGACAAAAATGGGATTGCGCTGTGGAAGGTCGCTCAACATGGGCTTGAGGTCAGGCATGGCCTGCCCTACCTCTGCCAAAGCAATTCGGGCGGTTGCCCCTACCCCAAAATATCCCTTGTGACCCTTATCCATCATCGACAAGGGAACATGGGCATCCAGCCTGATGTCGCTCATGCCGGTTTGAAGTCGCACTTGGTCAAGGTCAATGCTCAAGGCATTCATGGCCAGTCTTCCACTCATTTTCTTGATGTTGATACCGCTCCTTTCCTTAGCGCTAACGTTCTTGACCCTCACATTCAAGGCGCTGCCTTGGTTATACAGATGATCGATAGCGACATTTAATTGGCTCACCTCCACATAGTCAGGGTCAAGCCCACGCTTGGGGTTGTGTCCCTTGGTATTGTAGACCGCATGGCTATGGTCGATGCGCGCGCTATTGACCCTCACCGTCCAAGGCTGGTCGTCACTCTTTTGGCTCGTTTCGACAATAGGATGTTGCCGGCTACTGGCTTTTTGCTCCATCGCCGTGAGTGTGGTATATTTTACATCGGCACCATCAATTGAAAAAGCATCGACATTCACCGTCATGTCGCCCGTGTTCACGGCGGCTTTCGTCATTTTGGCATTTCCAACATGCGCTTTCAAGCCATCCATCGTGGGCTTCATGCTCATTTCATAGTCCACGTTGCCCACCTCAATTAGATCGGCATTCACCACCCACGGCTTCGACAAAGTCGTGTCGGGCAGCTCGGGATGCAGTGCCTCGTAGATTTCGGCATCTCTGGCACTCGGCGCATGGTATATCACGCCCACGCCATTCGCGATGAGGCTTTTGGCATTCACGGTACACTCGCCCGTGTTGATTTTGGCCTCTTCGAGTTTGGCATGGGCCACGTGTGCCGTCATTTTGTCGATGCTGGGCATTTGGCGCATCGTGTAGTCCACATTTCTCACATCAAGCCTCATCACGTTGATTCTCCATGGTCCCGACGCCGCGGTATCTTCCTCTTGGCCGTTGTCGACTGGCTTTTTATAAGGCTTGGAGGTGTATTCGATTTTTGCGCCGTCAAGATTTCCATTCAGCACGTTGACGACATGGCTTTTGGAGTCGAAGTCAGTCCCTTTGATATTCAAGTGGCTAATGTGGGCTTTAATGGTTGACGAGGTGTCAGCCAGGTAAATGTAACCGAATGCCAACTCGGTATCTGCCACCTTAAAGTTGCCGTGCAGCAGCGGCCTCATCTCAAGCCCAGCGGTCATGCTGCCAAAACGCATGAGGGTGTCACCTTGCTCGTCAACGACCGACACGCCTTCCATGATAATGTCAATCGGGAACTTAATGCTCACCCTATCGCACTTGATGTCCATTCCGGTTTTCTCACTGGCGGTCTTGCAGGCCAAATTCTTAGCGGCATTTTGCACGGCAGGTATATACATCACCACAGGCAGCACGGCGGTGACAATCACAATCACTGCCAGCACCTTCGCCAATGTACGCGCAACCTTATTTTTTAAAATTTTTAGCAAGCAATCTAATTTAATCCACAAATTTACAAACTTATTTTCATGTTTTCACTCCAAAATCTTCAAAAACACTCGTTTTTTGTCTGTTTTGTCAGTTTTTAGGGTGAAAAACGATGGAACGCACACCATGTGCCACGCCCTACTGAGTGCGTTCCTGTCTCTTAAACAATTGTGCCATTTAAGGTACGCCTACATAACAATGCCTCAGTCAGTATCACTAACAATATTGGCTTTCTGAAGGCCGTAGTGCTTTTTCTTGTCGATAACGAGCAGCATGACCGAAACCGCAATGGCTGCAATGCCAATCCCCGAGAAAATCCACATCGAGGTAGTATAGTCGGTCGCGCCATCGGCCGTGTGGCGCTTAAGCTCGCTGCCTATCCAAATCGGCACCAGCATCAAACCGATGTTCTGGATATAGTAAATAATCGAGTAAGCTGTGCCCAACTGCTTCTCAGGCACAATCTTGGGTACAGCGGGCCACAGCACGCTGGGTAACAGCGAGAATGCGACTCCAAGAATAAACATGAGCACAATGGCTAGCACGGCAGAGCTAAATGGCAGGGCAAACACCACAAGCACCACGGTGAGCATCACTGTGCCGATAATCATGATTGAAGCGCCCTTGCCCACATGGTCGTACATCGCGCCAAACAATGGCGTTAACACAATCGAGGTGAAGGGAAGAATCGAAGAGATCCAGCCTGCAAACTCAGGCTCCACTCCGTATTTTGAAATCATCAGCTTGGTGGCGAAGTCGAGGAATGGGTAGAGTGCCGAGTAATAGAGCATGCACAAGAGGGTGATGAGCCAAAACCCCGGGCTCTTAACGGTGAGTTTCAAATCGGAGAAATGGAATTGGTCATCTCCGCTTTGGGCCAAGACCTCTGTAGTCTTGTCAACGCGTGCATCCATAAGGCAGTAAAAGAGATAGAGAATCAATCCAGCGCCTACGGCCACAAAACCCACCATGATGGGTGCTGACAATGAGAATCTCTCGGCCAAGACTGGGCCTCCTCCCAGTGCTAAGGCTGTGCCAAGGCGAGCAAGCGCAACCTGGATGCCCATGGCGAGCGCCATTTCCTTGCCCGAGAACCATTTCACCACCACCTTTGACACGGTGATGCCGCACAGCTCATAACCGATGCCAAAAGTCGCAAATCCAAAAGCGGCCCAAAGCACCTGATGCTTGATGACCGTTTGGTCCAGTCCCAGTGGCGGAAAAGTGACTGCTGTCGTGGCTTCGGGTGATACAAAGGCAACGGCAAAATAATCAATTCCAGTACCGATGAGCATGAGCACGCATGACAGGACACCTGCTATTCTCACGCCAAACTTGTCGAGCACAATGCCACTCACGAATAGCATGAGCAAAAACACGTTGAAGAACCCGCGAGAGCCAATAAACAGCCCAAACTCCTCGCTGTTCCAGCCCATGCCGCCCTCGCTCACGGGCATTTCCAGGTAGTGCTGAAGCGGCGACATTTCCTTGGCCACCACATAGCCCATCATCATCACAAAAGAGACGATAAAGAGCACCGCCCAGCGCGCCCATTTTGATTCTGCCTTTATCATACTTGGTCTTAAAACATGGGAGCACTTTAGAAGATGCTCCCATGTGATGAATAATGTAATAAAGAAAATTAAGCTTATTTAGCGGCCTCGGGCTTAATATTGGGCTCCTCAAGACCGATGTGCTTCTGCTTGTCGACCACTTTGAGGAATAAGCCTAACAGGAAGGCAGCAATACCAAGACAGGCAAGCATGACTAGCGCCCAAGTGTAGTCGTAGGAAACCGAAGCCTCCTGAGAAGAAATCTCGCCACTGGCCACTTTCTTGACCAAACTGGTGTTCGTTGCGTCAAGTACCTTGCCAATGAGCAAGGGGAACAGCCACAAGCCGATGTTCTGAATCCAGAAGATGAGCGCATAAGCGCTACCGATAATCTTCTCGTCTACCAATTTGGGAACACTGGGCCACAAGGCCGCTGGGACAAGCGAGAAGCTGGCGCCCAGCACCAGGATGGTGAGATAGGCAACAATGATGCCGCCAACAGCGCTACCCTTAAACATGGGTAACACGAAAGCAAAGGTCAAGTGGCAAGCGATGAGCAGCAGCGAGCCCAGCACGAGCATCGTAGCCGCCTTACCCTTGTGGTCCACATAGTTGCCAAGAATTGGAGTGATGCCTACTGCAAGCAACGGGAAGACGGCAAACACGGTCTCGGCACTCTGGCGCATGTAGCCCATGTAGCAGAACACGACTAACGCGACAACGGCGAGAATGTTCATGCCATGCTTCAAGGTTTTAGTCTTGGAGAAGTTGCTTGCAAATGCAGCGGCTGCCACGACAAGCATGATGAGGTATTGGACAATCGTCACAGTTGAGGAGGCCCAAAACGAATTGGGGTCAAGCTCCGAGAAAGTGAGGTTGCACTGAAGCATATTCACCGCATACTTCTGGAATGGGAAGATGGCAGAATAGTAAAGCACGCACAAGAGCGCAACAATCCAAAAGCCCAGGCTGGATAGGATTTTCCCAAGATCCGAGATCTTGAACGGGTCGTCTTTTTCCTCGGCCTCGCCAGTCTGAGAGTCAAGTTTCTTGTCCATAAAGGCATAGACAACAAACATGATGAGCGCAATCATGAGCAGCACCACACCGAAAGCGACCGAACGCGACACATTGACTTGCCCACCCAATTTGGCAAACATGGGCGAGAAAATCATGCAGGTGGCAACACCAAGACGCGCAAGCGCCATCTCGCTGCCCATGGCCAGTGCCATTTCCTTGCCCTTGAACCACTTGACGATACCGCGCGAGACCGTGATACCGGCCATCTCGACACCGCAGCCAAAAATCATGAAACCAATGGCGGCAAACTTGGCCGAGGCGGGCATCCCTTTATAAAATGGAGAAATCCCCAACTCGTCAAATCCGGGAATGTAATTTAAATGATTGTCAAACCATACTTTGAGATCGGTGGCGGCAAACGCATCGGTCACCGCATACCACTTGATGACGGCTCCCACAAGCATCACGAAACCCGACAGAATGGCGGTGAAGCGCACGCCCATCTTGTCGAGAATGATGCCTGCAAAGATTAAAAAGAAGACGAATACATTGAGGAATGTCTCTGCGCCTTCCATGGTACCAAATGCCGTTGAATCCCAACCTCTTTCTGACTCCATGAG
This sequence comes from uncultured Porphyromonadaceae bacterium, assembly GCA_902489275.1. Lineage (GTDB taxonomy): Bacteria > Bacteroidota > Bacteroidia > Bacteroidales > Muribaculaceae > Sodaliphilus. The sequence continues at coordinate 136,187 of CABTZK010000001.1, forward strand.
GTCTTTGATGGGCGACAGGATATCCATGAAAATGTAACTGCAAAACATGGCTCCTGCCAAGAGCAAGAGAGCAAGCCAGCGCATAGCGGCAGAGTCTCTCATCGTTTTTTGAATTGTTTCTGTCATTTTATGTTTAATTATATAGGTTAAATATCAATTGAGCGGTGCAAATTTACACATTAAATTATGAATTGCAACATCTTTTTACCGTTTTAATTTGTTATGCCCTGCTTAAACCTAAAAGGTTTCTGCCAAATTGTACACACGATGGCGCAATTTTGTCACCACAGCAACCGTGGCATTTATTTTGCAGCAACCATTCCCTAGGAAAACAAAAATACATCATCAAACTATGGCTAAAGGATCAATTGGGGTAACGACCAACAACATTTTCCCCGTTATTAAACAATTTCTCTACAGCGATCACGAGATTTTCCTTCGTGAGCTTATTTCCAACGCAGTCGACGCAACCCAAAAACTAAAAACGCTCGCCAACAACAACGAGTTCAGTGGAAAGACCGATGACCTCAAGGTCACCGTCACCCTCGACAAGGATGCGAAAACGCTCACGGTGAGCGATAACGGCATTGGGATGACTGCCGAGGAGATTGACAAGTACATTAACCAAATCGCTTTCTCGGGAGCCGAGGAGTTCCTCAGCAAGTACAAAGACAACGCTAACGCCATCATCGGGCACTTCGGCCTGGGCTTTTACAGTGCCTTTATGGTATCGGAGAAAGTCGAAATCCGCACCCTGTCCTGGCAAGATGGCGCAAAGGCCGTTCGCTGGTCATGCGACGGCTCGCCCGAGTACGACATGACCGACGACGACAAAGCCACACGTGGCACCGACATCATCCTGCACATCACCGACGACGACAAGGAATATCTTGAGCAAAGCCGCATCTCCGGCCTGCTCCGCAAGTATTGCCGCTTCATGCCAATTCCTGTGGTCTTCGGGAAAGAGCAAGAATGGAAAGATGGAAAATATGTTGATACCGGCAAAGACAAAATCATCAACGACATCGAGCCGCTGTGGACCCGCAAGCCCACCGACCTGAAAGACGAGGACTACCTCAAGTTCTACCATGCCATCCAGCCAGGCCAGGAAGATCCCTTATTCTGGATTCACCTCAATGTCGACTACCCGTTTAATCTCACGGGCATTCTCTACTTCCCCAAGATTAAAAACAATCTCGACATTCGCAAAGACCGCATCCAGCTGTATTGCAACCAGGTGTTTGTGACCGACAGTGTGGAAGGCGTTGTCCCCGAGTTCATGATGCTGCTGCAAGGCGTTATCGACTCGCCCGACATCCCGCTGAACGTGTCGCGCAGCTACTTGCAGGCCGACCGCAACGTGAAAAAGATTTCAACTTATATCACCAAGAAAGTGGCCGCCCGCCTCGAAGAAATCTCCAAGAAAGACGCTAAGAGTTTCGAGGAGAAATGGAACGACATCAAAATTTTCATCGAGTATGGCATGCTCAGCGATGAGAAGTTCTGCGAGCAAGCCATGAAGTTTGCGCTGGTGGAAAACACCGACAAGAAATTTTTCAAACTCGATGACTACAAGACCCTGATTGGGGCCAACCAAACCGACAAAGACGGCAACCTCATCTATCTTTACGCTACCGACCAGGAAGCGCAGTACACCTACATCAAAGCCGCTGCCGACAAGGGTTACGACGTGCTGCTCATGGACGGCCAACTCGACATCCCATTTGTGGGCATGCTGGAGCAAAAGAACGAGAAATCACGTTTTGTTCGCGTGGATGCCGACGTGCTCGACAACCTCATCAAAAAAGACGACCACAAGCAGCCCGAGCTCACCGAGGAGCAAAAGAGCATGGCCTCTACCCTCTTCAAGTCACAGATTCCCAGCATCGACAAGGCCGAGTTCTATGTGACATACGCTGCCCTGTCGCCCGACGAGCAGCCCATCGTTATCACGCAAAGCGAATACATGCGCCGCATGAAAGAAATGGCTAAATTCCAGCCGGGAATGAGTTTCTATGGCGAAATGCCCGACGCTTTCAACTTGGCGCTGAACACCAATCACCCCGTGATCAAAAAAGTCCTTGACGCAGCCACGGCTGCCCTTGAGGCAGAGTTGAAGCCCATCGGTGACGAGCTTCAAGCCGAGTCAGCAAAAATCAAGGTTATCCGCGATCTTGACAAGGATAACAAGGGAATACCCGAGGATAAAAAGCCCGAACTCGAGGAAGCCGAAAAGAAAGCCAAGGAAATCAGTGACAAGCGTGACGCCATCGTCACTCGCTATGCCGAGCAACAAGACGATGTGAAACAGCTCATCGACATCGCACTCTTAGGCAATGGCTTGTTGAAAGGCGAAGCGCTCAATCAATTCCTCAAGCGCTCGGTCTCGTTGCTCTAAACCCAGCACACACACAATGATTTACCCCAGCCGTTTTTTGACTGGGGTAATTTGTTGTTTTTATACTGCTCGCACATTAAGCATTGGGGCCATAGTACAGCACGCTGCACCTCTGTGGGCTAAATAGCCGGCGAGCCACCTCCAAGACTTTTTCGGGTGTCAATGCGCGGTATCGCTCGATTTCGGTGTTGATGGAGTGGGCACTCAGTCCCGTCTCGGGATGAGCCATGCCCAGTAATTCATAGCGGCAGAGTTTGACGGCCTTTTCAGCGTAGCCAATATTCTCGAACAGCAAGTTTGACTCGTATTTGTTCACGCACTTCTCAATCTCGTGTTGGGTGGGGGGGACATCAAAAAGCCGTTGGATTTCGGCCTCAATCGCTGTCTTTGCGCGTTCGAAATCAGCATTTTTCGTCAATCGGCCACGGATGATAAACAACCCGCTGTCCTCGTTGCCCCTTACCGACGCGTCGAGTTCGGTGAACAGGCCCGAGGGCACAAGCACATGGCGATAAAAACGGGATGACGTGCCATTTGACAAGATGTCGCTCACGTTGTCGCACGCCTGGTAATCGGCACCGCCACGTCCACACATGGGAAATAGCAGGTAAATCATGTCTTGAGGCACTCCAGTGCGGCAGACACGCTTCAGGCGAGGCTCTGTTTGCTCTGGCTCGGCAGGAATTTGTCGAGGTGGCTGCTGATGTGGCATCATGTCACCAAACCACTTTTCGGCAAGTTCCACCACCCTGTCGAAGTCAATGTGTCCCGAAACGCAAAGGATGGCATTATTCACCGCGTAATAAGCGTGAAAGAACGCCACGATTTCGTCATACGACGCTTCTTGAATGTGCTCCAGCTTCAGGCCAATTGTTGGCCACCGATAGGGATGAACCTGATAGGCAAGTGCATTCACCACGTGCCCAAGGTCGCCGTAGGGCTGATTGAGGCACCGTTGCTTGAATTCCTCCATCACTACACGCTTTTGCGTGTCGATGCTTTCTTCGCTCAAATTGAGGTCCATCAACCGCCCAGACTCCAGCCAAAATGCCGTTTCGATATTGTGAGCAGGCAACGTCTCGTAGTAGTTGGTGATGTCAACGCTTGTCCAGGCGTTGCTTTCTCCCCCAGCCGCTTGCAACGGGGCATCATAGTTGGGGGCATACTTTGAGCCTGTGAACATCAAGTGCTCCATCAAGTGAGCAAGCCCCGTGCGATGAGGGTGCTCATTTTTTGACCCCACGTGATAGAGCAAGTTGACAGCGACCATGACTGTCGCGTGATCATCATGATGAAGTAGCCTTAACCCATTGGGTAGCGTGTAGCTGTTTACCGAAATCATCTACTTGAAAGACAGAAAGACAGATAAAGCGCAAGTCGAGCATTTAATCTCTATCTTACTCTACGACAGTAGCTTTAATAATGCGTACATCCTGGGCTGGACGGTCATTCCCATCGACAGCCACCTGCTGGATTTTGTCAACGACATCCATTCCTTGCAGCACCTCGCCAAACACCGTGTATTGGGCATCGAGATGCGGCGTGCCGCCTATTGTCGTGTAAAGTTTCTTGGCTTCGGGCGTGTAGCGTGCCTTTGGACCTGCCGCAAACTCGGTCTCGGCCATTGGCACCAGTTCTTGCTGTAACTCTTGCAAGGCAGTGGCGTTTCCCGCTGCTTGCAACTGCTTGACGCTATCCATCTTCTCCTGGAGGAGCGAGGCATAGATGTTTTCCTTCATCTGGTTGGCAAGCCCCATTTCTGTCATGCCTAACGATTGCGAGGTGACTACCTTGCCCGTTACGATATAGAACTGAGAGCCACTGCTGCGGCGGAAAGGGTTCACCTGGTCACTCGTGCGAGCCGCCGCAAGAGCGCCGCGCTTGTGATAGTATTTTGGGAACACGATTTCGGCAGGGATGGTGTAGCCGGGGTCGCCATTGCCAAGGCGCGCGCCAGGAGCGGCGTTTTTAGAATCGGGATCACCCGCTTGAACCATGAAATCCTTAATCACCCGGTGGAAAAGGAGACCATCGTAGTAGCCATCCTTTACCAGTTTGATGAAATTGTCACGATGAAGTGGAGTCTCGTTGTAAAGGGCCACCACGATCTTGCCCATCGAGGTCTCAATAGAGACTTTTGCCGTATTTTCCAATTGTGCTGACGAAAGAGTGTCCTGCGCATGCAAATTCAAGAAAAAGCACGTCATGAGCATGGACAAGGTGAATAAACGAGTTAATTTCATAATATCTCAATAAATGTTTAGCATGGGAAAAGACTTTGCGCGAGAGCCTAACCATCTCCCAACAGCGCCTTTTTATATGCCTACGGGATACAGGCGCTTGAAAATGCGGCGAAAGTTGTCATCGCCTGCGCTTAACTCTGCGGCACGCTCCTTGTAGTCGGCACCCCAAAGGCTGGCAATAAGGTCGGCGAGATACACATGCTCACGGTCTTTCTCTATAGCCGATTTCACCAGTTTGTCAATGCTTGAGGCGTATTTTTTCGCGTCGATGGCATGTAGATACCTTGCGGTAGACACTACAAACTGACCACTGTGGTCAACCAGTATCATATTGTCGACAAATTCTGGCATCTGATCACCTATGCTGTCAATGTTATTGGCGATATACTCATAGGTCATCAACCCGTTAGGGTCTTTGCTTAACTTCTTCTTTAACGCTTCGTCCATATCACGATAAATGATAGTATCTGAATAATAAAAGGATAACCCCGCACTTAGCGGGCTTAATGCCCCACAAAGGTAGTCAATAATTTCAACATTGCAAAAACGGCGGTGAAGAAAGCGATTGCCCACTGGAGCGATGCTGCCGAGCAGAATGTGGCTGCAAGGGGATAGAAATAGAGAAACGGCTAATAGTCAAAAGACTACTAACCGTTTCATGGGGGCTGGTAGTGGTACTGGGAATCGAACCCAGATTGCAAGATTGAGAATCTTGTGGCCTAACCGTTAGCCGATACCACCGTTTTGCGAGTGCAAAGGTAGTACTTTTTTTTAATTCTCCAAAATTTTCTGCTTTTTTTCCAGAAAAATCGTCAAAAATCACTTGGAAAAGGTGAAGCAACCTGCCCGTTGATGACCTTGATTCATTTTTTGCGCTGATTGCCGGCAGTGGAGTCCTTCCCCTTGGCTGCGTTTCCATCCCGCAATTGCACGCCAAGTTTCACCGTTCCCTTGCCAGTCTTCTGGTTAAGCTCGTCCATGAGCACGTCGAGCTGGTGCTGGCGCTGGCGTTTGTCGGCATCCACCTCAAAGAGACTTGCCAAGACCGTTTTAGCATCGACGACACTGGTGATAGTCACCCCTGCCCGCTTGTAGCGATACCCGTCTCGGTAAATGCTTCTCAGCAGCTTGATGGCCTGCCTCACAAGTTCGGTCGAGAGGTTGGTGGGTGTTTCAAGTTTGCACGAAGCCGAATTCTCATATTGCGGCAAGTCCTCGCGATAGTGATTGGTGGCGACAAACACACTCATGCCCTTGGCCAGCGTGTGCTGACGCCGCAACGTGGACGAGCAATCGGCCGCAAAGTTGCTCACCTCGGCAACAAGCCCCTCGATCGTAGAAATCATTTGAGGAAATGTCCTCGTGTTGCTCACGCTCTTCGACACTTCATTCTCCCTCATCACGATGCAGTCGATTCCGTTCAATTCGTCTCTCGTGTTGATAATGGGTTGCGGGAAGCAGGTGTGCAAGTAACTCCTGCTTCGCATGGCCAGGTCGTAGGCCGTCCAGATTCCCTCTTGATACATCCTTGCCCGGTATCGCCGGCCAATGCCCCACACGTCCTCAATGGGCGTTAAGTGCAGCGCGCTCAAGCGTTTCTCGTCGGTGTCGATGAGGCAGCAATGACGATAGGCCGAATACTTTTTAGCAAAGTGGCTGGCAATCTTGGCCAACGTCTTGCTTGGGGCAATGCCGATGCTCACGGGCAGCCCTAACGCCTCGCGAATCTTCCCATGCAGTTGCTCGCCCCACTGCTTTAAGTCGACCGTGACCCCACTCATGTCACAAAATGCCTCATCGATAGAGTACTGGTACAAGTTGGGGCACTGCGTTCTCAAGAAACCCATCAACCGGTCGGAGATCTCTTTGTAATAGTGGTGGTCGGCAGGGATGGCCACATACTGGCCGGGGCAATACCGCCGCTTCATCTTGAAGAAAGGCTCTCCCATCTTGATGCCAAGCCGCTTGGCCTCGTTGCTGCGGGCAATCACGGCGGCTTCGCCAGCACTCAACACGACCACTGGCATGCCTTCAAGTTCCGGTTTGCGAATGCGCTCGCACGAAACGAAACAGTTGTCCACATCGGCAATAAGAATCATGACGCAAACTTACAAAAAATCAATCAACAGAAATGCGTTTTTGGAATAAATCTGTTACCTTTGCAGGCAAATACCGCTCATGCTGACCATTATACTTTGCATGGCCATGGGGATTGCCATCGGAGCGCTCCTCCGCCGCCACCCTTTCAGCCACATCAGCACCATGACCATCGTGCTGATTTGGCTACTGCTGTTCATGCTTGGCTATGAAATTGGGCATAACGATCACATTATGTCCACTTTAGGCACTATTGGACTCGATGCCCTCATCGTTGGGTCGCTGGCCACTTTGGGCAGTGCGGCCGCCGCCTGGCTATTGGGCAAGCTGATAGAAAGGAGGTGCAGGAAATGAAAGGCAGCCTCGTCATCCTGGCGTTTTTTATTGCCGGGCTCATTGCCGGACGAGTAGAGCTCTTGCCCGTGCTCTCCAATGCGTCAGCGGTAAGTTTTGGCATCTTGTGCGCACTCATTGCCACCGTTGGGTTCTGCATCGGGAACGACCGTGAGATCATCACCAAATTTCGGCAGCTCAACAAGGGATTGATTTTCTTGCCCGTTGCCGCCGCAATAGGCACTTTTGCAGGAAGCCTGGTGGCTGCCGCCGTGCTCCGCCACCACACCACAGCCGAATGGTTGGCCGTGGGCAGCGGATTTGGCTATTACTCCCTGTCGAGTGTCTTGATTGGCCAATACAAAGGTGCGGAGCTTGGCACCATTGCACTGATTTCCAATGTGGTTAGAGAAATGATTACCTTGTTATGCGCTCCGCTGCTTGTGCGCTTCTTTGGCATCTATAGCCCCATTGCAAGCGGTGGCGCAACGGCAATAGACACCACGCTCCCCATTATCACCAAGACTTGCGGCAGCGAGATTGCCCCAGTGTCTATCTACACGGGATTTGTCATGGATTTCAGCGTGCCCTTCCTGGTCACCTTTTTTTGTAGTATCTAAACAACAACCAACACACTACCAACATGAAAAAAATCACTCTTTTCCTCCTCTTTTGTTTGGCATGGCTTCACGTGCCGGCACAGTATCAGCCCAGCGAGAGCAACCTGCAAGCCAGAGCCCGATTTCAAGACAACAAATTTGGCATTTTCATCCATTGGGGCTTGTACTCGATGCTGGGCGATGGCGAGTGGGTCATGCACAACAAAAACATCAACTACGAGGAGTACACCCACTTAGCCGCAGGATTCTATCCCTCAAAGTTCAATGCCGAGGAGTGGGTAAAAGCCATTAAGGACGCCGGCGCGAGATACATCACGATCACAAGCAGGCATCACGACGGCTTCTCGATGTTCAAGACCGATGCCTCAAGTTACAATATCGTAGACGCTACGCCCTACAAGCAGGATGTGCTCCAGCAACTCTCGGCGGCATGCCAGAGACATGGCATCACGTTGAACTTCTACTATTCGCATCTCGACTGGCAACGCCTTGACTACCCTGTGGGCAGAACGGGCCAAGGCGTGGGACGCCCCACCGGCCAGCAGGACTACAACAGCTACTTTAACTTCATGAACAAGCAATTAACGGAATTGCTCACCAACTATGGGGAAATTGGCGCAATCTGGTTCGACGGGTGGTGGGACCATGAGGAGGACAAGACACCCTTTGACTGGCGGCTGGACGAGCAATACGCCCTCATCCACAAGCTACAGCCAGCATGCCTGATTGGCAACAATCACCACAACGCGGTCATGCCAGGAGAAGACATTCAGATGTTTGAGCGCGACTTGCCTGGCGAAAACAAGGCAGGGCTCTCTGCCAACAGCAAAATAGGAAATCTTCCGTTAGAGACCTGCGCCACCATGAACCGCCGGTGGGGATATGACATCACCGACCATGCTTACCGTAGCGCGAAAGACCTCATCAGGCAACTGGTGGGTGCGGCTGGGCGCAACGCCAACCTCTTGCTGAACATCGGCCCCCGGCCTGACGGGCAGCTGCCTGGCGAGGCCCTTGAACGGCTCCAGCAAATTGGGGAATGGATGAGAGCCAACGGCGAGACCATCTACGGCACCCGTGGCGGCTGCATCGCGCCACACGACTGGGGGGTATCCACCCAAAAGGGCAACAAGCTGTATGTCCATATTTTCGAGTTAGCCGACAAGTCGCTTTTCGTTCCTCTTGAAGGCAAGAAAGTGGTGAAAGCCCGCATGTTCTCCAGTCAAAAGGCAATCGGCACGGTCAATGTCGATGGCGGCATCGTGCTTGAGCTGCCTGCTCCACCCACGGGCATTGACACCATTGTTGAACTCACGCTCAAATAGAGAGGCTCAAAACTATCTCTCCACATTTGCGCCACGCCCTGAAAACGCATTTCAATCATTTCACTTTTGCGCTTGACCATTGCCTTGCCTAAGCGGGGCAATGAGTTCGTCGGCCTGGGGCAATTCTGATGGCGAAAACAAGGCCGTGACCAGCGTGAGCGAGTCGGGCAGTTTTCCCTTGGCGCTCCACTCCAAGTCAATGCCCAGGAGCTCGCTTGTGGTTCTCCCGAGGTCAAATCCCCACGACTCTAACGAGCACCGCATCAGCCGGGGATGCCTGCAAGGCATCCCATCGGGGCGCGAGCAGTGCTCGCAATAGCGGCAACGCAACGTGAATGCACGGCTTCCGGGATGCTGCTCTTCGAGATTCCTGTAAAAGCGGGTGAGCAATGCCCAACTGCTGTCGAAAATCGGGCGCATCACGTCCTCCATCGCACGCTCACTGCTATCCCATACCTTGCGGTCGACCTCGTCGTAGCAGATTCTGGTGGCGAGCAGAAAGACCGATTTGAACCGATCCAGCTCGGCCTGCACGTCATGCGCAAATGGCGGGCATGACCACAATTTCCCATAGTATCTGCACTGCTTGCACTCCGGCAAGAAGCGCTCTACATCTTGAAATCTCACTCTATAATCCTGGGCATCAACAACCACGCCCCAGTGTTCCACATTTCTCATCACTCACTTGCTTTTGACGAAACAGAACACAAAGATAACCTTCAAGACTCATGTGCCACACCAAAAGAGCGTAGAATTTAAGGATTTTCACGAATATTAAAAGTAGTTAAAGGCAATTTCGTTGAAAAAGTTCCCGCTATGTGAATAATAATTTGTAATTTTGTGCATCAAAGTTCTCATGAGGATCATTGCCTCATGGCTTTAAGAACGAAATTACTATTAATTCACTAAATAACAACTTTTTAAAAAACTTAGTTATGCAGATTTCACACATCGAACACGTTGGTATCGCAGTCCTTTCGCTCGAAGAAGCAATCCCTGCTTACGAGAAATTGTTGAACACTAAATGCTACAAAGTAGAAGAAGTCGAAGACCAGCACGTCAAGACCGCTTTCTTGAAAGTTGGCGAGACGAAGATTGAACTTCTTGAGGCTACAGCTCCCGAGAGTGCTATTGCGAAATTCATCGAGAAGAACGGTGGGCGTGGTGGCATCCAGCACATGGCTTTTGCCGTTGAAGACGGGCTGGCCGAGGGGCTCAGCCAAGTTCAGGAAAACGGCATGCGCGTGATTGACAAGGCTCCCCGCAAAGGCGCCGACGGCATGAACATCGCTTTCCTGCACCCCAAGAGCACTTGTGGCGCTTTAATCGAACTTTGTGAAAATCCTAACAAATAAACATAGTGTGATGAGCAAACAACTCGAAAAAATCCAACAGCTGATAGAAAAGCGCGCTGCGGCACGCTTGGGTGGTGGCGAGAAGGCTATTGCCAAGCATCATCAAAAGGGGAAATTCACTGCCCGTGAAAGAATTGAGATGCTTCTTGACCAAGGCAGTTTTGAAGAGATGGACATGTTTGTCCAGCATCGTTGCTCCAACTTTGGCATGGAGAAAAAGTCGTTTGACGGTGACGGTGTCGTGACGGGCTGTGGCACCATCGATGGCCGCCTGGTCTATGTTTTCGCACAAGACGCAACCGTGTTTGGCGGCTCGCTGAGTGAAACCATGGCGCTCAAGATTTGTAAAATCATGGACTTGGCCATGAAGAATGGCGCTCCCGTGGTGGGCTTGAACGACTCTGGCGGTGCCCGCATCCAGGAGGGCATCAATGCCTTGGGCGGCTATGCCGAGATTTTCCAACGCAACATCAACGCAAGCGGCGTCATTCCCCAGATTTCAGCGATCTTAGGGCCTTGCGCCGGCGGTGCCGTATATTCTCCAGCACTGACCGATTTCATTATCATGGCCCAAGGTATCAGTTTCATGTTCCTGACTGGCCCAAAGGTGGTGAAGACGGTAACTGGCGAGGATGTGACCCAAGAGCAACTGGGTGGCGCCAAAGTTCACGCCTCAAAATCGGGCGTGGCTCACTTTGCCGCTCAAACCGAGGAAGAGGCACTGGCCATCATCAAGCAGTTGCTTAGCTACATGCCCAGCAACAACATGGAAGAGGCTCCTCGCATGGAGTGCACTGACCCCATCGACCGCACCGACGACCTGCTAAACACGATTGTTCCAGAGAGCGCGAACGACCCCTACGACATGTATGAGGTGATCAGCGCCATTGTTGACCATGGCGAGTTTCTTGAGGTTCACAAAGACTGGGCCAAGAACATCATCGTTGGCTTTGCCCGCTTCAACGGCCAGAGCGTGGGTATCGTGGCCAACCAGCCCAAGCAAATGGCTGGTGTGCTTGACGTGAACGCCAGCCGCAAGGGCGGTCGCTTCGTTCGCTTCTGCGACGCTTTCAACATCCCTATCGTCACGTTGGTTGACGTGCCTGGCTTCCTGCCTGGCACAGGGCAAGAATATAATGCCGTGATTATGAATGGCGCCAAGTTGCTCTACGCCTATGGCGAGGCCACCGTGCCCAAGATAACCGTCACCCTGCGCAAGAGCTACGGCGGCAGCCACATCGTGATGAGCTGCAAGCAGCTGCGTGGCGATGTGAACTACGCATGGCCCTCAAGCGAGATTGCTGTGATGGGCGCCGCTGGCGCTGCCGGCATTCTCTACGCCAAGGCCGCCAAGACTGCCAAGACCGATGCCGCTGCCGCCAAGGAGGCTGGCGACGAGGCCAAGGCTAAGCAAATCATGGATGACTACAAGAAGTTTATCGCCGAGAAAGAGGCAGAGTACAACGACTTGTTCTGCACGCCCTACAATGCTGCGAAATATGGCTACATCGACGACGTGATTGAGCCGCGCAACACTCGTTTCCGCGTCATCCGCGCCCTGGAGCAAACCCGCACCAAGAAGTTAACCAACCCTGCTAAAAAGCATGGCAATATTCCTCTCTAACATTGAAAATCAACGAGATGAATAAACGTAACATTTTATTCTTGCTGCTTGCTGCAATCATGAGCATCGGTGCTATGGCACAGGGACACAAGAACCTGCGCATCACCGAAGTCATGGTGCAGGATAGCACACGAGGCGGCAATGCCTGGATTGAGTTGTACAACTCAAGCTACGGCACCTATGCCATTGAAAAGATGTTCATCACCACTAAGAGAAGCAACGAGCTGTTCACCGAGGTCAATAAAAAAGAAGCTGCCAAGGTCGATAAAATCGAAGACAAGGATGCAGTTTTGCGCTACTTGAGCGCTCGACCTGAAGAGACCAGCGTTTACATGATTCCTCGTGGCGATGAAAGAAACACCAAAGTTGGCCCACACATGCAAGTGGTGTTTGATGCCGACGGCGACCGCGCCCTGGGCACTTTCCACTTGCCGTTCAAGCTGACTCCCGGTCAAGACAACTATATTGCTCTCTATGATGTGGATGGAGAACTGGTCGATGAAGTCATCGTGCCCGCCAATCTTCCAACCGGTCAATCCTGGGCTCTGAAAAGCGAAGGCCGCTTGCCTATCGAGGGCGTGATAGACCCCTCGAACTACGAGATGCGCGATGGCAGCAGTCTTGAGAAAGCCATCACCCGAGGCAATTTCAACACGCGCGAGGCCAATGAGAATATCGAGAAGTTCCACAAGGGCGACTCAAGCGGTATTGTGATCACGCTGTGCGCCATGGGCATTGTATTTTCGGCTCTTTGTTTGCTGTTCCTGCTCTTCAAGCTCTTTGGCGTTGTCAGCGACAGGTCGGTTAACAAGAAAAAAGATGAAGAAGAGAGCGCCTCTACTCCATTACCGGTCAAGGAGGCTCAAAAGCCTGCTGGCGGGGCTGCCGAGGAGGAGATTGCAGCCATTTGCATGGCCTTGTATCAGCACTTCAACGCCCACGACGAGGAAAGCGGCGTGTTGACTTTCAAGCGCAACACCGATACCGCTTGGTCATCAAAGGCCGCCATGATGCGCGTCTTGCCCGAACGCAGACCATAACAATTTAATTTTAATCCCTAACAACAAGATTAACATCAAATGAAAGAATATAAGTACAAAATCAATGGCAATGAGTACCAAGTTGCCGTTGGTGACATCGACGAGAACAATGTCGCTAAAGTCGAGGTTAACGGCAAGAGCTACGATGTGGAGCTGGAAGACCTGCCAAAGATTTCTCACGTGGTGAAGAGGGTGGCTCCAGTCGAGGCATCGGCCGCGCCTGCCGCAGCACCGGCTCACAAGCCTCAAAAAGCCGCAGCAGCAGGTGACTTCGTGATCGATTCCCCACTGCCAGGCACCATCAAGGAATTATATGTCAAAGAGGGCCAAGCCGTCAAGGCCGATGATGTGGTTTGCATTCTCGAAGCCATGAAAATGGGCAACGAAATCCACGCGGGCAAGGACGGTACAGTGAAGAGTATCAACGTCAACAAGGAGGACTCTGTTCTCGAAGGTGACACTATCATGGTAATTGCCTAAGAAGTATGTTAGCAGAATTCAGTATCACCGAAAACTTACTCCAGTTCTGGAACTTCACGGGTTTTGCCAACTGCGAGTACACCAACCTGATCATGCTATGCTTTGGCATGCTGTTCATCTACCTGGCCATTAAGCATGATTTCGAGCCCATGCTGCTTGTTCCCATTGGCTTTGGTATCCTTGTTGGTAACATTCCATTCCAACCCGGCAACGAGATTGGTGTTTACGAAGAGGGGTCAGTCCTCAACATTTTGTATCAAGGTGTAGTGAAGGGGTGGTATCCTCCACTCATTTTCCTTGGAATTGGCGCGATGACCGATTTCGGTTCACTCATTGCAAATCCAAAGCTGATGCTTGTGGGTGCAGCCGCCCAGTTTGGCATTTTCGGCGCTTACATGGTTGCTCTTGCCATTGGGTTCATGCCCGATCAGGCAGGTGCTATTGCCATCATTGGCGGTGCCGATGGCCCGACGGCAATCTTCCTGAGCGGGAAACTTGCTCCTAACTTGCTGGGCGCGATTGCAGTGTGTGCCTACTCCTACATGGCGCTTGTGCCAGTGATCCAGCCTCCAATTATGCGCCTGTGCACGACAAAACACGAGCGTGTGATTAAGATGAAAGCGCCTCGCAAAGTGACCAAAGACGAAAAGATTCTTTTCCCAATCGTTGGCCTGCTGCTCACGTGCTTCTTTGTTCCGTCGGGTCTTCCCCTGCTGGGCATGCTGTTCTTTGGCAACCTGTTGCGTGAGTCGGGTGTCACCAATCGCTTGGCCAAGACAGCCAGCAATGCGATGACCGATATAGTGACCATCATCTTGGGCCTCACTGTGGGCTGCTCCACCCAAGCCTCACAGTTCTTGACCATGAGCACGGTGAAAATCTTCTTCTTGGGTGCGATGGCCTTTATTATTGCCACATTCTCGGGCGTGTGCTTTGTGAAGTTGATGAACCTGTTCCTCTCGAAGGACAACAAGATCAACCCGCTTATTGGCAACGCTGGCGTGTCGGCAGTACCCATGGCAGCGCGCATTTCCAACGATGTCGGTCTGAGATATGACCCCCGCAACTACTTGCTCATGCACGCCATGGGCCCCAACGTGGCGGGTGTCGTGGGCTCGGCCATTGCAGCTGGCGTGCTCTTGGGCTTCCTAGGATAAAGGCAGCGCATTTCATGTTGAGCACAGTTCAAGAGTCATCTTCCTGTCTCAATTTGCGCCCTATCTAAAAGCGAGTGAACTTAGTGACCTAAGTTCACTCGTTTTTTACCACATACGATAGCAAGAATATAATTTGAAAATAGTAATTTTGTAGAAAATCTGAGATATGCCAAGCACAAAGGAATACCAATTAGGAATCGCGCTTAGCGGTGGTGGCGCAAAAGGCTTTGCCCACGTGGGAGTCATGAAAGCATTAGATGACTTTGGCTTGTGTCCCGACATTATCGCTGGTGTGAGCGCTGGAAGTGTCATAGGCGCTTTCTACGCAGCAGGTGTTGCGCCCGATGATGTGCTGGGCATGTTCGGAAAGATAAAGATGGGGGCATTGGCCGACTGGGCTATCCCAAACGGCGGCATTTTTAAACTCAACAAATTCAAGCATTTCCTCAAGCAAAATCTCCCTGTTGACAAGATTGAGGATCTCAAGATACCCACAGTGATCACAGCGACCAATCTCGACACCTATTGCGAGGAGCTATTTACCCATGGTCCTCTGGCAGAGTGCATCATTGCCTCGTGTAGCATCCCTGTGATTTTTAAGCCGGCAAGAATAGCTGGCACAAGCTATATTGATGGCGGAATCTTGCACAACATGCCATCTTTTGCCATCAGAGCGCGTTGCGACTTCTTGATTGGCGTCAACGTGAGTCCTCTCAACACGTCGCCTTTCAAGTCGACAATCGCCGATATTGCCTATCGCTCCTATAGGCTCATGACAACCCACAATAGCCAGCCCGACCTCAACTTGTGCGACGCAGTGATTGACGTGGAATCGATGAAAAACAGCAGCACGTTTGGCGTCGACAGGATGAAGGAGAATGCCAAAGAAGGCTATTTCGCTGCTATGAGGGCATTGATTAACAATCCAGATTTGATTCGATTGCGAGATGAAAGAAAAAATCACTAAGCCCATCATCTACCAGCTGTTCCCACGCTGGATGACCAATTCGCGCGACAAGAACGTGCCCAACGGCACAATGGAGCAAAACGGAGTGGGCAAATTCAATGAAATCAACGAAACGGTGCTGAAAGGCATCAAGGATTTGGGCATTACCCACGTGTGGTACACCGGCGTGATTGAGCATGCGAGCAAGACCGCGCATGCGGGAATCAAGCCGTCGAGCCCAACCATCGTGAAAGGCAACGCAGGCTCACCTTACGCCATCAGGGACTACTACGATGTTGACCCCGACTTGGCCGAGCACGTCGGTCAGCGCATGGAGGAGTTTGAGGCACTCGTAAAGCGCACCCACGAGGCGGGCATGAAAGTCATCATCGATTTCGTCCCCAATCATGTGGCACGCGAGTACCAGTCAGACGCCAAGCCTCATGGAGTGAGCGACTTGGGAGATGGAGACCAAACCGGCATGTTCTTCGAACCCAACAACAACTTCTATTACATCACAGGCCAGCCTTTTGCTCCACAAGGCATCGACCTTGGCGGCTACCGGGAATTTCCAGCCAAAGCCACTGGCAATGACGGCTTTCATGCTTCTCCGAGCGCGAGCGACTGGTATGAAACCGTGAAGTTGAACTACGGCATCGACCCTTGGAATGGAAGCAAGCATTTCCACCCCATTCCCGACACGTGGAAAAAGATGCTCAATATTCTCCTGTTCTGGGCCAGTAAAGGCATTGACGGTTTCCGTTGCGACATGGCTCACATGGTGCCCGTAGCGTTTTGGCACTGGGCCATTGCCGAAGTGAAGACGGCGTACCCCGGCCTCCAGTTTATTGCCGAAATCTATGACACGGGGCTATACTGGAGTTACATCTATGATGGCGGTTTTGACTACCTGTATGACAAAGTCACACTTTATGACACGCTGTGCAACATCCTGGTTGGCAAGCAGGCTGCTGCCGACATCACAAACTGCTGGAAAGCCGTGGACGGCATCAGAGAGCACATGCTGAACTTCTTGGAAAACCACGATGAGCCTCGCATTGCCAGCCGAGTAAAGGCGGGGAATGCCGCAAGCGTGTTTCCAGCGCTGGTCGTCTCGGCAACTTTGTCAACAGGCCCTTTCATGATTTATGCTGGCCAAGAGTTAGGCGAGAAAGCCGAAGGCGCTATGGGTTTCAGCGGAGACGACGGGCGAACCTCGATATTTGACTATTGCAGCGTGCCCACCATCAGGCGCTGGTACAATGGGGGGAAGTGCAACCTGCAAAGGCTGACCGCCGAGGAAAAGACTTTGAGAAAGCAATACCGCCAAGTGCTTCGACTTTGCAATCACGAGCCAGCGATTGCCCGGGGAAAGATGTTTGACCTCATGTATGTGAACGGTAGCAACGTTGATCCACAAAAGCACTACATCTACCTTAGAGCATGCGGCGACCAGGCGCTGCTTATCGTCGCCAACTTCGACGGGAAGCCTTGCACCATCGACATTCATCTCCCGCAACACGCTTTTGATTTCCTCGGGTTGAAAAGCGGTCCCTGCCGCTTGCTGAACCTGCTTGACGGCGAAGCCCACACGGCCTATTTATCCCCGTCAAGAAAATTGCGCATCGACATCAAGGCTCATGATGCTGTGATCCTCAGCATTGAGTATCTCAATGAGCAAAAAGTTGAAAAATAAAAAAAATAATTTAAAATATATTGGCTGGGGTCACAAGAAAATATTAAATTTGCAATCATTTTAATGCCATAAACAATTATGAATCATTCTAACCTATCCGTTAAAGTTTTTTCCGGCACAAAATCCAACTACTTAGCAACCGAAATGTGCAAGTATCTCGGCATTGAGCAAGGAAAAATGAACATCCAGTATTTCTCTGATGGAGAATTTGAAGTGTGTTTTGAAGAGTCAATTCGTGGCACAGAGTGCTACATCGTTCAATCCACCTTCCCCAACAGCGACAACCTTATGGAGCTTCTACTCATGATTGATGCCGCAAAACGCGCATCGGCCAAGTCGATTGCAGCCGTTATCCCCTATTTTGGCTGGGCACGCCAAGACCGCAAGGACAAGCCACGCGTGTCGATCGGCGCAAAATTAGTTGCCGACCTGCTGAGCACAGCTGGCATCGACCGCCTGATCACGATGGATCTCCATGCCGACCAAATCCAAGGTTTCTTCAATGTCCCTGTTGACCACCTCTATGCCTCATCGGTGTTTATCCCCTACCTGTCATCACTGAAGCTGAAAAACATGGTCATCGCCTCGCCTGACGTGGGCGGCGCAAAGCGCGCCAACAACTACGCTAAGTATTTTAACTGTCCGCTGGTCCTCTGCCACAAGCAGCGCGCCAAAGCCAATGTCGTGGCCCAAATGACGATCATTGGCGATGTGAAAGACAAGGACGTGATTCTCGTTGACGATATGATTGACACCGCGGGCACCATTTGCAAAGCGGCTGACCTCATGAAAGAGTCAGGGGCTCGCACGGTGCGCGCGTTAGCCTCACACGCAATCATGAGCGGCCCAGCGCCCGAGCGCCTCATGAAGAGCGCGATCGAGGAAGTCATTTTCTCCAACTCTATTCCATTTGACACAGCGAAGTGTCCCAAAGCCACCATGCTGAGCATCTCGCCTTTGTTTGCCGACACCATTCGCCGCGTGCATGATAACGAATCAATCAGTTCGCAATACCTGATTTAAACACTCTTAACCACAAGAGAATGCACCTGTGCCTTGTCATTCACGGTTTGACAAGGCACTCGTTTTTTACACCTTTAACATTTTGTTAAAAATATACCAAAAACACTTAATTTTATTTGGATTTTAATTTTAAATATACTAACTTTACACAATCATGGAAAAGAATGAAAAATCAGAAGTTCTTATTCAATTGAATTAGGATTTAGAATTTAATATTTATTATTCACCATTTTGTACAACTAAAAAAATGCTTTTATGAAAAATGTTTTTCTAACATTAGCATTGTGCGTATCGCTTAGCGGGTTTGCGCAGATTTTCAATGTTGGCACGATTGAAAAGGTCAATGTTGAGCGCGCAAAAGTCGCTGCCATCAGTCCGCAGGGTGACTATCTCCTGTTGACCAGCAGCGACAACCAGGGACTTGCTAAATACGACTTGAGCACAGATGCTACCAAGACCTTGAGCAACGCCCAAGGTGCGGGCTACGATGTGAAAGTGTCTCGTGACGGCCAGATGGTGGTCTATCGCGAGAACAGCTACACCGCTACCCATCTAAAAAACGTGTCGCTGAAGTCAGCCAACCTGATTACCGGCGAAAACGCTCTTCTTGTCGCTCCCACCCGCAACCTTCAAGGCGTGGGCATCGAGGGTAAATCTGTGGTTGCTGTCAACAAGGGCATGGCGACGACCAAAGTCGCAACCCCGGTGTTGTCCATCCAAAACCGTCAGTTGGTGATGACCCTCAATGGCAAAACCAAGGTGTTCTCGCCCAACGGGAAAAACACCAGCTACCTGTGGCCATCGGTTTCACCCGACGGCACCAAGGTGCTCTACTACGTGGCAGGCAATGGTGCCTACGTGTGTGACCTCAAAGGCCATCATCGCGTGAAAGTGGGCACGATGCGCGCCCCACAATGGTACGACAACAACACCGTGATTGGCATGAACGACCAAGACGATGGCGAGTTCATCTATGCCTCATCCATTGTTGCCGCCACGCTCAACGGCAAGACCCAGACGCTCACCGACGCCACGCTCGTGGCCATGTATCCCAAGGCTGCCAGCGGGAAAATCGCATTCTCAACACCTGCTGGTGATGTTTACATAATTAACGTTACTAAATGATGACAGCCATGAAGAAGATTTTATTACTGGCAGCAGCCGCAATCATGGCAGCTGGCGCAATGCAAGCTAAAGACAGCGACCAAGTGCGCATCTACATCAACCCTGGCCACGGCAGCTGGGGACCTAACGACCGCCCAATGGCTACCATTCCCTACCCCATGCTGGCCAATGGGATGCCTGACACCTGTGGCTTCTATGAGTCGAATACCAACTTGTGGAAATGCCTGAAGATGGGCGCAACCCTTCAAAAGATGGGCGTTAAAGCCGAGAACATCATGTACTCTCGCGTGCAGAATGGCCCATACCCCTACGTGAAAGATGACCCCAATGGGGAACTCTATAACCGCCCATTGTCAGAAATCTGCGAGGAAGTGGATGCCAACAACATGGACATGTTCATCTCGGTTCACTCCAACGCCGCTGCCGAGGGGTCGATGACCAACTACCCGCTGATTATCTACCGCGGCCACGATGGCGAGGGGGGCGACCTGGCACCCAATAGCCGTGCCATGTGCAGCGCCACATGGGGCCCACACTGGATGGACGAAGTCGACCCCCAGTCATATTACGGCCCCAACAATCCAAACATCCGCGGCGACATCTCGTTCTATGGCAGCTCGGCAGTCCGTCATGGCACACACGGTGACTATGAGGGCTACTTGGGCGTGCTCAAGCATGGCGTGCCAGGCTTTTTGATTGAGGGCTACTTCCACACCTATCAGCCTGCCCGCCACCGTGCGCTGAATGCTGACTACTGCGGTCAGGAAGGCGTACGCATTGCCCGCGGTGTTGCCAACTACTGGAACCTGAATCCCGAGACTACAGGCTACATCATGGGCACTGTGAAAGACCTCCATGAGAAAATCGTGAACAGCCTCTTCCACTATGCTCCCAAGACCAATGACCAATGGCTTCCCATCAATGGCGCGATGGTAACGCTCAAGAAAGATGGCGAGGCCGTGGGCAACTACACCGTCGACAACAAGTACAACGGTATCTTCGTGTTTGAGGGCCTTGCGCCTGGCGAGTACACGGTTGAAGCAACCGCAAGCGGCTACAAGGCACAAGGAACCTACACCAAGGCAACCACGCCAACCGAGTATCAAGATCTCGTGACGGCCAGTTTAGGGACCATTCATGTAGAGGCCAACAAGACTGCCTACATCAAGGTCTATTTGGAATCAGAGACCTATGAGCCTCCAGAAATCACCTACTACAACTACCCCGATCCCATCCAGCCAGGCTACGTGAATCTGGGCAGCAGCTACAACTTCGGGCAAGACAATGGAACGGTCTACGAGTTGGCTGGCACGGTGAAGAAAGCCATCGTGCGAGGCGACACCACGGTAGTGCTCACCAACGACGGGGCAACTCCCCACCTCTATGCCATCAACAACGCCACCAAGGCCTTAATCAAGGAAATGAGCATGGAGGGTGTCGTTCCCGTCGATGCTGAGAACGCTGGCGACTTCAGCGCCCTCAATGACATCGCCTTTGCTGCCGACGGCCAACTGATTGGCGTGAACAGCCAACGCTGCCAATATAACAACAATTATGTTGATGAAGGCTACAAACGTGGCAAAATCAACGTCTACAAGTGGCAAGACATCGATGCCGCACCCGTGCTGTGGGTGAGCACGATGAGCAGCAACAATTTCTTCCGTTGCAACATGGGCAAAGCCGTCGCAGTAAGCGGTGCGGCTAATGGCGAATGCAACGTGATGATTGCCGGCACCAACGCAGGCGGCAACTACAAGGGCATGCGCTTCCTCAACCTTGCCATTGCCGACAACACCATCGTGAGCAGTGTGTACTCTGAAAAGACCATCAATGGCTCCAGCAATTACACGGAGCTCAAGATTGGTGACAACTACAAGTTGGTGGTTTCTCCACAAGCCGACAACCAGTGGGTGATTGACGGCAGCCTTACTGCCCCCATTGAGTTTGCGCCAACAGGACAGCAAAACACCGACAGTCCCATTGTGGGGCGCTTCCCCGTGGCCAGTGGCGACAGCGCAACCTATGTGCCTGCCAGCAACGGCGCGTTCTTCAAGTATGCCCATCACATCCTTTATGTCACTCCCTACATGACGGGGACCAATGTGGCTGGCGTGAAACTGTTTGACGTCACCAACGGCTTGGCTAACGCCACGCTGATTGCAACCCAAGGCACCGACCTCGACACGGCTCCCAATGGCACACCTGCCAAGGCCGTAGCCAAGGCGCCCGCCTACATGGCTGCTGGCGCTAACGTGAGTGGCGCCGACATCAACCTCTACCTTGTGATGGACAACGAGATTGTGAAGTTTGCCACAAGCGAAGTCGCGCAAGAGACCGTGAAAAACATCATGGCCTACGACCTTGCGTCGGTGGCAGGCGAGAACAATGCTTACACCTTCAACTTCAAGGCCAACAGTGATGCCGAAACCGCCAAAATCGTCTTCTACGATGCCGAGACTGACGCGCTTGTGGGCGAAGTCGAGATTCCCAACGTGAAGGAAGGGGAAAACACGGTGAGCCTGAGCGCAAACGAAATCCCTGGCAGCGACAACCAGAAGATGCACTGGGCCATTCAACTCACAGGCAAGCGCATTCCCAACATTGCGCGCGTCAACCTCAAGGATGCTAGCACCACCTACACATGTGCCTTTGTCGCCATTAACAACAACCCTGAGAGTGACCACTTCGGCACCATCTATGTGGGCGACCGCGTGAGCCGCAGCAATGCCAAGAATGGCCTCTACGAGTGTGACGTGAATGGTGTGCGCAAGAACACCGATCCCTACACCGGCAACCATGCTTGGAACAGCAACTACCGCATTGGCATTGACGGTAACGGCAAAATCTACATGAGCGAGTGGGGCGATGCCAACTCGGGCGTTTTTGTAGCCGATCCCGACAGCTTGAGTGGCGCATTCAGCCCATTCTTCATTGGCGACCGTGATGCCAATGGATTGATTACCAACAATGGCGTTAAAGTGGGGTCGTCGACACCTTGTGTCCACGTCACTGGAACAGGTGCCAGCACCAAGATGTACGTCTACTTGGAAGACTTCGGCAATGGCGTTGGCGTTTACAACATCGGCAACGAGGACGGCACGATCGCCACATCTTGGGACAAGGCACCAAGCGCCTATCTGCAAGCGCCAGGACAGCTGAACACCAACGGTAACGTGGTTGCCGGGCCTGACGGAGGTTGCTGGGTGGCACAAACCCGCTCCTCGGGCAACAATACGCAAGGCGTTCCATCGCTGGTTTACATGGCTGCCGATGGCACTTGCACGTTCAACTCGGGCCATCAAGATTGGGTCACCAACCTCTCGGGGTCTATGGGCTCAGGCTTCACGGTCAGTCCAGACGGCAAGACCTTGATTATCAACGATGGCGACGGACTGTTGCAATTCTTCAATCTCACTTGGGACGGCAGCACGCCCACCCTCACCCCCAAGTACAGTTTCCGCGCTGACGCGCAAGACGCTAAAAGGAACATCTACGAGATGCAATTTGACTACGCTGGAAACCTCGTTTGCGCAGGTGGCAATGTGGGCATCTATAGCATTCCAAAAGAGGAAGGCAACGTGTGTGAGACACCCGCCAAGACCACAGGCGGAGAGGATGGCGAAGGCTTCATCATCGTGAAAAAGGCTATTGAGCCCGAAGTCGTGGCGGTCACTGGCCTCGTCGTTGACAAGGCCGACAACATGCCTCTTGAAGGCGTGACCGTGACCTTCACAGCAAGCGTGGCCTCTGGCACAGCCCAGCAGGCTCCAGCCGGGACGGTGACCATTGAGACTGACGCCAACGGCGAATATACCGTTGAACTCACTCTCAACGTGACCTACAACGTGACTTACAGCAAGGTCGGCTACAATACTCAAACGACGACTTTCCTGGCCAGCAAAAACGCCCAATTAGCCACTGTCTAC
This sequence comes from uncultured Porphyromonadaceae bacterium, assembly GCA_902489275.1. Classification (GTDB taxonomy): domain Bacteria; phylum Bacteroidota; class Bacteroidia; order Bacteroidales; family Muribaculaceae; genus Sodaliphilus. The sequence continues at coordinate 159,575 of CABTZK010000001.1, forward strand.
TTGGAGAAGGAGTCTCCAACGGGCATGAGTGACGCAAACGCTGGCAAGGTCGTGAAGAGCGTCAAGTATGTGAACGCCGCAGGCATCACGAGCGATACCCCGTTCAAGGGTATGAACGTGGTGATTACCGAGTACACCGATGGCACTCGAAGCAGCAAGAAAGTGATGAAATAACACCCATCACGTCACACCTCAACTCATTTCAAGGGTCGCATCCACTGTGGGATAGCGACCCTTGCTCATTTCACCCCTGGTCACGCCCGACCGCGCCGGGCCCGCAAAATGCGGACTTGCTGTTGTGCGGATAGGGAAAAATGAGTAAATTTGTGGGGTATTAATAAACCGAAAGAAGCATGAAATTCAGCAATGTGATCGGCAACTCGATAGCGATAGAGAGAATACGCCGCATGGTTGACGAAGACCGCATCCCCCATGCCCTGCTCCTGCATGGCGCGCCAGGAATCCCCAAACTGGCGCTGGCACGCGCAACAGCACAATACATTCACTGCACTCATCGCCAGCACGGCGAGCCTTGCGGGCAATGCCCATCGTGCTTGCAGCACCAGAGCTTCAACCATGCCGACACCTTCTTCTCCTACCCTGTGGTGAAAAGAAACGACAGGCCCACCAGCGATGACTTCGCCAGCGAGTGGAGGGAATTTCTCAACGAAGACTCGGTAGAGGACTTCCAAAAGTGGGTCTCCCTGCTCAACAAGGAGAACGCCCAGCCTGTGATTTACCAGAGCGAAAGCGAGAAAATCATCCACGACATGAGTTTTGCCGCCTACACGTCGAAATACAAGGTGCTCATCATGTGGCTTCCCGAGAAGATGAACGAGGCATGCGCTAACAAACTTCTCAAGATGATTGAGGAGCCATCCCCCGACAGCATTTTCATCCTCGTGAGCGACGATGCCAAGGGCATTCTGCCCACCATCTTCTCTCGCACACAACGCGTGGAATTAAGGAAACCTAACACCCAGCAAATTGCCGACTACCTTGTGGAACGCTACCAAGTCAACCGGCAAGAGGCGCTCGCCTTGGCAGCGCCAGCCGACGGGAATGTGGTGCAAGCCGAACGCAACATGCAACTCGACAGCGAGACCAAGCAGTTTAACGAGGAATTCAAAAGCCTCATGCGACTGGCCTGGACGAGAGACATCAAGAAGCTGAAAGCCTGGAGTGAAAGGGTGGCCGAGTTCAAACGCGAAAAGACGAGACGGTTTCTCGTCTACTGTAACCGCATGGTACGCGAGAACTTCATCTACAACCTTCATTGCCCAGAATTGAATTACCTCACCCCCGACGAGGAGCAGTTTAGCGTGAAATTTGCCCGATTCATTAACGAGGAGAACTGCGAGCGCATGTTCGCTGAGTTTGGACGCGCCGAAAAAGACATTCAAGCCAACGGCAACGCCAAAATCATCCTTCTTGACCTTGCCATCAAGTGCACGATTCTCATTAAGGCATAGCACAACACCTATTCATCACTCTCATTTACCTAATGAAACACACGCCATTTTTGAAAGCAGTGGCCAACCACTACAACGCTCTGGACTGCGACTTGAGCGAATATTGCTTTGTGTTCCCTAACCGGCGAAGCAGCAAGTTCTTTGCCAACTATCTGTGCCAAGGCTCGCGTGGAGTGGCCATCATGCCACAAGTGACCACCATCACCGACTTTATCGCCGACATCACCGAATCGGTGCCTGCCAGCCCCATTGAGTCGCTCTTCACCCTTTACCAAAGCTACGTGAATGTGAGTGGCAACACCGAGTATGCCTTTGACCGCTTTGTGTTTTGGGGCAATATCATCCTCAAGGATTTCAATGATTGCGACATGTACCTCGTCGATGCCGAGCAACTGTTTCAAAACACCAAGGAATTGCGAGAAATCTCAACGGACTACATGACTCCGGAACTTAAAGCCGCCATTGAACGCTTCTTCAACGTGCGCTTTGACGACCACGGCAACGAAGACCGATTCTGGCGCAATTTTGACCCCAGTGGCAATGCCAACGAGGTGAAACAAGGCTATTTAACCCTGTGGCAACAACTTTATACCCTCTATCTTGAATTCGGGCAACAACTTGAATCGCAAGGGCTTAGCTATCGTGGAAAAATGATGCGCGATGCCGTAAAAATCACCAAAAATGCCGCTGCCGATGAGCTGGGGTTCAAAAAAACAGTGATGGTGGGGTTCAACGTGCTCTCAACCAGCGAGCTTGCGATTTTCGACAACCTGAACAACAAGCGTGTGGCAGAATTTTGCTGGGACTACAACTCCTGTGCTTTCGACAACAAAGCCAACCAAGGCACGCGATTTCTCGACTTCTACCTCAAGCGGTTTCCCAATGCCATAAACGAGGAAGAAATCACCACTTTCCCGCAGATTGACGTGGTGGCCGTGCCTTCCAACATCGGGCAAGCCAAATATGCTTTTCACGTTGTGGATCACCTCATCGACCAGCACCTCATCGACGACGTGAGCAACGCCATCGACACCGCCATCGTCCTGCCCGACGAGAACTTGTTCATGCCATTGCTCAACTCGGCGAGCAGCCGCATTCACAACATCAACGTCACGTTGGGCTACCCCTTGCGGGACAGCGACATTGTTTCGCTCATGCGCATCGTGGCCGCCATGCACCGCAAAGCCTACCGCAGCGGCAACGAGACCGAGTTTCATTTTTACCGCGATGACGTGAAAGCCGTTCTCTCCCACCCCGTGATCAAGTCGATGTTCACCAGCGAGAGCACGCGCATTATCAGCGACATCGACAACAACAATCTCTTTCGCATTCCCGAATCGCGCTTTGCAGGAACCGAATTTCACGAGCTCTTCATGACCATTCGACCCGAAGACGGACAAGATGGGGTCATTGCCTATATCAACCACGTGAAAACATTTGTGGAGCGCATCGACGAGCGCATCAAGAAACAGCCCCCCACCGCCCAAGCCGAGGACGATGAGCAACAAGCCACCATGCCCCTGCAACGCGCCTTTATCCATCAGTATCTTGAAGTGCTCGACGATATTCAGGACACGATAGGCCGCTATGGTGTGCCCATGGTGGAATCGACCGTGTTTTTCCTTATCGACCGTCTCACCGCACTCTACACCATCCCATTCCAAGGCGAGCCGCTACATGGCTTGCAAATCATGGGCGTGCTTGAGACGCGCTGTCTCGACTTCAAGAATCTGATCATGCTCTCGATGAATGAGCGTGTGTTTCCACGCAAGTTCTTCTCCAGCTCGTTTATCCCGATGAACTTGCGCAAAGCCTTCAACATGTCAACCATCGAGCACCAAGAGGCCATGACAGCCTACTACTTCTACCGCCTCATTTCCAGAGCCGAACACGTTACACTCGTCTACGACTCAAGCGAGCAATCCATCGGGTCAGGCGAGCATTCTCGCTACATCACGCAATTGGAACTGGCTTATGGTGTCAAGATTCATCGCAAGCAACTGTCGCTCAGCATCAAGCCCTCGAAGCCGCTCGAAATCAATGTGCCCAAGACGGGGCGAGTAGCCCGCCTCGTAGATGCCTATAGCGACCAACAGTCAACGAAAAGCCTCTCGGCCAGCAGCATCAAAACATTCATCAAGTGCCCGCTCAAGTTTTATTTCACCAAAATTGAGCGGCTGAACGATGACAACGAGGAGACAGAGTTCATGGATGCCGCCACTTTTGGCAGTATCGTTCACGACACGCTACAGCAATTTTACTACCCCGACACTGTGAAGCCAAACGAGCATTATCTCGTCTATAGCGGTATGATTAAAAACTTTAAGAAGCAGAAGTTAAATGCTTACTTGAAGCGAAACATCAACCGCCTGTTCATGAGGCGCAAAGACGAGCAACTCGACGTGGAACTCACTGGCGAGGCCGCCATCATTTTTGACGCGCTTCACACCTACGTGTGTCATGTGCTCGACTATGACCTCAAGCAACTGGAAAATCGCCAGGCAACTTATTTTGAAGTCTACGAATGCGAAATGAACCACAATGTGACCTTTAAGCTGCCTGGCGGAACCGCATTTAATTTCACCTATAAGGCTGACCGAATCGACAAAATCAATGGCGAGGGCGCATTGCGGCTCATCGACTACAAGACGGGACGCGACGAGACGGCTTTTAGAAGCGTGGATGACCTTTTTGACCCGTCAAAAGGCAACCTGCTCGCTATCTTGCAACTGCTCATCTACTGCAATGCCTACGCCAATGAGCATCCCGGGGAACAGGAGATACAGCCCATCATCTACAAACTGCGCAACATGGACGAATCGGGAATCAAATTTGGCCCGACACCAAGAAACCAGGTCGTGATTGAGGATTTCCGCAACCTCTACCATGAGCAAAACGTGAATGAGCAGTTCCTGGAGCAACTGAAAACTTGCATGGACAAATTCTTTGACCACGACACGCCATTTAGCCAATGTGAAAACTTGCCTAACAGGTCGCCCTGCCCATACTGCAAATTCGTGGAATTTTGCAGGCGATAATTGCGTAATTCAAAATAATTTACTACCTTTGCAGCGCTTTTAGGTTTCCGTGTGATGGGAAATTAAGGAGCATTGTACTTAATTTTTAGTAACACAATTCTTTACAAATGAAAACTTTTCAATTAAACGCAGAGCCAAGAACCGATCTTGGCAAGAAAGCCGCTAAGGCTATCCGCAAAGAGAACAAAATTCCCGTGGTGCTTAACGGCGGTAAACTCATCCAATTTGAGCAAGACACCAATGGCGAGTGGAAATACAATGGCGCACTTGAGCCAGGTGAAAAGGCAGTGATGACCACTGGCGAGGGCAAAGGCGTGATCACAACCGACTTGACGGTGAACTACAACGACGTGCGCAAGCTCGTCTACACGCCCGAGATTTACCTGGTGGAGCTCACATTCAACGGCAAAGCCCACAAGGTCATTTTGAAAGACCTGCAATTCCATCCAGTGAGCGACAACATCCTGCACATTGACTTCCTTGAAGTGAACGACGAGAAACCCGTGGTGATGGAAGTTCCCGTTCATGTCGAGGGGCACGCTGCCGGCGTGAAGGCTGGTGGCAAGCTCTACCTCAACACCAAGAAAGTGAAAGTGAAAGGTATCTACGACAAGATTCCCGAAACCTTGCTCATCAATGTTGACAATATTCAAATTGGCCAATCTATTAAGGTGAAAGACCTCAAGTATGACGACATCCAACTCGTCAGCGCTCCCGAACTGGTGATTGCCGGTGTGCGTGCAACGCGCAACATTGCCGCTCCAACCGAAGAGGCAGCCCAAGAAGGCGCAGCTGCTACTGAGGAAGAAACCAAGGCAGAGGAATAGTTTTTCAACGACAAACTTGTTTTGATCGCCGAATGAAATATTTAATTGTTGGCTTGGGCAATATTGGCGCAGAATACCAAGGAACCCGCCACAACATAGGATTTACGATATTGGATGCCTTAGCTAAGGCATCCAATATCATTTTCACGACCCAGCGCTATGGCGACGTGGCTGAAATGAGACTCAAAAACCAGCAATTGCTGCTGCTCAAGCCATCGACCTACATGAACCTGAGCGGGGATGCCGTGCGCTATTGGAAACAAAAGGAGCAACTTGACAACGACCACATCTTAATCATCGTCGACGACATCGCGCTGCCCTTTGGCGCCATACGCATGCGAGGCAAAGGCTCCGATGGCGGCCATAACGGCCTCAAGAGCATCAGCAGCTTGCTGGGCACGAACGGCTATGCCCGCTTGCGCTTCGGCGTGGGCAACGATTTTCCACAAGGCATGCAGGTGGACTACGTGCTCGGCTACCCCACAGCCGAGGAACTGGCCATTTTACCCGAGCGTGTGAACGTTGCCATCGAGGCCACGAAAGCCTTTTGCCTATCGGGGCTTAGTTTTGCAATGACTCATTATAACAACAAATGAAATCGGAAGTCCGCATTGACAAATGGCTATGGGCCGTGCGCGTGTTCAAGACACGTAGCCTCGCCACCGAAGCCTGCAAGTTGGGGCGAGTGACCATGACCGAAACGGGCATGAACGTGAAGCCCTCGCATCTGATTAAAATCGGCGATAAAATCTCGGTGAAAAAGCCACCCATCACTTTCAGCTTTGAGGTGATTGGGCTGCTCAACAATCGTGTGGGCGCAAAATTGGTGTCTAACTATGTTAAGAACCTCACGACGCCAGACCAATATGAATTGCTTGAAATGGCTCGCATCAGCGGGTTTGTGCGCCGTCAAAAGGGGCTTGGCCGCCCCACCAAAAAAGAAGGGCGCGAGATGAAGGAGTTTGCCGAAGAGGCGTTTATCGGCTTTGACGACTGGGATGACGAAAATCCGCTTTGGACCGAAGAGGACGAGTCAAACTTGGAAAGCGGACAAAAAAAACGGTAGGATTGCTCCCCAGGGGGCTATCCTGCCGAAAAAATATCAAAATAGGCTTCGCTGGCGGAGATTCCAATCTCCACCAGTTTTTTAGTTTTTAGTCGTCACTGCCACTTTGCTTGGCCAAGCGCTTCCGCTCAGTCTCATCAAGGATGACCTTGCGCATCCTGATGTGGCTGGGCGTGATCTCCACCAGCTCATCGGCCTTGATGTATTCCAACGCTTCCTCAAGACTGAACACGACTGGGGGCACAATCTTGGCCTTTTCATCAGACCCAGCCGCGCGCACATTGGTCAACTTCTTGCTCTTGGTCACATTCACCACCAAGTCTTTCTCCTTGGAGTGCTCGCCCACGACTTGCCCCGCATACACCTCGTCTTGAGGGAAAATGAAGAACTTGCCGCGGTCTTGCAGCTTGTCGATGGCATAGGCGTAGGCTGTACCGCTTTCCATGGCAATAATAGACCCGTTGGTGCGGCGCACGATTTCGCCTTTCCAAGGCTCGTAATCCAGGAAACGGTGTGCCATGATGGCCTCGCCCGCACTGGCGGTGAGCACATTGGTGCGCAAGCCTATGATGCCGCGCGAGGGAATCTTGAACTCCATGTGAATGCGGTCGTTTTGGGTTTCCATGGTGGTCATTTCGCCTTTTCGGCGCGTCACCATGTCAATCATCTTGCTGCTATACTCCTCGGGCACATTGATGGTGAGCGTCTCGAAAGGCTCGCACTTCTGCCCGTCAATTTCCTTAATAATCACTTGCGGCTGCCCCACGGCAAGCTCGTAGCCCTCGCGGCGCATCTCCTCGATGAGCACGCTCAAGTGAAGCACACCGCGGCCAAAGACGTTCCAAGCATCCTCACGCTGCGATTTCTCGACACGCAAGGCGAGGTTCTTCTGGAGCTCGTGTTGTAAGCGCTCCATGATGTGGCGCGAGGTCACATACTTGCCGTCTTTGCCAAAAAATGGCGAGTCGTTGATGGTGAATAGCATCGACATAGTTGGCTCGTCGATAGCGATGCGGGGAAGCGGCTCGGGGTGCTCGATGGTCGAAATGGTGTCGCCAATCTCAAAGCCATCAAGCCCGATGATGGCGCAAATGTCGCCACTTTGCACCTCGGCGGCATGCGTCTGCCCCATCCCCTCGAAAGTGCGCAACTCCTTGATTTTCTGTTTCGACACCGTGCCGTCCTTCTTGCACAGCCCCACTTCCATGCCATCATGCAGCACGCCACGGTGCACGCGCCCCACAGCGATGCGCCCCACGTAGCTGCTGTAGTCCAGCGAGGTAATCACCATTTGGGGGTCGCCCTCAAGCACCTTGGGGCCTGGGATATACTCGACAATGGCATCGAGCACTGCTGTGATGTTGTCGGCCGGCTTGCGCCAGTCCTTGCTCATCCAGCCATTCTTAGCCGAGCCGAACACCGTTGGAAACTCCAACTGGTCCTCCGTCGCATCAAGATTGCACATGAGCTCAAACACTTGCTCCTGTACCTCGTCGGGGCGGCAGTTGGGCTTGTCAACCTTGTTGATGACCACAATGGGCTTGAGGCCAATTTGAATGGCTTTCTGAAGCACGAAGCGTGTTTGCGGCATGGGACCCTCGAAAGCGTCGACCAGCAGCAGGCAGCCGTCGGCCATATTGAGCACGCGCTCCACCTCACCGCCAAAGTCGCTGTGTCCGGGAGTGTCGATGATATTAATTTTATAGCCTTTATAGTTGATGGAGACGTTTTTGGAAAGAATGGTAATCCCTCTTTCTCTTTCAAGATCATTGCTGTCTAAAATTTGAGTACCCACCTGTTGATTCTCACGAAACAGGTTGCCTGCAGCAAGCATCTTGTCAACCAGCGTAGTTTTGCCATGATCAACGTGTGCGATAATGGCAACGTTTCTAATGTTTTGCATACGTCTTTAAAATTTCGGGGGCAAAGTTACAAATTTCCCAGCAATTCGCAAAAAAAAGGCTGCAACACTTTGGTTGCAACCCTTTGTCTTTAGAAGAATTCCTCGCCTCCGTTTATTTGCGGATGCCAAGCTCTTTCTTGGCGATAATAGCGCGGTAGCGGTTGATGTCTTCACGGATTAAGTAATCCAGCAGACGGCGACGCTTACCCACAAGCATCTTTAGCGCGCGTTGAGTCGTATGATCCTTTTTGTTGACCTTCAAGTGCTCGGTCAAGTGGGCAATACGGTATGAGAATAATGCAATCTGGGCCTCGGGAGAACCAGTATCAGTATTACTTTTGCCGTAATTGCCGAAGATCTCTTTTTTCTTCTCTGAATCTAAGTACATTCTGATATGATTTAATACATTTGTTAATAAAAGCGGTGCAAAGTTACCGTTTTTTCCCAACACTGCCAAACTTTCAAGCCATTAATTTCAAAATTGCGTTTCTAACTGGACTTTTCACAATAAAATGTTTTCATTCCAGGCGCAAAAGCTAACGGGGGCTAATAGGGTTTCCTGTACTTGTTGTCGGGGTCCTCCTCCAGGATGCTCAAGTAGCTGGCATAGCGGCTTTCGCTAATGTAGTACTCCCTCACGGCTTCTCGCACGGCGCACCCCGGCTCGTGGGTGTGGGTGCAGTTGCCAAAGCGGCAACCTGCCGACACCTTAAAAATCTCGGGGAAATAATGAGCGACTTCCTCCTTGTTGAAATCAATCATGCCAAAGCTTTTCACGCCAGGCGTGTCGATAATGGCTCCTCCACTCGGGAGGTCGAGCAGCTCGCTGAAGGTGGTGGTGTGCGTGCCCGTGTGATGCACATCGCTCACATCGCCCACTCTCAAGTGGGCATCAGGAATCAACGCGTTGATCATCGAGCTCTTCCCCACTCCGCTATTGCCGCTCAACAGCGACGTTTTGCCTTTTAACACTGCGCTGAGCCTTTCCAATCCCACGCCAGTCAGTGTCGAGACCCTCACGGTCTCATAGCCGATGCCTTGATAGAGGTGCTCCATCGCGGCCAGCAGCGCTTGGTCGTCATCGCGCTCAAGCAGGTCGATTTTGTTAAAGACCATCACCGCCGGCACATTGTAGGCCTGGGCCGCCGCGAGAAACCGGTCGATGAAAACGGTGCTGGTCTCGGGATACAGCAGCGACACCACCAGCACCGCCTGGTCGATGTTGGCGGCTAAAATCTGAAATTCCTTTGACAAGTTGCTGGATCGGCGAATGATGTAGTTCCGACGCTCGCCAATCATGGTGATGAATGCCGTGCCATCAGGCTTCGGCTCTATCGTCACCACATCGCCCACTGCCACGGGATTGGTGCAGCGATAGCCCTTCAAGCGGAAATTTCCCTTGATTTTGCAGTTTACAACAGTCCCTCCATCGGTCCTGACGAGATACCAACTGCCCGTGTTCTTAACGACTAACCCTTGTCTCATGAAGTTTGCCTTAATTTTGCAAACAAATTTAGATAAAAATTTCCGATTAAGCGCATGCCGACGGCAAAATTATAGTCGCGTGCCATTCATGATCTATCGAAAATGTAAAACTAAGCATCGGCTTCAAGTGGCAATATTTCTAAATTTTAGGGAGTTATCGAGACAATGCCTTGCGGAAAGCAAATAAAAAATTTGCTTTTTAATATCGAGTAACCTAACTTTGCAGTGTCTTAACAAACAAATTGTTTTACAAAATTAATTTATTTTACAATGAATGTAGAAGCTATTGGGACATGGGCAGGCCTGGTATGGACTCGACTCAACGAAGCCAAAGGCAGCCTAAACATTAGGGAACTTAGAAGAGTAACGAAACTGAGAGAAAAAGAGGTTTACGCAGCAGTTGGCTGGCTTGCTCGCGAAGGCAAGATCAATGTCAACGAGAATGAGAAAGAGGTAGACATCACCCTCGTTTAACCGAAGCGTAGACACAACAATTAAAAGACATTCAAGTTTTTGTTGTTCAACAGAGAGAAATCAGGTCGCACAAGTCATGCGTGACCTGTTTTTTTAACCCTTGTCAACTTCCTTTAGAACGAGCCGCCCATTTTGCGATAAAGCTGCAGGGCATAGTAAAAGTCCTTGATTTGTCGCTCAGATATTTTCTTCACATGGTTGATGCCTTCAGCCCCCATATACATGACTCGCGCCCAGGAGCAATGTGAAAGCGCATAGGCCAAATCCCTGTCGGATTTCGACAGCGGATTGTCGAAATTCTCCCAATACAGGTTACTGCCGCCTTGCCCGGCCTCTACCCCCGATGGGGTAAACATATAGGAATAGCCATCAATGATGAACTGCACTTTTTCAATATTCAACGGGTCGTCGGCACAATATTGAGCCCTCAAGCGCAAGGGTGAGGGTTTCGAGTCCTTCACATTGAAATAGAAGAAAATGCCATTGTCAACCTTGTCCATCGACACATCCTTGGGCACATAGCAGTCGCTGTTGCGGCTGAAAAACGACAGGAGCTCTTCTTTTGACTCCGCCACCGGCTCGTCTTTCCACTTGAGATGACTGGGGCCATAGTCCAGCTTTGGAATGGTGTAGTTGATGGAAAGCAAGGAGTCGAGATAATCCTTGTTTTTCTCTTCAAGCAACGCTCGCTCGCCTGCAAACACATCTTGCGGCAGCCGTGCAGCGTCAAGCTCACGCTCGCGCAACTCACGCTCGGCCTTTTGACGGCGTTTTTCCTCAGCCTTGCGTATCTTGTCGCGGCGCTCGTTGGGACGCTCGGGGTGCAGGCGACGGACGGGCAGACGGATAGACGGGTCATAGTCTTTCTCGTCGGGAATCGCCCCTGCACAGACGTGGGGCGCAAAAGAGGAAATAGAAAAAATGGATATTACTACAAATGCTATTATTCTCGTCATCATGTGATCAATTGCTAAGAATTGCGCAAAATTACTGATTCTCAATGAAAAAACAAAATATTATTAGCGTTTGTTAAGATTTTTAGCATCTGCTAATCCTTTCGGCACCTTCACCCGCTTGCGGGGCGTTACGGTTTGCCCACCGTCGCCAAGAGCCGGCTTCCCATTGTCTCGATTTCGTCACGATGCGCAAGATGCTCGATATAGCCATGCGGGATAGCCTCCAATCCAAATTTTGCGCCCAACACCGCGCATGCAGGAGCGGCATTGGTGTCGGCATCGCCGCCCTCGTTCACCACAGCGAGCAGGCCGTGCTCAAAACTCTTGGCATTGAAGTAACACCACAACAGCGCCGAGAGGCACTTGAGCGTGTAGCCTCTTCCTGCCACTGCACCCAGTTGCAGGGCAGAGATGTCGGTCGAGCGGGAAAGCTTCACGCAATCAACAATGCGCTCATCATAGTTGCGCGCCATGCCGATGATGTCTTGCTCGGCGAGTTCCCTGCCATTGTACACAAGGTGATGAATGATTTCGCTGGCTATCACACAGCTTCCCACGCAGCGAGGGTCGTAGTGCGTGACACGGCAGACCTTCTCGGCACTCTCGGCCACGTGCCGCTGGAGCAAGCCTACCACAGCGGTGCGCATCAAGCCTCCATTTGGGGCGCTGTCGCATCGGCCAGCCTCCCAGGCGCTACGAGCCACCTCCTCGGGACTTTTCACAAACTGCGCGGCGAACACGACGCGCGCGGTGAGGCGACCGATGCTGGTCGCTCGCGAGCTGCCGGCCCACGACAGGAACTTTTTGGCAATATCCTTTTGGTCGATTTCGCCTTTCTGGTCGATAATGGACTCGGCGATGCAAAGCATCATGTCGGTGTCATCGCTCCAGTCGCCATGCGCGATCTCTTCGTGACAGCCGTGAATCTCGTCATAGCGGCTCAACCCGCCAGGATAAGCCATCGTCACGGCCTCTTTGGTCATGAACTCAGTGCCTAACCCTAATGCGTCGCCGATGGCCTGGCCATAGATGGTGGCCATGAAGCGGCTCCTGAAATCAGTTGCTTTCATCATCGTGGGTTTATTTATATTGGCTGTCCGACAACAAGAAAGGTCGATCACCCTCTTGGGCACGACCTCTCTCGCTATTGTGGAGTATAAAAAAACTACTCACCCATCAACTCGTGAATTTTGGCGGCGAGCTCGTCACCCAGCAATCCGCGCGAGACAATGCGTCCCTTGGGGTCGAAGATGATGATGTGCGGGATTCCGTTGATTCCATAGATGTCGGTAGGCTCCTTAATTTTCTTGTCGCCCACAATCACCGGCCAGGGCAGGCTCATGGCTTTCATCGCCTTGCGCGTGTCGGCGGGATTGTCCCACACGGCAACGCCCAAGAAAGTCATGCCTTTGCCGTTAAATTCCTCAAAATACTTCTTGATTTTCGGTATCTCACGGCGGCAAGGGCCACACCAACTGGCCCAGAAATCAACCAACGTGTAAGCGCCCTTTCCCACGTAGTCGCTCAACTTATACTCATGGCCATCATCACCCTTCACCGTGAAGTCGGTCATCATTTGCCCCACAGCGGTGCGCTCGCGCGCTTGCGCGCTGGTGACCATGCCCTGAAAACGCTTCATGGCGCGATAGGACGCCGGAGCGGCACTTAACGCCGAGTCGAGCTGCGCCAAGCTATAGTCCTGCCCCATGAGATAGCTATAGTAGGCGTAAACGCCGAGCGCATTTTCCCGGTTCTGGTTGTAAAATTCCAATAGCAGGGCAAAATATTCCTCGCTCGTCTTGGCACGCTGCATCTCGTCGCCAAACTTGTTCAAAGCCTCGTTCAGGGGCGCTCCCGTTGCCATCATGCTCGACCAGTCGACCTGCACATTGCCATCTTCAAGCACCATGCTGCACCGGTCGGCACCCACACTGAGCGTGATGAAGCAAGATCCCTCGACCGTGCCCTGGAATGTGGCACGCTTGCCTTTCACGATGGCAGAATCGAGGCGGCTACCCGTGTCGAAACTCGTGAGATAAGCCTTCTGGCCAGCCTGCGAGGCATCAGGGAAATTTACCGTGATCTTGTAGTTGCCTGCTTGTGCGCTCCATGCGAGCGCCACAAGTGCCAATAGCATCGAAAATTTTGTTTTCATTAGTTAATAATTGATTGATAAATAATTGATTGAATATTAGTCCTGGCACTCACTCGCCAAAAGTTGGGATTGTTGCGAGTGGGATTGACACGGTTACTCAAAAAGATGTAAATCATGTCGTTTTTGGGGTCAACCCAGTAGCACGTGCCCGTGAACCCCGTGTGGCCATAAACTTCGGGCGGGGCTTGGGCACACGTGTTCGAGGCATTGGGATTGGCGACCACAGGCTTGTCGAATCCCAACCCACGATGGGAGTTGGGGCTCTTTTGCGTGGTAAACGTCTCAACCGTCGATGTTTTCAGGAAACGCTGTCCGCCATAAGTGCCGCCATTGAGCCACATCTGGAACAACTTGGCCAAGTCATTGGCGTTGGAGAACAGGCCCGCATTGCCTTGCACGCCACCAGAAAAGGCGGCAACTTCATCATGCACATAGCCATGAATGTGCTGCTTGCGCAAATAGGTGTCGATCTCGGTATAGGCAATTTGCGACTCGGGGAACTTGCTCAATGGGCGATACAACGTGTGGTAGGCTCCGAGTGGCGCAAACACGTTGTTGTTCACGTAGTAGTTCATGGGCAATCCCGTCATGTTTTGTACGGCATCGGCAAGCAGGCAGAAATTCATGCAGCTGTACACATAATGCTTCTCGCCAAGCGGCAAGCGGTAGATGCGCGACATAATGGTGTCGTAGGTGGCTTGGCACCCCCATATTCCATCGGCAATTGGCCAGTTGAATTGGTCGGTCTTGATCGGCGAGAGAATGTCGGTGCGCAGCCTGGCGGTCTTGTTGCCGTAGGCGTTGTCCATAATCTTAATCGAGTTCACATTGGTGGGAGCTGCCGTGATGAGCGACCCTTTGTAGGTCTTGGGGTCCATCATCATGTACCACATGTTGATGGAGGGCGGCATGCCCGTCTCATGATAGAGCAACTCCCGAAACGTGAGGTTCTCCTTGCCAGTACCCTTCAGCCCCGGAATGTAGTCGCCCACTGGATCATCGAGTTTGAACTTGCCCTCGTCATAGGCTTTCATCACCGCGCTGATTGTTCCCGTCGCCTTTGACACCGAAGCTAAGCCGAAAAGGGTGTTCTCGTCAACGGCGATCTCGCTGTTACTATCAATTTCGCCAAATGCACGATTATAGACAACCTTGCCATGCCGGGCTACAACAACTTCGCAGCCTGGGAAAGCGTGCTGCAAAACGCCATACCGGCACACCGAATCAATTTTTGCGCTCAAGGCGCTGGAAAAGCCCACCTCGGCAGGAATCGTGTAGCCCAGGCGGCAGGCCTTGTAGCACACGCCTGTGCCCGCTTTGAGGCTGTGGCCATTTGCCCCATTCACATCGACGGGCAAGATGCCCGTGGCGGCATTTCCGCCAAAAATCGTTTGCGCCAGGTAGTCCTCGCTCACGGGCGAGTTGTCATAGGCCACCAGCGAAGCCTTCACGTAGGTGTTGGCCAGCAGAGTCCCAAAGGCATCTAATTTCTCAGGACTTGACATCATGGCTACAACCACGTTTTTAAAATGACTCGCCACATATTTTGCTGCCGCGATATAAGAAGGATTCTCCCTGGCAATACAGATCAGGATCATGTTGAATGCCCCTTGCCTCAGTTGGTCGGCAAGCACGCCTGCGCCCTGCTCGTCGCGATAGACGAGCGGGGTCGTTTGGGCATAGTTGGCACAGCGGCGCTGAAACATCGACTTCGTGCCGTTGGCATTGCCCATGGTGACAACCGCGATGCGCTTTGTCGCCAGGTTTTTGACAGGCAGCAAGCCATTCACATTCCGCACCACCGTGATGCCGCTGGCTGTCATTCTTCGCTTGAGTACAGTGGCCGCATCCGAGTTCACATCACTCACAATGTTTGCCAAGTCAATATGGGGTTTCTCGCTCAATCCGAGCGCATACTTGTAGCGCAGTATTTTTTTGCAACGCTCGTCGATGGTCTTTTGGCTGAGGACCTTACCCGCAATCGCTTTTTTAATGGCCGCGATCTCACGCGGCACGTCAACTGGCATGAGCAGCACATCGTTGCCTGCCAGCAGCGCATTCACACACACCGAACCGCTGACCGCTTTGGCGCCTCCCATCTCAAGCGCATCGGTGAAGATAAGGCCCTGAAAGCGCATTTTCTTCTTGAGCAAGCCCGTGACATATTTTTTTGACATGGTACTTGGCACGCGATTCCGGTCAACTGCCGGCACGTAAAGGTGCGCCGTAAGCATACCGCTCAACCCGGCATCCACGTAACGCTGAAAAGGCGCGAAATCATAGAGTTGCAACTCTTGTAGCGATTTCCTCACCGTGGGCAGTTCCTTGTGCGAGTCGGCCGTCGTCGAGCCATGCCCGGGAAAATGCTTAGCCACCGAAAGCACACCGCCATCTTCCAAACCGCGGGCAAAGGCGATGCCATGACGAGCGACAATCTCGGGGTTGGAGCCATAAGAGCGTGTCCCTATCACCGTGTGGGCGCGGTCGATCACGTCAAGCACGGGGGCAAAGTCGACATTCACCCCGATGCGCCTGCACTGGCGCGCCACTTCGCGGCCGTAATCGTAGAACACCTTGTCATCGCCTATGGAGCCCAGCAAGAGGTTGCGCGAGAACACTGGCGCATCCTCAAGGCGCATCGACAGCCCCCACTCGGCATCAAGTGTGATCATCAATGGCACTTTGGCCATCGATTGGGCCAAATTGGTGAGCTTGGCTTGGGTCACAATATCGTTTTCATTGTAGATCAGCCCACCCACCTTGTAGTCTTCTACCAGTTTCTTGACGGTGGCACGTGCCAGGTTGTCACGTGGGTTCACCGCAATCACCATGAGTTGGGCTATGCGCTCATCGGGAGTCATCGCCCTGAAGGTTGAGCTCACCCAGGTTTCCATGGCCTTCTTGTTGACCTTGTTGAAGATGTGTGGTTGTTTTGGGGCACGAGCCGCTACGGCTGCCAAAGCGACCATAGCGAAAAGCCCGAAGAGCGTTCTTCTTAAAGCTGTCATTTTTTTGCTACCTAACTTTTTTTACTGCATCACCATGCGTGGTGCGTCATCGGCATCAACCATTTTGCCTTGAGCCGTGAGGTCCTTAATATATTGCAGAATGTGAACGCCATAGCGCGCATTGTCCTTGAACAAGACGTTTCCGTTCTTAAACGAGGTCAAGAAGTCGCCTCCGTTGGCCAAGAAGTCGATGGTGACGATGCAGTATTTCTGTTCAGGATTGATTTTCTTGCCGTTCAGCTTGGCCGATGTGATTTGTTTCTTGGCATTGTAGGTCGCTTTCAGTTGCTTGCTCACGGCATCGCCATCACGATAGGCCATCACATTGAGTGCATCGAGCAAGTCACGACCTGTGATTTCGATCACCATCAAGCGATTGTCGAAGGGGAATATTGACTGAATGAGCCCTTCCGAGATTTTGCCTTGGGGAATATCGGTGCGGATTCCGCCCTTGTTCATGATGGCGCAATCCACCCTGCCCTTGTAGAGCTTGGGAATAATTCCCATCAAAGCGTCTGTCACAAAGTTCATGGCTGTCCAGCTGCTATTCCTCATCCGTTTTGCCGACATGCCCACTACATTGTTCTCCAGCGAGTCGACGCCACGCTTGAAAGGCGAGAGCCAAGCCTCAAGAGCAGGATAGGCCTTGGCAGCGTTGTCCCAGGTCTCGTCAACAGGGATGTGGCTGTACACCACTTTTCCTGTCTCAAGGTCGAGATCGTATTTCCCGACAATTTTACCCGACTTGCCATTTTGACCAATGGTCACCACCTTGCCATCGGCATTCTTGACCAAGGAGTATACCGACCCGGGCTTAATCACCGAATGCGAGTGCCCGCCAATGATGAAGTCGATATAATGGCTGGTGGCAGCAATGATTGAGTCGTTGGGCTCGCTGGGCTCCATCGAGTCGTAGCCAATGTGAGAAATCATCACGGCATAGTCGACACCCATCACTTCTTTCAAGTATTTGGCTGTGGCATCGGCCACTTTCATGGAGCTGATATAACGAATACCCTTGCTGTTCACGTCAGAGACCATGCCACGCGGGTTCACGCTGATGCCGAAGAAGCCGATGCGCTTGTCGCCGTAGGTTTTGATTTCAAAGGGCTTAAAACCCTTAATCGGGGTGGCGCTCAAGTCGTAATTGGCGCTCAACTTCACCGGTTTCAATTTGTTATAAAATGTTGCCAGCGAGTCGACTCCATTGTCAAACTCATGGTTTCCCATAATCACCATGTCGTAAGCCAAGCTATCCATCAACGAGAACTCTACTAGACCGCCGTAAAGCGAGAAATAATTTGTGCCTTGCACGGCATCGCCCGCGTGCACAAGCAGGCAGTTCTTGTTGCTCCTGCGCTCGCTGTCGTAGATTGCGCGGCGGCGCAACACCCCGCCTTTTCCGTCGCGTGCAGGATCGATTTGACTATGAGTGTCGTTAACGGCCAGAATGACCACATGCTCGGCCTGCATGGCTACAGGCACCAGGCATGCCGTTACCAGGCATGCCGCCATCAGTTGTTTAAAAGTATTCATAAAATATATCTATTATTATGTCATTATCTCTTTGGATTGCAAAAATACACAAAAAACGCTTAAATGCCCATCGGTTTTCATGATTTTTTATGAGACAGGCCTTAAAAGGCAAAAACTCCAACGCGCTGACGTTGGAGTTTTATTTTGTAAAGCCTTGCATTGCTTAACAGCAGGCAGACCTCAAGTTGGTTGTGTTCATCATGAAAAAGTTAGTAGACGTTTGAAGCTTTGTATTGCAGCGAAAATTGTTTTATTATATTTTGTCTTTGTGACTAAAAAAAATGATAGAAGTTTAAAAACGAAAATCGCATTTTAATACTACTTAACGGTTTGTCACAGGTCATGTGGCCATAATGGGGAAACTGGAGAGGTGATGCGTGAAAAACAATCTTACTGCTTGAAAGAAAAAACATCCTTTTCTGCACTTCGAATGACGAGAAATCGAAGAATTTTATGTAAATTTGCGAGAGTATTTTAATGTTAGCGAAGTCCGTGCTTCAAATTCTTAGAGAGTTGACGAATAAACTATGTTTTTGACCATTTATTATGACATAATGAGTCCCGAAGTGAACTTGTGGGGCGCAATCTTCAAGTTGTTGCTAAGCATGATTTTGGGAGGTGCTGTCGGATTTGAGCGCCGCCGCAGGGGTCAATTTGCCGGTATGCGCACGTTTGCCCTCATTGCGATGGGTGCGACCCTGGCCATGCTCATTAGCATCTACATCCCCCAAGCGTACATGGGCCTCAAGAATGGCGACCCTGGGCGCATTGCCGCACAAGTGGTGAGCGGCATTGGCTTTTTGGGCGCAGGCGCTATTATACAGATGAAAGGCAGCGTGCGGGGGCTCACTACAGCCGCTGGCATCTGGATGGTGGCCTGCATTGGCCTTGCCGTGGGCGCTGGCATGTACTTAATCGCCGTCATAGCAACCCTGTTCATCATCTATGTGCTCGCTAATATCGACCGGTATGAGCATATCGCGAATTTTCAATGGGAATCCAAGGTGATATGCGTGAAGACGAATGGCATTGTGTATGACCTGAAGCCAGCCGCCGATGTGCTGAAGAAATTTGACATTAAGTCGCAGGGGGAATACCTGAAATGTGACTACGAGACCAACACAACCATCATCAATTTCATCGTTTTGACCAAAGATAGCGTCAAGACACCCCTACTGTTTAAAAAATTTCATGAGACCTTTGAGAACATCCTATCCATCACGCTCACCAGCGAGCCGAAGTTTTAAGGATGCGCACTCGCAGCCACCAATTTCACCCCACAACACCTGAAATAAAAGAATATGATTGAGTCCCAAATTGAAACCTTGATTAGTGATTTGGCCCTGATTCTGGCGCTGGGTGCCGTTTCCACCATTATCTTCAAAATACTGAAGCAGCCTGTGGTGCTGGGCTACATTGTGGCAGGCTTTATCGCGAGTCCTCATTTCGCGTTCTTCCCCACTGTGGCCAGCGAGAGCAATATTGAATTTTGGGCGCAAATTGGCATTGTGGTCTTGCTCTTCTCGCTGGGCCTGGAGTTCAGTTTCAAGAAACTGCTCAACGTTGGCGGCTCGGCCATTGTGACCTCGCTCATCATTGTGCTGGGTATGATGGGGGTAGGGTTCGTGGTCGGAAAACTGCTTGGCTTCACGGCGACAAACGCTATTTTCTTGGGCGCGATGCTGTCAATGTCGTCAACCACAATCATTATCAAGGCGTTGACTGACCTGAACATGAAGCAGCGGCGGTTTGTGCCGCTGGTGCTGGCGGTACTCATAGTCGAGGATCTCTTTGCCGTGGTGATGATGGTGATTCTGTCGTCGATCGCCATCAACCAAAGCGTCGGGGGCGAGGAGATGCTCAAGAGCATCTTGAAACTGACGTTCTTCCTCGTGATGTGGTTCACCGTGGGTGTGTTCATGATTCCAAGCCTGTTCAAGCGCTTTCGCCGTGTCATCAGCGACGAACTCATGTTGATTATATCCATGGGGCTGTGCTTCGGGATGGCGATTTTCTCGGTTAAATCGGGCTTCTCGATGGCCCTTGGCGCATTTGTGATGGGCTCGATCCTCGCCGGCACAATCGAAGCCGAGCGCATCGAGCGCATTGTCACTCCCGTGAGAGACTTATTTGGAGCGGTGTTCTTTATCTCGGTGGGCATGATGGTCAATCCTCAAGTCATTGCCGAATACGCAGGCACTATCGCACTGTTTTCCTTGGTCGTCGTCATGGGAATGATTCTGTTTGGCACCTTTGGCATGCTGGCAACAGGGCAACCCCTCAAAATTGCCATGGAGTCGGGCTTCTGTCTCACCCAGATTGGTGAGTTTTCCTTTATCATTGCCACAACAGGCATGGGGCTGGGCGTGCTGGAAAAAAGCATTTATCCCATTATTGTGGCCGTATCGGTCATCACCACGTTTTTCACGCCATTTTTCATCAAGCAGGCAGAGCCGAGCTATAACTGGCTGGCTGGCAAGCTTTCCAAGAGATGGAACAGTTTGCTCGAAGGGTATAGCAAAAATGAAGCAGTGAGCGAAAACAGCGAGTCCAGGCAATTGTGGACAGCCATCGTGAAACGTTACTTGGTGCGCCTGCTGCTATACTCCGTGATGATTTTAGCGCTCATCTACCTGATGAGGAACCATATCACGCCATTCATTCTCGATGTCATGCAAAATCATTACCCGTGGGGGCGCATCGTTGCAGCAGTAGTGTCACTTGCTCTCATCTCCCCTCTCTTGTTTGGGATTTCATCGCCAAACATCAAAAAGGAAGAGCGGGGGAAATTAGTAGAGATGAGCGGCAAGGTGAGCTACGTGCCACTCGTGCTGATGAGCATTTTGAGCATCGCCCTCACGATGGGCTTCACCATGGCTATCCTGTATGGCATTTATTCCAGCCTTGCAGCGGTCGTCACCGCATTGGTTTTAGGGCTGGTGCTCGTCATCCTATTCGCACCCGTCCTGAGAAAGAGAATGAACCTCATCGAAAATAGATTCATGCGAAATGTCAACGAGCGTGAAAACCGGCGGACGGGAAAGGACAATCCACTGGTGAGTGACCTGCATCTGGCCTACATGAAAGTGGGCTACAGCTGCCCGTTTGTGGGAAAGACACTGCGCGAAGCTGACTTGCGACGCTGCCACGGGGTGAGTGTCGTGAACATTTTGCGAAACAAAAACACGATGCTCCTCCGCGTGCCCAGCAGCGAGACCCGCATTTTCCCTGGCGACGTGATTGGCGTGATTGGTACTGATGAGCAAATCCAGGGACTGCTGCCCTTGGTCGAATCCAATGAAGTGCCTGCTACCGAGTTAGGCGAGACCAAGTTTATTCACTTTGCACTGGCCGAGACCTCCCCTATCATTGGCAAAAGCCTGGCCAACGCCCGGCTTAGAGAAGAATACGGGAGCTTGCTGGTGTCGATCCAGCGAGGGGAAAATGAATTTATTGCCCCCACTCCCGAGGTGGTGTTCCAAACTGGCGACATCTTGTGGATTGTGGGAGACCCCAAGCAGTTAGAGTCCATCAAGCAATAATAGTAGACGCTTGACTTGCCCGCCCCGTTACCTTACTGCTGGTGACGGTCATCCACACCTGTCATGATAGCAACGAGCTGGTCACAGGTCTTAACAGCGGCTTGAACGTCGCGTTTAAGGGTGTGCTGGTGATGAAGTCCCACAAAGTAAAGCGGCAAGCCAATGGGGAAAATCAAGGCTACTGCAAGACCTAATTCCTTACTGTCGGTCAAGTGATAGGTGAGCAAGTGACGGATGATGGGAAAATCCATGCACTTATTGACCACAAGCTGGTCACGAGAGTTAGACAAGTAGTCAACGGTGTCTTCCAACTCTCTTGAAAGGGCTTTTAGCCTCTCTTTATCGTAGCCATACATGAGATAGTTCCAGTAGTTTTGCCGCCCCTCATACTGGCGAAGGAACAAGAGGCATGACTGCTTCAAGGCAGCAAGGCGATTGAGCGCGGACGAACGCTCCACCTCGTTGATGACAACTTCCTTCATTTGGAGTTTGCGAGTTTGGTGCATACCTAACAGACGGCGGAAGAAGTTGCGATAGGCATCGGCATGAAACACGGCCGAGTCGTTCACCGCCTTATAGGTCAAGAAAACGCCCAATGGCAAGAGCACGGCCGAACTCAGCCAAATTCCTTGCCAGACGGGCCAATGCCCGTCGCGGGCCAATTTATAGCCCATGTTGTCTATAATGTAGTAGATAATAAACAAGATGACCGAAATCACAATGGGCGTTCCAAATCCGCCCTTGCGAATGATAGCGCCTAACGGAGCGCCAATGAAAAAGAAGATCAGGCAGGCCAACGAGAGCGTGAACTTCTTTTGCAACTCAATCTGATGCCGCCGCAGGTTCTTGAAATCATCGGCTTGCGTGTAGGCTCTAAATCCTGTCTCTTGCATGGCCGACGTTGCCGCATCCAAGGCATGGGAAACGATTGCACGCTTCTCGGCAGGGCCGATGGCTCTGAGCAGCGAGTCAATGTCTACCGTCTTCTTCACCGCCACTGGCTTGACTGGGGCGCGAGTGGCTCTCGTGTCATTGAATTTTATGCGCTGGGAAGGAGTGCCACATGGAGGAGAGGCAATGATTTCGGTCCCTAACTGCTCACCAACGGAATCGAGCCTGGCACGAATCGAGTCGATAGAGTGCCGCAATTCTTTCATGTCCTTGCCGATGTACTGCGACTTCATGAGATTGTCGTCCATCTTGGTAAATGTCGCGTCGTAGGGAATCAGAATGTCCTTGTCATGATAGGTTTCACGGCGATACATCTCGTTGCCGAAGTCTGAAGTTCCACCCCCGTTGCCCTGTGCCAAGTCCTCGTACCAGTTGCCATGGTAGAGTTTGAGCAGAATGTGCTTCTTGTCCTGGGTCATGCTGAGTTTTCCAGAATCGGCAGAAACGATGCGAGGATAACTGATCCCCGACGACACGTCGTAGATGATCATGTCGTAGAGCATATCGGTGTTTGAGTCCTTGTGCTTGACATAGATGTTGAAACCTGGAATTTGCGTGTTGACCGTCCCCTCTGTGATGTCAAGCGACATTGACTTCTGGCGTGCCGAGAACAGAAGTGTCCACATCTTGACTTGCGTCTTAGGAATCACATCATTTTGGAAGAAAAAGGCGCCGACTGCAATTGCAACAATGAGGATAAAGAGCGGACTCATGACCCTCAAAAGCGAAATGCCAGAGGACTTGAGCGCCGTGAGCTCAACGTGCTCACCCAGGTTGCCGAACGTCATGAGCGAGGCCAGCAAGATGGCCAGAGGCAACGCCATGGGCACAAATGAGAGCGCGGCATAAAAAAAGAGCTCGGCCAGCATGTCGAGCGACAGCCCCTTTCCCACCAAGTCGTTGATATAGCGAAAGACGAATTGCATCATGAGAATAAAGAGGCATATCAAAAATGTCATGCACAGCTGCGGAATGAACGTCTGCAACATGAACGTGTATAACTTCTTTACTCTGGGCATATCCATCAAGCACTTATCAATTGAGCTGCAAAATTAGCAATTTCACGTAAAATATCCAAAAGTTAAAGTCGCCAGGACCACTCCTGAGCCATCCATGATGACAACAGGATAAAGGAAAGGAGGAATTAAGCGCAACCGAGTTTCCGCTGCAGGCGTGCCACGACTTGATTCCAAAACTTTGACATTTCATCGACATCATCGGGCGAATCGGCAAAATCGGTGACAAGAAGCGCCTTCCTTCCAGAGAACTCAGAAACTAAAATCCTCATCTCGAAAAAAGTGCGCTCTTTCCCATCTTCCTTCCAGTGAAACCGCACGTAGGACTCGGTTTGGACTGACAATAGCGCGGCTTCCTGACGGGTGTCATCCCAAGCAAATGTAAATGCCTTGCCCACCTGCGTGACCTCGTCGGCAAACCACAGTTCCAGTTGCCGCGGCATTGCAATGTATTGCCAGAGTAGTTGCGAGGAAACCCCCTGCATGTCAAATTCGAGAGAGAACTTTGTTTTCGTCATCATAAATCATCTATCATCAATTTTCAATGTGCGAAATAAACACATTAAATTGTCACTTGCAATAGGTGGGAGAGGATATTTTGACCGGAAATCATGAAAAACTGACGATTCACGCCTAAAAAAGCACATTTTCGGCAAATCGGGAAAAAAGAGCATGCAATAGTCCATGAATGTGGGCATATTTTCTTAATTTTGCAAAGAATTTAAATACTCAATACCAAAACTCGAACATGGAACCACTATTTGAACGATTTAAACAAAATGCGGTTGCCAAGCGCCAGCGCATCGTTCTCCCCGAGAGTACAGAGCCTCGCACACTAACCGCAGCAGACCGAGTCATCAGCGAACAGGTTGCCGATCTCATCTTCATCGGGGCAAAAGCAGAAATTCTCGCCAAAGCCCAAGAGCTGGGACTTCAACACATTGACCAAGCCAGTTTTGTTGACCCTAACGACGAGGGAAGCATCCTGAAATATGCAGAACTCTTTTACGAGTTGCGCAAGGCCAAAGGCATCAGTATGGAAGATGCCCTCCTCAAGGCTAAAGACCCCTTATACCTCGGCTGCCTGATGATCAAGAACGGCGATGCCGACGGGCAAGTAGCTGGAGCCCTCAACACGACGGGCAATGTGCTGCGGGCAGCCTTCCAAGTGCTCAAGACCGCTCCGGGCGTGAGTGTCGTGAGCGGCGCGTTCATCATGCTGCTCTCTCCAGAGGCAGCAAAGCATTATGGTGAAAACGGCATCATGGTATTCGCCGACTGCGCAGTCCTTCCCAATCCCGACGAGAAAGAACTGGCTCAAATCGCCATCTCAACGGCCAAGACTGCCCGTGACCTGGCAGGCATCGAGCCTAAGGTTGCCATGCTCAGTTTTTCGACCAAAGGCAGCGCCAAGCATGAAAACGTGACCAAGGTGGCCAATGCTACCGCCCTGGCCAAGCAACTCGACCCAAGCCTGAACATCGACGGCGAGATTCAAGCCGACGCGGCCATTGTGCCTGCCGTGGGCGCAAGCAAGGCTCCAGGCAGCGCAATCGCGGGTCATGCCAATGTGCTTGTGTTCCCTGACCTTGGCGTGGGAAACATTGCCTACAAGCTGGTGCAACGCCTATCGGGCGCAACCGCAGTAGGCCCCATCCTGCAAGGACTTGCAGCCCCAGTGAACGACTTGTCGCGCGGATGCTCTCCTGAAGACATCTACAGAACCTTGATTATCACCTGCAACCAAGCCATTGCTAAAAACCAAAAAGGAAACTAAAAAACCACCATTATCTATCATGAATATCTTAGTATTAAACTGCGGAAGCAGCTCAGTGAAATACAAACTCATCGAGATTAAAGCCAACAAGGTGCTTGCCGAAGGCGGCATTGAGAAAATCGGGCTGCCTGATGCCTTTATCAAGTTCAAGAAAGAGGGCCAGAGCATCAAGCAAGACCTCCACATCAGCGACCACACGGGAGCCATTAAAGCCATTCTCGACAACCTGACCAGCAAAGACTATGGCTGCATCAAGGGTTTTGAAGAGATCGACGCTGTGGGTCACCGTGTGGTACATGGCGGCGAAAAATTCAACAAAAGCGTGCTCATCAACCAAGATGTCATCAAGATGATTAAGGAGTGCTACAGCATTGCCCCGCTCCACAATCCAGTGAACATGGCTGGCATCGATGCCGTCTCGGCTATCATGCCTCACGTGCCACAGGTGGGTGTGTTCGACACCGCTTTTCACCAGACCATGCCTCCCAAGGCCTATATGTACGCCCTGCCCTATCGGTACTACGAAGAGGACCACGTGCGCCGGTATGGCTTTCACGGCACAAGTCACCGCTATGTTTCGCAGCGCGCATGCCAATTTTTAGGCGTTTCCCCGAAAGGGAAGAAAATAATCACCTGCCACATTGGCAACGGCGGCAGCATCACCGCCGTGCTTGACGGCAAGAGCATCGACACAAGCATGGGGCTCACCCCAACCGAGGGGCTGATGATGGGCACTCGTTGTGGCGACGTTGACCCAGGAGCATTGCTGTTTATCATGGAGAAGCACAACCTCGATTGCAAGGAGATGCTCGACATCATCAACAAGCAGAGCGGTGTCAGCGGGGTTTGCGGAACCTCACCCGACATGCGCGACGTGAACGCCGCAGCAGACGAAGGCAACGAGCGTGCCAAGCTGGGGCTTGCCATGTATGACCATCGCATCATCAAATATGTTGGCGCTTATGCTGCCGAAATGAATGGGGTCGATATTATCGTGTTCACTGGCGGTGTTGGCGAGCATCAGGCATCGACACGCCTGAACGTGTGCCGGGCACTCTCGTTTATGGGCTTAGACATTGACGAGACCCGGAACGAGAACAATCATGGCGATGAGGAAGTCATCAGCACGCCAAAGTCGACGGCCCAAGTGGTCGTGATACCCACCGACGAGGAATACATGATTGCCAAGGATACCGAGGCGATTATTGAGGGTCGTGAGCCCTAAAATCAAGCATCACACGAAAAAAACAGGCGATTGCTCACAATAGTGGCAATCGCCTGTTTTTTTATTTGTTCATATCCGGGATGAGAAACTTACTTGGTGGGGGCTTGTTGGGCAGCTTGGGCGGCGCGGCGCACAGCCTCGGCAGCCTCTTTGCGCGTCATCGTGGGTTCCGACGACTCGATTTCCTCAGCGGGCTCGCGCTCTAAAGGCTTGAACTCACTGCTGGTGCGCTTGAATGACCCCGAAATCTCATCAACCTTCAACTGCCCATTGCTATAAAAGTGCATGGTGCCCGTGAACTCGTTGTCGAAATCGGCATTGGGGTCTACTTGGGTTACATGGAGTTTCCCCTCCCTCACTCTTCCCTGAAAGGGAATCACAACGCCAGAGTCCTTTTTATACTCGCCCGTGGCCTCGCCTGTGGCCACATCGTAGCTGATGGCGATATAGGTCATCACATCATTGCCGTCGTAATCCTTGAAAGAGTTCTGATACACCCCCGTGAAGTCGCGGGGCGCTTGAGGGCGGGTGACCTTGGTGGTTTTTGCCCTCGCCTTGCGTGCAGTTTTCTTTTTGGCTTGCGCTCCAGCCGTTCCTGCTCCAATGAGCAAGGTAGTCATTAACAGAAAAAATAACCGTTTCATATCAATACAAATTTAAACAAAAATCAGTGGTTTGCTGTTTTTATTTCTTTATTACTCCCAAAATTAGGCATTTATCTCATTTTTACAAAATAAAAGCGCATTTTTTTTCGCCACGTGGGTGCAAATATTATGCCTGCTCGCTTGCTCCCTGCCGTTAGTCATTGGCATGGTAGGCAACCAGGCCAGGCATGGAGTAGCGAAGGATTTTTTTAATTGTCGCTCCCATTCGGCTCGCCACCGAAAGCAAGATGTCGCTATACATGCAGGCGACCGATCCCACGAAGCACACCGGGTATTTCTTGAAATCGTACTGGCAGACGTTACGCTCAAAGAAGCGCGCGATCTCGTGCTCGACAAGATTGTACACATACTCGTGGTCAAGGTGGGTGGACAAGAAAGAGCCGTATTGGCTCAAATTAGTGTTAGCCAGCGGATTGCCATAGATCGAATCCATAATGCTATCGGGAGAGACCTTATTCACCTGAAAGAACTCATCGGCCAGTTCCTTGGGCGCTAACCCCTTGAGCACATCGCTCAAGAACAGGCGGCCAAGCGCCGATCCACTTCCCTCATCGCCCAAAATAAAGCCTAACGGGCGAACATTTTTCACGATTTTCTCTCCATCGTACAAACAAGAGTTGCTGCCCGTCCCCAAAATGCAAGCTAACCCCTCGTCGTAGACAAGCAGCCCACGCGCCGCTCCCAGCAAGTCGCTCTCGACAGTGACTGGGGTTTTGAACTGCGCCACAAGGCTCGACTCAACGATCTTGATTTTATCGGGGTTGGAGCAACCTGCGCCATAAAAATAGACATGCTCCCAACGACGCTTGAAAAACTCTTGCGGCAATTCGAGACGAATGCTGTGGCTGATTTCGCGACGAGTCTGGAAGAATGGGTTTAAACCCGTTGTGAACGCATGTTCCACAACCTCGCTGCCATGAACCAGCACCCACTCGGTGCGAGTGGAACTGCTATCAACAATGACTTTCATTTTCTGGTTGCTCATTGAACTATATATAAACTTTTTACGTTAAATAAATGGTGTTTACAAATGAATGAGGTGCAAAATTAATCAATTATTGATTGGTCACCAATTTATTACCTAATTTTCGCCCACATTTCAACGCAATTTAATACACAAACACAAAATTTAACCAAAAGTAATCGAATGATAAAAATACACAAAATCAAGCAATTTAATTCAATGATGGGGGGATTCTCTAAAATTTATTAAAATATTGTCGAAAACCCTCTATTGTTTCACTTTTTTGATTAATTTTACACACCCGAACGTAGGGGCACGCCTCGATGAGACAAGCGTGCAGCAATTTTTTAGACTATCAACACTAAATACTCACTAAATAGTACTATTTAAAAAAAGAATTAACATGGTTTATTCACAAGAAGTACAAAACATGTGCTGCGTAGCAAAGGGGGCTAACCACCCTTCGGCACCAATCCCGGAAGAGGGGAAATGGGTTAGGTCAAAGGAAATCAAGGACATCTCAGGCTTTACTCACGGCGTGGGCTGGTGCGCACCCCAGCAGGGTGCCTGCAAGCTCTCTTTGAACGTGAAAGAAGGCGTTATCGAAGAGTGCCTCATCGAGACCATTGGCTGCTCGGGCATGACCCACAGCGCCGCAATGGCAGCAGAGATTCTGCCTGGCAAGACCGTTCTTGAGGCGTTGAACACCGACCTTGTGTGCGACGCGATTAACACCGCCATGCGCGAGTTGTTCCTTCAGATTGCTTACGGGCGCACGCAAAGCGCTTTCAGCGAAGGCGGCTTGGTCGTTGGCGCTTCTCTTGAAGACCTGGGCAAGGGTCTTCGCAGCCAGGTGGGCACCATGTTTGGCACCCGCGCCAAAGGGCCACGCTACCTGGAAATGACCGAGGGCTACTGCACCCGCATGGCTCTTGACGAGAACAACGAAGTGATTGGTTACGAGTTCTTGAGTTTAGGCAGGTTTACCGACTTCCTGAAAAAGGGCAAGACACCCGAAGAGGCGCTCGCGCTTGCCAAGGGTCACTATGGCCGCTTCGAGAACGCAACCAAGTATATTGACCCACGTAAAGAATAATAAAGGAGGATACAGATTATGATTAGAGAAGTAAAATTTGAGTCACAAGACCGTCGCATGAAGCAAGTGCTCGCTGCCTTGAATGCAGCCGGCATCAAGAGCATCGAGGAAGCCAATGAAATCTGCGACAAGTATGGTATCGATCCTTACAAGACTTGCGAGGAAACTCAGCAAATCTGCTTTGAGAATGCCAAGTGGGCCTATGTCGTGGGCGCTGCTATCGCCCTGAAAAAAGGCTGCAAGGTCGCTGCCGAGGCTGCCGAGGCCATCGGAATAGGGTTGCAGTCCTTCTGCATCCCCGGTTCGGTTGCCGATGACCGCAAGGTGGGCTTAGGCCATGGCAACCTCGCTGCCCGCCTGCTCCGCGACGAGACCAAATGCTTTGCATTCCTGGCCGGCCACGAGTCGTTTGCCGCGGCCGAGGGCGCTATAAAAATCGCAGGCACGGCCAACAAAGTGCGCCAAGAGCCCTTGCGCGTGATCCTGAATGGCTTAGGCAAAGACGCCGCTAAGATCATCAGCCGCATCAACGGCTTCACTTACGTTCAAACCGAGTTTGACTACTTCACGGGCGAGCTGAAAGAAGTAGCCCGCACGGCCTACAGCAATGGCGACCGTGCCAAGGTGAACTGCTATGGCGCCGACGACGTGCGCGAAGGCGTTGCCATCATGTGGAAAGAGGGTGTTGACGTTTCTATCACGGGCAACTCAACCAACCCAACCCGCTTCCAGCATCCAGTGGCCGGCACCTACAAGAAAGAGCGCGTACTTGCGGGCAAGCCCTACTTCAGCGTGGCGAGCGGTGGCGGCACAGGCCGCACGCTGCACCCCGACAACATGGCAGCAGGCCCTGCCTCCTACGGCATGACCGACACGTTAGGGCGCATGCACAGTGATGCCCAATTTGCCGGGTCAAGCTCGGTTCCAGCCCACGTTGAAATGATGGGCTTCCTGGGCATAGGCAACAACCCCATGGTGGGCTGCACGGTTGCAGTAGCCGTTGAGGTTGCCCAAGCCCTCAGCAAGTAGGCAACAGCAAAAGAGCAAGAATTGCTGGCAACCGTTTCCAGCAAGCATCAAAATTAACCTCCCAAGCCCGCTCGGGCTTGGGAGGTTGTTGTTTCGGTTTTTCTCGCCTTGTGGAAGCGATGGATGGCTTTAATAGCCAAAAATCTCCTCGGTGGTCAGGCGATGGATGGTGCCGACTTTCTCCAGCGATTTCACGTCAAGCTCCTTCTCGTTGCCGAGAATGATGTAGCGATAAGGCTTGTTGGCCATGGTCTCTTTCTCGAAATTGACAATATCTTGCAATGAGAGTTTGGGCAACTCATTGTAAATTTTCTCGTTGAGGTCTTCATTGATTCCCAAGCGCTTGTAATAGAGATAAAGCCAAAGGATATCCATTTTGGTCGTCCTATCGGATGCAAGCGACTTCCTCAACGACGCTTTAGCAAGGTCAAGCCCCGCTTGCGATTGTGGGATGGTGTCGAGCAAGCGGTTAAACTCGTTGATACAGTCCATCATTTTGTCGTTTTGCGTGATAATGCTGGTCGATGCGTACTCGCTATGCCCTTTTCGGCTGGGTTGTGCGTAGTACGCGCCTGCCGAGTAGGCAAGTCCTCGGGTCTCGCGAAGCTCCTGAAACACGATGGCATTCATGCCACCGCCAAAGTAGGCATTAAACAAAGCTATCACTGGCGCATGGTCGGGCGAGAAGGGACGTCCCTCGTTGTGATACTGCATCATGTAGATGTTCTTTGCATCATAAGGCGCTATGTACACCTCGTTACGAGGGGTCTGTTCCTCCATGTAGTCCTTGTTGGCAGGGACTGGGAGCAAGGTCTTTGCGGTCTTGTGGAACTTTTCGACATCGGCCACAAATTGCCGCTCGGTCGCGGGTCCATAGTACAGGATTGTGTGTTGGTAGGTGCTCAGTTTTTTCACCAGGTCGACAAAGACCTGCGGATTCGTACCCTTGAGTTCTGCCTCGCTCAAGATATTGCGAGAGACATTGTAGGGGCCAAACATTCCGTAAGCCTGAAGGCGGATAAAGTTTTGGCGCTGGTTGCTTTTGCTGTCGGCACGGTCTTTCAGGATATTAGACACATTGTCGTCGTAGACCTTCTGGTCAACCTTGGCATTGCTCATCAGATTCTCGACAAGCGCGATGGCCTTGCCCATGTTTTCGGAAAGTCCGTGAAGGGTAATGTAGCAGCGACTGCTTTGTGCCGAGAAACTGTAGTCACATGCCAGGGCGTACATTTGCTGCTTAAACTCGGCATTGGTCATCTTGTCGGTGCCAAGATAATCCAGGTAATCCATAGCCATGCCCATGCGCTTGTCGGCCTCGGTGCCGAAATCGTACAAATAGACCAGCGTGAAAATGCCATTTTCGGTGTTTTGCTTATAAAGCACAGGAATTCCTTTCTTGGTTGACAATGTGCTCATGTCGGTCTTGAAATCGACAAACCGCGGTTGAATAGGCTCTACCTGCGTATTGACGACCTCACGCACAAAGTCGCTCATCTTGTTGGCATTTGCCGGGATTGGAGTGATGGCGGGCTTCTCTATTTTTTTGAGCGTCTTGTCCTCTCCAACCTGCTTGTAGACATAGACGTAGTTGTCGTCGCGTAAATATTTGTTAGCGAAATCAATCACTTGCTGCTTGGTGATGCCCTTGATGCGGTCGATGAAATGAGCCATGTCATCCCATTTTTTCCCATTGATGAACGCATCTACCATCATGCTCACGCGATAGCGGTTGCTTTCGGCAGCTTCATTCCATTGGCGCTTCTCATTGCTGATGACCGATGAGAGCAGCTGGTCGCTGAACTCGCCGCGGCGCAACTTTGCCACCTCTTCAAGGATGAGCTGGCGCACGTCGTCAAGCGTTTGACCCTCTTTGGGATAGGCGTAGACCTGTAGAGAGGAGTAGTCGCACATCTCGCCTTGGCCAGCCTGCGCGTAAAGCACTTTCATCTTCTGGTTCAAGTTCAGGTCAAGTAGGCCCGCATTCCGGTTGTACAGGATGCTGCTCACCACCCCTAACGTGTCGCACTGAGCCGAGCGGGCGGCATCAAATCTCCAGCCCATGCCCAGGAACGGAGCCTCGTCGCCATAGACTACCGAGTCCTTGACAGAGGCCAGCGGCTTGAGGGGCGCAAATTCTGGGCGAGTGAGACCGGCATTGGGTTTCCAAGTGCCAAAATACTTGTCGATGATAGCAATGGTTGACTCAAAGTCGAAATCGCCAGCCATGCAAATGGCCACATTGTTGGGGCAATAATACTGGTGGAAATAATTCTCGATATTGACGATGGACGGATTTTTAAGATGGTCCTGCGTGCCTATGGTCGTTTGCGTGCCATAGGGATGGGTGGGAAATAGCAAGGCAGACAAAGCGTCATAGAGTTTCGCGTTATCTTTTGCCATTGAGATGTTCTTTTCCTCATAGACGGCCTCAAGCTCGGTGTGGAAACCGCGAATCACCATGTTTTGGAAGCGGTCGGCCTGAACCTTTGCCCAATTTTCAATTTCATTGCTTGGAATGTTCTCCTGATAGCAAGTCACGTCGTTGCTGGTGTAGGCATTAGAGCCCTCGCTGCCCATTTGAGCCATCAGCTTGTCGTATTCGTTGGGGATGTTGTATTGTGCGGCCAGCTGCGACACGCTGTCGATGCCATGATAAAGGCGCTTGCGCACCTCGGGATCGGTTTCCTTGCGATAGTCCTCGTAGCGGCTGCGAATGTCATCGAGATAGGGTTTTTCCTTGGCAAGGTCGCTGGTGCCATAGCGCTGGGTGCCCTTGAACATCAAGTGCTCAAGGTAATGCGCCAGGCCGGTGGTCTCGGCGGGGTCGTTGCGCGAGCCCGTCCTCACGGCAATGTAGGCCGTGACACGCGGCTTCTCCTTGTTCACGCTCATGTACACCCGAAGGCCGTTGGACAACGTGTAGATGCGAGTACCTGTGATGTCGCCAGGCACCGACTCGTAATGATAGGATGCCGCCGCTGCCGGCAGTGAAAGGGCGGCAATCGCGAGCGACAATAGGATTTTAGACAATTTCATTGAATTAATGTATTTTGGGTTGAATTTAAAATCTAACGCAAGCGGTCGCTGCTGCTCAAGAGCTTTTTGTCACGCGCCATGCCCCGATAGGCCAGGAAGAAAAACACGAAAGCGACCACAGGGAGCAAGGCTCCCCAGCAAAGGGTCACGGCACTTGACGACCTCATGACAAAAAACATCACGGCCATGCACAGCAGCATGGCAAGCGTGAGCGCAATGCAGATGGCACAGAGGCGCATTTGCGCACGCAAGCTCTTGTAGGAAGAAATGGCGATGACCGTCAAGATCACGACAAGCGCATCCATTGACATAAACAGGAAATCGGGTTGGCTTTGGCTGTTGGCCACCTGGCGAAAAACTCCAAGACGCACAACTTCGCTCCCGGTCGTGATCGTCATCGCTGCTGTGGAAGCGAAAATGGCTAGCAAAACGACGGCAATCAGAAGATAGAGGTTTTGTAGACGTTGAATAACCATAATTGTGTTTAAGTTTGACTATTTGATACTAAAAAGACACACAAAATTAGCGTATTTTTTTGAATTGTGCAGGGTGTTGAAACGTTTTTTGGCAATAAATACTTAAATTTGCATGGTATTTGTAGGTACATTTGCCTACAATACAACGACTATGACACTCCAAGAACTCAACCAGTCTCAAAAGAAAGTCAAGCAACTGCTCAGAAGAAAACGTGTGCTGGAAGCGCTCAACCTGCTGCACAAGCTTGCGAGCGCGGCAGGCGACTACCATCTTGTTGAGCAGCAGGAGCAACTGGTCACCGCCTATGGCTACATGCTGCAATACGTGGCTAAAGGAGTTCACGACCCCAAGAGAAATGACATTTTGTCAGACATTATTGAGAAGTCCTACACCTTAACCGACCGCTGCATCATCGCCATTTCCCAAGATCAAAGCCTTGAATTGTTCTACACTCGCCAATCGGCCTATCAACCCGACAGCTTGCGCCAACACCTGCATCGGTATCAGACCATTCTCAATCAAATCAACCTTTTAAAGACGGTGAGTGAAGACTTGCAAGATCAAGTTGCTATCCAGAGCCACCAAAAGGAGAAAGAGCTCAAAGAAGTGGATATTTTCAACAAGATATGGCTGTCGTTCCCGCTGGGCAACGAGGATACCGAATGCCTTAAAGAGCTTTTCCAGCGTGAGGAGTACTCCCCCATTCTCAAGTCATTTATCACCTCGGCGCTTTTTTTGGGACTCACCAAATTTTATGACGAGCGCAAATTGGCGCTTTTGTTAGAGATTTACTCATTGGCTAACGATATTGAAATCCAAACCCGCGCGCTCACCACGGCGGTGATTGCCATGTACCTATTCCGCTATCGTGTCGAGCGCTCAAGGCACTTGAAGGAAATTGTTGACAGCCTTGCCGAGCACAAGCATTTCAAGAGCGACCTCATTGCGATCCTCAACAGGCTCATACACACGCGCGACACCGAAAACATCACTAAGCACCTGCGAGAGGAGGTGATTCCCGACATCATGAAAATGAGCCCCAACAACGAGTTGAAAGACAAGCCTACACTCGACCTTTCGGACTTAGAGAACAATCCACAATGGCAAGAATGGCTTGACAACAGTGGCGTGACCAAGCGAATCGAAGAGCTCAATGAGATTCAAATGGAAGGCGGCGACCTGTATATCTCCACTTTCGCCAAGCTGAAGAGCTTCCCGTTCTTCAACACGATGCCCAACTGGTTCATGCCCTACGACGACACTCACTCCACCGTAGAGGCCAGCCTAAGCCAAGACGACAAGAGCCTGCGTGAGCTCATCGCCTGCGTTCCATTCTTGTGCGATAGCGACAAATACTCGTTCTGCTTCTCTATGGCCACAGTCCCGCCACGGCAGCGGGCCCTGATGAGGAATCAGTTTGATGCCCAAAACACGAATATCAAGGAAATGGCGCATGACGACCTGCCCAACCACGACACCGAGCTCCGCGACCAGGCTGTGAAGTGCTACGTTCAAGACTTGTACCGTTTTTTCAAGCTTTACTCCCGCCGCCACGAGTTCCTGTCGATTTTCAACTCCAGCATGGATTTCCTTGAATTGCCATTCCTGCCGAAGTACTTCAACGACAAAATCAACATCACGGTGATTGCCGAGTTCTACATGAAACATGGCTTCTACGAAGATGCCATCAAGTACTACCGGCACGAGCTCGATACCTTTAAAGACATTGACCCTCTTGTGCTCCAGAAAATCGGCTTCGCCTATCAAAACTTAGGCAATTACAGCGAGGCGGTCACATTCTACCGGCGATATGAGCTTGCTAATGACACCGACAGTTGGAACTTGCGGCACATTGCCAGCTGCTACCGGTCGATGAAGGAACTGGGGCTTGCCATCCAGTACTACCAAAAAGCCGAGGCGCTGGCTCCCCACAATGCCAGCCTGTGCCTCAGCATTGGGCATTGCCTGCTTGAGCAGGGCCAAACCGAGGAAGCCCTCCAATACTATTTCAAGGCAGACTACCTTGACCATGGGAAGCACCGGGCCTGGCGCCCCATTGCCTGGTGCTCCTACATCACGGGCAACTACGCGCAAAGCGAGCGATACTACAAGAAACTGATTGACAACAACATTGCAACCTCTCAAGACTATCTGAATTACGGGCACCTGCTGCTGACGCAACACCAGTTAGAGGATGCCATTTCGCAGTACGTCAAATCGGTTCACCTTGCTCATGACGACTTGGACGGCTTCATGAGCAACTACGCGGCCGACCGGCATTACTTGCTCGACAAAGGCATCGACGAGGTGCTTATCACCCTGATAGGTGACTCTGTGGCCAAGCAATTGAAAGACACCCCCTAAAAAAAACAGCAACAAGATGAGCAAACATTTCTTTTCATTTTTGATTTCACTAACCATCATTTTTAATATGAACGCTGACAATGTATTTTTCCACGCGTTTAAAACCACGCATGGAGCAATCCCATTTGACCACATCACCACAACCGATTTCGAGCCTGCCATCATGCAGGGCATGCAAGAGCACAATGCCGATATAGAGGCTATCGTGAATAACCCCGAACCGCCCACATTTGAAAACACCGTTGTGGCGCTCGACCGCTCGGGGCAGACGCTCACGCGAGTTCTCAGCGTGTTCTACCCCATGCTCTCGGCCAATGCCGACGACTCTCTCCTCGCTGTGGCCAGCAAAATGGCGCCCTTGCTCTCGGCACACCACAACAGCGTGACCTTGAACGAGAAGCTGTGGAACCGCATTCAAGAAGCACACAAGGCTTTTGACGAGACCCGCCACGACAAGGAGGACCAGATGCTGATGCGCGAGACCTACCTGGGTTTTGTGCGCAGCGGAGCCTCGCTGGCGGACGACCATCGCGAGCGATATAAGGAACTGACCCAAAAGCTGACTGAACTCACATTGAAATTTGAGCAAAACACACTCAAGGAAAATAACCACTACGAGCTGTGGCTCACCCAAGAAGATTTAGCCGGGCTACCCGAGAGCGCGATCGAGGCAGCGGCGGCGGCAGCAGCGGAGAAAGACCGCAAGGGCGAGTACCTCATCACATTGCATCGGCCCAGCTATGACCCGTTTATGAAATACTCATCACGCCGCGACTTGCGCGAAAAGCTCTACAAGCTCTACAACAAGCAGTGCACTGGCGGCGAGAACAGCAATCTCGAAGTGATGAAAGACATCGCCAACACTCGCTTGGCGATTGCTCACTTGCTTGGCTATAAGACCTACGCCGACTATCACTTAGAGAACATGATGGCTCAAAATGTTGAAACGGTCTATGGTATGCTCAACCAACTCAAAGACGCTTATGCCCCCGTTCAAAAGAGTGACATGAGGGAGCTGGAGGCCTACGCCAGCAAAATCGAGGGTCGCCAAGTGAGCATTGCTCCTTGGGATTACGCCTATTACGCCGAAAAGCTCCGTGACGAGAAGTACAGTATCAACGACGAGCTGCTTCGCCCCTACTTTGAGCTCAACAACGTGACCGCTGGCATTTTTGGCCTTGCTACAAAACTCTATGGGCTACACTTCAGCGAAAACTACGATGCCCAGGTGTTTCATCCCGATGTCCACGCATGGAACGTGACCGATGGCGACGGGACGTTTGTGGGAATGCTCTACACCGACTTTTTCCCACGTTCCACCAAGCAAAGCGGCGCATGGATGACCAACTTCCGCGAGCAATACGTTGACGAGAACGGCAAGAACGTTTGCCCGCTCGTGACCCTTACCATGAACTTCACCAAGCCCACCGAGAGCAAACCCTCATTGCTCACGTTCAACGAGGTGAAGACTTTTGCGCACGAGTTTGGCCATGCCCTCCACAGCTTGCTCTCAAGATGCAAATACACCTCCCTCTCGGGCACGAACGTGTATCGCGACTTCGTGGAATTGCCGTCGCAGTTCAACGAGAATTTCATGTACGAGCGTGAGTTTTTAGACAGCTTCGCGAAGCATTACCTCACGGGCGAGAAAATTCCGCAGGAACTCATTGACAAGGTGATTGCATCGGCTCAATACGGCGCGGCCTACGCCTGCATGCGCCAACTGGGTTTTGGCTTTTTAGACATGGCATGGCACACCCTTGAGCAGCCGTACACGGGCGACCCCTACTCGTTTGAACATGAGGCGCAAAAGCCGGTTAGCCTCTTCGAGCCTGTTGAGGGCTGCATCATGTCGGCACAATTCAATCACATTTTCTCGGGTGGCTACGCGGCTGGGTATTATGGCTACAAGTGGGCCGAGGTACTCGATGCCGATGCTTTTGCCAAGTTTAAGGAAGAGGGCATTTTCAACCCAGTCACCGCACAATCTTTTAAGGACAACATTCTCTCGCGCGGCGGGACCGAGAAACCCATGACGCTCTACCAGCGATTCCGTGGCCGCAAGCCGCAAGTCGACGCCCTGCTGCGCCGCGACGGCATCAAGAAATAAAGCAGAATCATCTTATGTAAGCAGTGTCGCGCCGCTTGTGCAATGAGTGAGTGGCAGGTGGCGCAGGTCATTTCATTAACACAATTTGACACCAATTGAGATTGACCGATCATAACAGATATTGAAAAAGTTTTCGTTTCTGCCTCCGAAATTGAAAATATACAACAAATTATGCGTAAATTTGCAAAAACAAAATGAACGTTTGGATAAAAAACATTCAATCTATCATATTGCTTAATTTTAGGTAATCCTCAAATCCGCAACTAAGCCCTTGAACGTCCTTATTGCGTTTACACGTCCTCTCATTACTGAATTTGCTCTGAGGATAGTGTCAGAGCTACAAGTGCGAAGTGTCGGATGAAGTGAGAGATGGTTCATCAAATGAGTAGTGACATCCTGGGGTACATGAGCCGCCACAGAAGTAGATACTCATGAGAGAACGGATGATTTCGCTGTAC
>CABTZK010000002.1 GCA_902489275.1 uncultured Porphyromonadaceae bacterium
CGGCTGCGCTGTTCAGAGAAGGGCGATTCTCGCTTGACGAACTCAAGGCGCAAATGAGGCAGAAGTGCGAGAGCGGGGAAGCCCCAGTGCAATGGATAAGGGAGAGGATAAAGGCCAGGAACGCTCTTTCTTTAGAGAAAAAACGCGTTTTTGTTTGCTTGTATGGAAACTTTTCCTTTATCTTTGCAGAGTTGAAATTAAATCCAATGAGCGGACGAAGAATTAAGGTTGCATTGATGGACGAGGCAAGGGAGTTTATTTCCTCCTTGCCGGAAAAGGCGCAGAAGAAAATCACCTATAACATCCTTAGAGTGGAGGGCGGTGAAATAAGCAGGGAACTGTTCAAGAAGCTGGAAAACTCCGATATATGGGAGTTCCGCACGCTCTACAACGGGACGGCCTACCGCCTGTTCGCCTTTTGGGACACAGAAGCAGCGGCGTTGGTAATCGCCACCCACGGGATCATCAAGAAGACGCAGAAAACACCGGGATGCGAGATTGCCAAGGCCGAGGCGTTGAGAAATAAATACTTCAATGATAAAAACAAACAGCTATGGAAAAAATGAACTTAACCCCGCTCAGCGTGGTAGTAGATGAGGTTTGGGGGCCAGTAGGCACGCCCGAGCGCGATGCGATGGAGGCCCGGCTCAAAGAGGATATCCAGGCCTATTTCGTGGGGGAGGCTATCAAGTCAGAAAGGCTCAAGCAGAACCTCACGCAGGAGGAGCTGGGGGCTAAGGTTGGCGTGAAGAAGTCGCAAATATCTAAACTCGAGAGCGGCAAGTGCGTCATCACGCTCCCCACCATGAGCAGGGTGTTCAAGGCGCTGGGATTCGGAACGGCATCCCTTGACCTTGGGGCGGGCGGCAAGGTCGTCCTGTGGTAGCTGGCGCGATGGCTGCGGGTGGATTGCGGTACAAATACGGCACAGATTTGTTTTCAACATGGCAGCCCGTGGCGAGTTTAGCCTTTGTAGGCCAGCGCGGCGCCAAGGGCAGTGAGATAGACAGCATGGGCAGGCACGTGGAAGCGCACGCCGTAGAGGCTCTCCATCGTGGGGAACACCTCGCGGCACTCGGGCAAGCGCGTCATGTTGCCAATGAGCACAAAGTCCTTGATGCCGCTATTGATTGTTGAGAGCACGGCAGCCGAGCCGATGGTCTCCAGCACCATGATGATCAGCCCCTTGGCCACGTCGGCATTGTCGACGGGGTTATTGGCCGCCTTGCCAAAGAGCGACGCTGTGGCGTGCATGGGCAGGCCTGGCAAGACCACCTTGCTGATGTCCTGAATTTGGAGGTTCACTTTCCCGGCATCGCCATGCCTCGCCATCTCGACGAGGTTGGGCACATTGCGCACATTCAGGCACAGGCGCGAGAGCCCTTGCAGCGTGCCTCCCCCCATGCTGATGCCTCCCGCATGGCTAATGGTGTCGCCGCTCACCTGGACAAGCGTGGTGCCCGTGCCCATCGACACCACCATGATGGGGTCGATTTTCACAGCGAATCTTGCGCCCAAGCCA
Source organism: uncultured Porphyromonadaceae bacterium (assembly GCA_902489275.1). Taxonomy (GTDB): domain Bacteria; phylum Bacteroidota; class Bacteroidia; order Bacteroidales; family Muribaculaceae; genus Sodaliphilus. The sequence goes on from CABTZK010000002.1 coordinate 1,523, forward strand.
TCGGCCTGAAACTCGCCAACCTTGGTGGTGGGAAGGCCGTAGATGGGTGTTTCCACTTCGCTGCTGCCCACGCCGGTGAGCATGACGTGCTCGATGTCGTCAAGTGAGATGTTGTTGTCGTAGATATACTTCCCAAAAGCGCCAAAAAGCGAGGTGATAGGGTCGGTGGCCGTGATAAACATGGGCGATTGCACAACGCCATTGTTTAATCCCACGATTTTGGTGGTGCTGCCCCCAACGTCGATACCAATTACAAGTCCCATGATTCAGAAACGTAGGTTACCGTTACAAATATCGGCACAAAATTACTGTATTCTTGCTGAATTTACAAAATAAAATTAACTTTGCAGCGTTTTTACGACTTAAGAACGCCATGTTGAGCATCAGCATTGTCATAGTGAGCTACCGTGTGAAATTCTTTCTTGAGCAAACCCTCAGGGCTGTCCAGGAGGCGCTTGACGTGCACACAGCTCGCGAGGAGGGCTCGGCGCAGCCTTTTGGCTACGAGATCATGGTGGTCGACAACCACTCGGGCGACGACACGGTGCCCTTTGTGAAAGCGCGGTTTCCTCACGTGAAATTCATTGAGAACAAAGACAATGTGGGCTTTGCGCGAGCCAATAACCAGGCCATCATGCAAGCCCGTGGCGAGTACACGATCATCCTGAACCCCGACACCATCGTCACGCCGCAGTGCATTGGCGACTGCATGGCATGGATGAGAAGTCACCCCGAGTGTGGCGCGATAGGGCTGCGCATGGTGGACGGCAACGGCCATTTCCTGCCCGAGTCGAAGCGCGCTTTTCCCACTCCGTGGGTATCGTTTTGCAAAATCTTTGGCCTGTCGAAGATTTTCCCCAGGTCGCGGTGGTTTGCCAAATACCACTTGCGCTTCCTGAGCGAGGACGAGCCCCATGCCGTCGACATTCTCTCGGGCGCCTGCATGTTTTGCCGCACCAGCCTGCTGCAACGCATCCACGGCTTCGACGAGGACTTTTTCATGTATGGCGAGGACATCGACCTCTCCTACCGCATCACGAGAGAGGGCTACCGCAATTTCTACCTCCCGGTCAGCATGCTGCACTACAAGGGCGAGAGCACCAAGAAAGACTCGGTGCGCTACGTGCGCGTTTTCTATCAAGCCATGCTCATCTTCTATCGCAAGCACTTCCCTGGCTTCGGGCGCGTGATGTACCCGTTCATCAAGTTAGGCGTGTGGGGGCGCCAGTCGCTGGCCATGGCCTGCCGCCACAGCCAGGGCAAGGGGCAGCCTTCCGATTGCCGGGCAGGGTGGGTCATCCTGTCGCAACACCCGCAAGAAGTGGCGCGCGTGGCCCGTGTTCAAACCTACTCAACCGCGATTCCCCCGTCGGGCACAGCCCACGTGCTACTCGACGACGCCTCGCTCAACTACCAGCAAATTGTCGACACTATCGACAAGCATGCGCGCAAAGGGCTGTTCTTCCATATCTTCTCCAGCCGCAACGGCATCGTCATTTCCCCTAAAATGTGCTTTTCATGAGCGACTTGATTTCCAATAGCATCGTGGCGCTGCGCGCCATGGAGCCCACCGACCTTGACTTGCTCTACAAGTGGGAAAACGACACACGCCTGTGGACTGTGAGCAACACCATAGCCCCCTACTCGCGCGAGACGCTGTGGAAATACCTGCAATCGAGCGGCGACGACTTCTACACCACGCGCCAGTTGCGGCTCATGGTCACCCATGTGGGCACACGAGAGGCCATCGGCACTGTCGATTTCATGAATTTCAATCCAGTGTGCAGCAGGGCCGAACTTGGGCTATTCATTGCTCCGAGCCATCAGCATCAAGGGTTTGGGGCGGCCGCCATCGATGTCGTCAAGAATTATGCCCGCAACGGCATCGGCCTGCGCCAGGTCTACGTCCTTATCCCCGTGGACAACACCCGCTGCACCAGCCTCTTTGACCAAAGCGGCTTCCAGCGCTGCGGCATCTTGAAATCGTGGATGCGCCAAGGCCACGCCTACCAGGACGTGGTGGTGATGCAATACTTGTTTTAGAGACGGGCAGGCTTTTAGAACGTCAGGGTGACGCGGGCGTTGATTTGCCGGCGCGTCAAGTAATTGGGAACGGCATACTGGAAGTTGTTCACATCGGTCACCCAGTAGTAACTGCTCACATTGCTAATGTCCATCAAGTTAAACACGTCAATCCCCAGCCAAATGCTCTTGAACTTGCTCAAGAAGCCATCGTGGGGCTTGTGGTCCTTGCCCACGAGCTCATAGCTCAAACCCGCGTCGAGGCGCTTGTAGGCAGGCTGGCGGAAGTAGCCATCGGCTCGGGTGCGGTTGGGGGCTGTGGTGGGCAATCCGTCGCTCAGCACCCCCTTGAGGCTAAACTTGAAGCGGGGATTGTTGGGGAAATAGTCGGTGAAGAACAGCGCCATGCTGTAGCGTTGCCCCGTGGGCAATGGCACTTTCACGCCATGGAGGTTCTCGCTGGTTTTCATGAACGAGAGACTGACCCACGAGTCGGTTCCCTCGACAAACTGTCCAAATAGTTTCATGTCGATGCCCGCAATCCAGCCCTTGCTGGAATTATAGCCCGAATAGACCAGCTTGAGGTTATCGACCTCGTAGGGGACAAGGTTGTCGAGTTTCTTGTAATAGATTTCGGTCGTGAGCTTGAAAGAGCGGCTCACCGCACGGAACGTGTAGTCGCCGCCGGCAATGAAGTGGATGCTGCGCTGGCTCTTGATGCCGTGATTCAAGCCGATGTAGGCATTGCCAATCGAGTCAAGCATGAGCACCCGGTATTCCTTGTAGAACGGCTGCTGATAGTAGATTCCGCCCGCCAAGCGGAGCGACAAGTTGGTGTGTCTGCCGGGCACAAACCCCAGGCTGAACCGGGGCGAGAACAGGGTTTCCTTGTTAAAGTCCCAATGCGAGAGCCGCGCGCCGGCGTTGACCGAGAGCACTCCCGCATCCATGTAGAGTTTCCAGGTGTCTTGCAGATAGGCAGCCCACCGCGAGGTGTTCACATCGTTTTTTGAGCTTTGGCTGTAGATCACATTCACCTCTCCATCGACGTGCGGCAGCGAGTAGCCCGCCGAGTCGCGCCATTGCCACTCGCGGCTGCGGTCGTAAATGTCGTCCTTGCGATAAGAGAAGCCATAAGAGAAATTATTGTGACCGATGCCGGCATTGCCTTTGAAGGCAAGCGTATTGACATTGATTTTCAAACGATTGCGCGCATGCTCGTGATATTTTCCAACGCCCAGTTCCCCACCTTGCGCATGCGCACCCGTTGTGCCGGCCTCATCGAGCCAATACTCGCCATGCACATCATAGGTGACCAGCTCGTTGGTCTGGTAGGCCGACCCCAGGAGCGTGAAATCGATTGACTTGTTCAATTTGTAGTTAAACGTGAGCGCGCCAAAGTAGGTGTAGAACTTGTCTTTCTCTTGACCGTCGAAATAGACCTTGAATGACTTGGCATTGGTCGACGTTCCGAAACGCGTCTCGCGATCCTCGGGGGTAAAGCGGTAGTCGTTGAGCGCCATGTTGCCCAAAAAGGAAATTTTGATTTTCTTCATGGGCTTGAAGGTCATGAACGCCTGGTAGTCGAAATATTTTGGGTCGTACTCCCCTTTTGAGTCCATGGAGCCGAGCAGCGAGGAGTTGCGCTTGTAGCGAGCGCCCTGCAGCATGGTGAATTTCCCCGATGAAGCGCCCAGCGAGAAACCGCCGCCTTGCAAGCTACCCGAGAGTGAGCCCTCAAACGCCTCGGGCTCCCTGTAGGCAATATCGAGCACTGACGACATCTTGTCGGTGTACTCGGCATCAAAGCCGCCCGTCGAGAACTTGATGCCTTGCACCATGCTGGGGTTAATCACGCTCAATCCCTCTTGCTGGCCGCTGGTGATGAGTTGCGGGCGGATGACCTCGATGCCGTTGATGTAGACGCAGTTCTCGTCGTAACTGCCTCCGCGCACCATGTACTGGGAACTCATTTCGTTTTTCTGGCTCACCCCGGCCTGTGTGGCCACTAAGCTCTCCACGCTGCCTCCGCTGGCATCGGGCATGATTTTGATTTGGTCGGCCTTGATGTCCTGCATGGTGTTGGTCTGCTTCTTGAAGTCGGTGACCGTCACCTCGTTGAGCACGATGTGGCTGCTGTAGAGTCTTGGGCTGATGTTGATCGTGCCCGTGGGCTTCACCAGCTGGCGCCTGACCTTGCCATAGCCCATGCAAGAGAACTCCACCACCACCGTGTCGGCGGTGGGCACGCTCAAGTCATACTGGCCCTTGAGATTGGTGTTGGTGCCAATGGCGGTGCCCACAATGGCCACGCGGGCAAACTCGATGGGCTTGTCTTGCTCGTCGACCACCTTGCCTGTGAGCTTGAATTGCGCCACCGCCTGCAGCGCGCCCATGAGGCAGGCCGCAAGCCACAATATCTTGAAAATCCTGTTTTTTGTCATCAATATCCAACTTTTTGGCCGTTGGGGCTCGACATCACCGGCTTCGAGGCTCACGCCGATGCCGTGACTGGTCCCACTCTTCATCTATTAACGCAAAAAAACGCGTTTCAGTATAACCTTGACGAAAAAAGTGACCTTTTGGCGGCAGGCTTCGCGCGCCCAAGGGAGAAAGGCGCTAATTGAAGTTTTTCCTGCGGAACACAAAGTTTCGCCCCAGGTACTTCTCGCGCACGACGGGATTGTCGGCTAAGTCCTCACTACTGCCCTGGAACAAGATCTTGCCCTCGAAGAGCAAGTAGGCGCGGTCGGTGATGCTCAGTGTCTCGGGGGCGTTGTGGTCGGTGATGAGGATGCCGATGTTTTTAGACTTCAAGCGGTAGACAATGCTTTGGATGTCCTCCACGGCGATAGGGTCGACCCCGGCAAAGGGCTCATCGAGCATGATGAAGCGGGGGTTGATGGCCAAGCAGCGCGCGATCTCGCAACGGCGGCGCTCGCCGCCCGAGAGGCGGTTGCCCAAGTTCTTGCGCACTTTCTCCAAGTGAAACTCGGCAATGAGCTCCTCAAGCCTGTCGCGCTGGCGCTCGGGAGAGATTCCCGTCATCTCCAGCACGAGCTTGATGTTGTTTTCCACCGTGAGGCTGCGAAACACCGAAGCCTCCTGCGGCAAGTAGCCAATGCCTAACTTGGCGCGCTTGTAGACGGGCAATTTGGTGATTTCCACATCGTTGAGAAACACGCGGCCCTCGTTGGGCGTCACCAATCCTGTGGTCATGTAGAACGTGGTGGTTTTGCCGGCGCCATTGGGCCCGAGCAAGCCCACGATCTCGCCCTGGCGCACGTCGATCGACACGTGATTGGCCACCGTGCGCTGGCGGTATTTCTTCACCAGGTTGTCGGTGCGCAGCACGAGTTGCCCCGCCTCGCCGGCCTGGTGCAACTTCTCCACAGCCTCCTTGGCGCTTTTCCTTGTCTTCGTTGTTGACGGTTGTGCAGGTCGGCTGACGCTATTTTCAATGTCTTCCATAACCATTCATCCTCATGTTAGAGATGACTTTTGATGTAGTCGGTGAGCAGGTGAATCGCCACTTCGTTATCGCCTCCCTCGGGCACGATGATGTCGGCGTGTTTCTTCGCCGGCTCAATGTGAAGCAGGTGCATGGGCTTGAGCACCTTCTCGTAGCGGTCGATCACCATCTGTGGCGTGCGTCCTCGCTCAATGCAATCCCGGGAAATCACGCGGATGAGGCGGTCGTCGGCATCGGCATCGACAAACACCTTGATATCCATCATCTTGCGCATATCGGGGTCGCTAAACACCAGGATGCCCTCAATGATTACCACCTCGTGGGGCTCCATGTGAATGGTCTCCTTCTTGCGCGAGCAAGTGAGGTAGTCATAAGTGGGCATCTCAATCGGCTTGCCCTGCTTGAGCGCTCTGAGGTGCTCAAGCAGCAAGGGCCAGTCGAAAGCGGCAGGCTCGTCAAAGTTGATGTTCTGGCGCTCATCGGCAGGAACATGGCTGGAGTCCTTGTAATAGTTGTCTTGGGAAATCACACCCACTTCGCCTTGAGGAAGGCGATTCGTGATTTTGCGCACGACTGTAGTCTTGCCCGAGCCCGTTCCACCCGCTATACCAATGATAAACATAGACTTAAGTGATTTTAAGAGGTTCTATTTTGTCGATGCGCTCTCGGATGCTCCGAAAAAACATCTTACAAAGGTAATTCTTTTCTCCGAAACACCAGCAAGCGATGCAGCAATTTTTGAAAAAGAATGCTGGGCATCGACTCATTGCAGCCTTGCATGAGCATCTTTACTTGATGCCCGTGCAAGGCTGCACTTCGAGACATTGGGATATGGCGACGCGCGTTGCGTCACGATGCCGGCAACGGCCGCGAGCGGCCCCTGTTAGCGGACGACCACTTTCTTGCCGTTGCGGATGTAGATGCCTGGCTCCGGGTGCGCCACGGGCTGCCCCATGAGGTTGTAGTAGCGCCCGTCGCCCGCGCCGCGCCGCTCGGCGGTGATGTCGCTCACGGCTGAATAGGTGTCGTTGTATGGGGTTGTGTAGATGACTTCGCCCCCCTCTCTCAGATACAAGAAATACAACCGCAACTCCTCGCCAGGGAATCCCGTTAATCCAAGATGCTGGAAAGGCTGCAACAGGTCACCCCACTGGGTGTCGTAGTAACTAACGGCCGAGAAGCCAATGCCATCGATAATAGCCCCACGATATTCAAAGATGTGGCGTTTGCACGGATGCCCGTTGACGGTGACCTCGTCAGTGGTAAAATAAGAAGCGTCATTGAAGCCTTGTACCACAATCTGCTCCATATTCTCGGGGTGGTCAAAATCATAGAGGATATAAGTCTCTTTCACGCCGTCATGCTTGCGCCATCCTGTGACGACACGGTTCTCCTCCCTCAGGTAGGCAGCGACCTTGCCCCCACTCGCATCGGCGTCGGGGTTCTCGCCCTTGAACTTCAAGCACTTGTGATATTGGACACCATCAATAAGGGTGTCGCCCCGGAACTCGTAGCAATAGAATCCCTCCTCTATGGGCGATTTGCTGCAATCCTCCATATAGTTCACCCACTGCGCGCCCTCGCGGATGAGCGGCATCCGCCCATCCGCGCCATGCGCCGGGGCGCTGGCAAGGCTTAGCGCGCACAGCAGGAACGCAACCGCCTTGCTCCCTAAAAAAAGTCTTTGTTCCATCTTTTTCATATTGAGTTGTTTTTAAATATTGAAATAGTAGAGTTACACGTTAAAAGGTTGGTTTATAAACTCCAAAAACAGCGCCTCTCTCAACCTCAAAGCCTTTGTCAAGAACGACCTCTCCGCTGGCCTCTATCTCATACTCGATCCCGCTTTGGATAGTGACATTGCCGCTGGTCCTGTTCGAGTCGACGCTATTGCCTGCTTTCACCGTACTCGCTATAACATATTGGGAGTTTTTAATGCGAGTATTCTGCAACAGGAGCGGGGCGATGTATGGCAGGTAATTATGCTGGTAGACCATGACGGTGCTGTTGGGCGAGATCCTGTCAATTGTGCCGCAGCCCTCTTCCGTTCTGTATAGACCAACGTGTCCGTCGTTGTCGCAATATGCGATATTGCAAGAACCCTCTGAGTTGATGCAGTTTACGGATATTGAGTTGTCTGTGCGGAGCACCTCTATTCCTGAGTAATGATTCGGAGTGTCGGTCCACATCTCGAACTCAGGATCTCCGAGCAAATTGTGGCACAGCTTGACATGTTTTGCGAACACATGAGTTTCTGCGTAGGACATTTTAGAGAGAGCCTCCGCCATCCCCACTTTGCAGATGCCATTGTTAACCAGCGTCATGAATGACCGTTGTAAATATGTTGATGAAGGAGAATATCCTGCTCTTGTATTTCCAAGAAAAGCGGCTCCCCCACCTGGATAGGCGCTAACAAAAGCGTCCCCGAAAGTTGTTGTAAAAGCAGGGAAAAAAGATCTTTGGTCATAGGACATCACATCGCAGGAAAAGGAGTAAACAACATTGGGGTATCTCTCGTTGTGCAGCAAATCCAATGTGTTGTCGATATTGTATGCTGGAGAGTTGCCTGCCTCATTGATCCAGACCTGCGAGTTCTCGCTTTCGCTGGCATATAGCCTTATTTTAAATTTATTAGAGGGTATAGGGTCATTATGATCGCACAGCTCTATGTTGTTTGGGGAGCCGTGGTTAAAGAAACTCACAAAGCCGTAGTTGCTGTTCAGTTCCTGGATGATTTGCTTTCCAGTCGGCCGCAAGCTGCTCCTTTCCTCGCCAATGACTTTAGAGGAAAAGCCTGCGATGCAGTCCTTTACTCTTCCTACTTGATACTTAAAAATATGTCCATATGTATAAAGTGACCTTTTAAGGTACGAATAGTCACCATTCCCCGGGTTCAGCTCGTACGTGAGCAGTTTATTCGTGTAATTAAACACGTTGCTGTCGGTTGGGCACTGAAGCCGCCCCACATACAGCTCTGGACCATATTCATAATTCTGCTCGAGCCAATCCCCGGACAAGTCGCTATAGTACACATCTGTTGGTATGCTGTCCTTTGGATGTACTGGATCTGCGCAATATCTATAAGGGAAATGGTCACCTGCCAATAGCACATATCTAGTATCGTAATCCATGTACATTTTCTTTAAGTAATCCCTAATCATTGCAGGAGCGTCATAGGAGTCGTTGACATTAATTAGGCCTCTTCGCGATATGCTTCCCCCGTTATATGCGTCTGACACGACCTCGCCCTTTGAGATCAATTTTACAGAATGCCCCTTTTGCTGCTTGAGCGCTTTCAATCTTTTGAATGCGGGCATCAAGGATTTGTCGGTCACAATGATGATGTACTCGTTTTCATTAAATTTTTTCTGGGCATAGCCAGGGGTGATTTCTGTAGTGTCAACCATGTCGTTCAAAGCGCTGTCAGGGGAGAAGGCATGAACCATTTCAGGGTTCACGACCATTCCCTGGACGATTCTTTCTCCCTCATTGCGGGTTAAAACGTGTTTGCGGCTGATTGCCTTTAAGCCCATTCCCCTTGCATAGTTAGTGCTGTAATCTATTCTTAGATTCACTGTTTGGTAGAAACGGTATGATTTCGTCACAGGATTGACGGCAACTGGCTGTATAGCGACTGTTATCACATGGTTTGAGCCCTCTATAAAATTCTCACCAGCTATCGAGGCTATCTGTGACGGATAATATTGGTTGGAATTGTACACATCGCTGTCCGTCGCAAATAAATTTTCATCACTGGAGCCCATGCCAGTGAGAACTGGATACTGGGCGGGCATGAATTGCTCTCTCAGAGTCCCTGTCCGAACATTACTGCCAGTGGCAGTTACCGAGAAATCATGGGCGTTGTAGGGGACAGAGAAATAAATGTACTGGCAAGGCAATTCCGGCCTCCCAACATCGGCGGTTTGGCCTATACCACTATAGTGAAATGTGACGTACGGTATTCTGTCGATTGTGTCACGGCTCACTTCCAAATTAGACCAGGGATAAGTCACCTTGTAGTTAATCTGGGCACCTCCAGGGATATTGATCAATAGCGCCAAGAGAAACGACATGGAACAACATATAGTCCTATGAATCTGATGTTTCATAACTTCTCCTTTTTTTTCAAAATTGACTCTCACTTCAACAAAAGCTGATTTATTTAGTCAAGATCATCTGCTTGGTGTCAACGAGCTGCCCATCGGCCACAAGGGCGTAGACATACATGCCTGCTTGCAGCTCGCTGCCGTTGATGGTCACCTGCGAGGTGCCGCGGTCCATCACCGGGATGCTCTTGAGCTGCTTGCCTTGCAGGTCGTAGATGTAGACTGCTGCATTTGAGACGGTCTCGGGCAGCGTGAAGCGGATAGAGGTCGAGACCGTGAACGGGTTAGGCGTGTTCTGGTAGAGCCTGGCGGCAACCCTGTCGCTCATCATCTCGCTGGCCTGCCTAGGGGCTTTTTGAGGGCTGGCCTGGGGACTCTCGCCCTTGAGCTCCTCGATGAGGGCTGCCTGCTCCTCAACCTTGGCGCCCAGCTCCTTGACGGACTCCACAAGAATGGGAATCAGGCCAATATAGTTTACATACATGTATCCGTCGCCGTCGGTCTTGACCAACTCCGGAAACACTTCTTTCACTTCCTGGGCGATGAACCCGTAGTGGAGCGTGTCTTTGCGGTTGCTTTGCAGGCTGTCGAAAAACGCGCGTTCCTGACGCGCCTTTTCGCTCTCCTGGCCAGCAGTTGAGGAGGCTCGCGCGCTTGTCTTGGCGGAGCCAGGCTGACTGCCCTTGTAGTTAAATGTCACTGCCGACAGCTTACCGAGTGACGGGAGGACACCCTCTATCGGATTGATGTTCTCCTTGAAACGCCGGTCGGAGGCAAGCAGCTGCTCGCCCTTTACCAGCACATTGCAGTTGAAGTGGAAGCAGGTGTCGCGTGTGACATCGTAGTAGAACAACACCTGGTCAGCGCCCATCCTTGTTGTCGCATACATGCCATGGCGACCTTGCAGCCAAAGGATGTCAGAGTCAGGGTTTTTGTGATAGGGGTACTCCCCGACAATAACGTTTTGACAAGGATGCCATGTTTGGTCTCCGAAGGCAATGCAGGAATTGGTGCCGTCCTCATTGGGACCAATGACATTGAGGGCTGGGATCGTGTCGTAGTCAGACCTTAGCAAGGCCGATGTGAGCCAGCTGGGAGAATGGCCGATTTGCACTGCGCCATGGTCACGGACAATGAGTTGCGCGTTTACACTTGACATAGAGGCTGTGATGAGCGTCATGGCTGCCATCAAATAGGTTTTTACTTTCATCATTTAAAGTGGTTTTAAAGTTTAACAAAAAATCATATACTTTGAACAAGTGCAGGCTGGCACGCCCTGACTCTTATTCTCGGCATACTTGAATTAACGCTCCAAATATATCAACATTTTTTTAGAAAAGCAAGCTTTTTTGGTAAAAATAATGAAAAAAACTCATACCCGTTTGTAAAAAAAACTCATACCCGTTTGTGAAAAAGCAATCTTCGGCTTGCGGGCTCCTGGGGGCTGGCGAGCGTTAGCCGATGATGCTTTTGGCAAATAAAAATTACCTGTTGAATAACATTGATGCTTCATCGGGCTTGATGAACGGCTCAAATATATCAATATTTTTTAGAAAGGCAAGGGTTCTTGTCAAAAAAAAATGAAACGTGATTTTCGTTTGGAGGAGCGATTCTCCGCCGATTTTCCCTCTCTGTTTTTGTGGGCGACATGCTTGGATTCATCGACAAATTGCGTACCTTTGCATCGCGTAACGCGACAACAAAGGTTTCAAGATGATGACCACAATCACATCCAGCGTGTTCTTGGCGGCAGGCGTGACTTGCCTGGTGCTGATGCTGCGGCATGACTTGGCAAAAATGGAGGATCTCGGTTTTGACAGCCACCAGTTTTACCAGTGGATAACCGATGACGAAGAGTACCTCACCGTGAAGCGCATCATTGCGCTGGTGGTGCTGGTGGGGTCGGTGACCACGATGGCGCTGTCACACTATGTCGTCGCTATCCTGGCGGCCACGCTCCTCGCGCTCGACACAAGGCTGTGGCTGAAGCGGCCGCCCCTGCGGCTCTCGGCGCGCGGCAAGGCTCTCCTCGCCGCCACAGGCGGCCTGACCCTTGCGCTCGTCGCGCTGGCAGGAACGCTTGCCACGCTCCGCCACGCCGGCATTGCCGCTGTCATGGCCGCCACGTTCAGCTATGCGCTCACGTGGTGCGTCAACTTGATTTTGCCGTCGCATATTAAAAAAGAAGAAAACTAAAAATTAGATAGAACGACGCCTATGAATATTGTGGTATTAGCAGCCGGAACCAGTACCGAGCGCCGCGTGTCGATTGTGTCGGGTACTGGCGTGTGCAAAGCGTTGAGAGAGAAAGGCCACCGGGCCATCCTGGTGGATGTGTTTGCGGGCGACGAGCGAGCCGACAAGGCTCATTTCTTTCCTGCGGAGTATAACGTGGACGAGGCTGCAGCCCGCATCGGCAGTTTCAACGACAAGATTGAGGCCATGCAAGCCACACGCCGCTCGTTTTTTGGCCCCAACGTGCTTGAGATGTGCACGCAAAGCGACATCGTGTTTCTGGCGCTGCACGGTGCCAACGGCGAGGACGGCAAGATTCAGGCAGCCTTTGACCTGCTGGGCATTCGCTACACGGGCACCGGCTACCTGAGCAGCGCCCTGGCGATGGACAAGGTGCTCACCAAGTACTTGTTTGTGCACCATGGCGTTCCCACCGCCCAATCCTACTCCATCGCCAAGGACGATGCCCCCACCGACCCCTTGAGCCAAGGCCTCGCCTATCCCGTGGTGGTCAAGGCTGCCTGCCAAGGCTCCAGCGTGGGCGTGACCATCGCCCATGATGCCGAGGAATACGGCAAGGCCGTCGAGTTGGCATTCCGTTATGGCGACCATGCCTTAGTGGAAGCGTTCATCCAGGGGCGCGAGTTCTCGGTCGCCGTGATTGATGAAGTGGCCTATCCCGTGATTGAGATTGCCCCCAAAGAGGGCTTCTACGACTACGAGAACAAGTACAAGGCAGGCGCTACCGTTGAGACCTGCCCTGCCGAGATCACCGAAGAGCAAACTCACCGCATGCAGCGCCACGCCGAAGACGCCATCAAGGCCTTGGGTATCGAAGGCTATGGGCGGGTGGACTTCATCATGCGCGAGGATGGTGAAATGTTTGCCCTTGAGGCCAACACGCTGCCTGGCATGACCTCCATGAGCCTTGTGCCACAAGAGGCCGCCGCACTGGGCTACAGCTATGCCGACCTGTGCGAGAACTTAGTGAAAATCTCGCTGCGGAAATACCGTTGAGCCTGCACAACCCATCGATTCAACTTTGAGCCAAGACAACATGAAGAATCTCACATTAGCACACATTGCCGCTGTCACAGGAGGTGACTACCGAGGCCCTGCCAGCCAGCAAGACACAGAAGTGACCATGATTGGCACCGACAGCCGCAAGGTGGCTGCCGGAGGGCTCTTTGTGGCCATCAAAGGCGAGCGCGTGGACGGACACCGCTTCATCGGCCAAGTGATTGAGCAGGGGGCGCTGGCCGTCATCAGCGAGCAGGACTTGGGCGAGAAGCCATTCCCCTACGTGCTCGTGCAGTCATCGCTGCAAGCCGTGAAAGACATCGCCGAGTTCTACCTCAAGCAACTGGGCATCCCCGTGATTGGCATTGTGGGGAGCGTGGGCAAGACGAGCACCAAGGAGATGACCTACAGCGTGCTGAAGCAAAAATACCACGTGCTCAAAACCGAGGGGAACTTCAACAATGAGCTTGGGCTGCCCCTCACGGTGTTTCGCCTGCGCGACACCGACGAGCTCGCCGTGCTGGAAATGGGCATCAGCGATTTTGGCGAGATGCGCCGCTTAGCCAAGGTGGCACGCCCCGACATGGTGATCATGACCAACATCGGCTACTGCCATCTTGAGCATCTCAAGAGCCGTGACGGCATTCTCAAAGCCAAGACCGAGTACTTTGAGTACCTGCGAGACGATGCCAAGGTGATCCTGAACGGCGACGACGACAAACTCGCGACCATCACGATGGTGAACGGCACAATCAAGCCCATCACCTACGGCTTGAGCGCACAAAACGACTTCTGGGCCAGCGACCTGAAAAGCCTCGGGCTGAAAGGCACGAGCTGCACCCTCCACACCCCGGCCGGCGAGATTGGCGTGACGGTGGGCATGCCAGGCCGCTACATGGTGTACAACGCCTTAGCTGGCGCGGCAGCCGGCGCGGCCTGCGGCTTGACCCTGGAGCAAACCAAGGCTGGCATTGAGTCGAACGGCACACTCGCCGGGCGCTTCAACATCATCGAGACCGCGCGCTACACCCTTATCGACGACTGCTACAACGCCAGCCCCACCTCGATGAAAGGGTCGCTGGAAGTGCTGCAAGAGGGCGCGGGCCGCCGCGTGGCCATCTTGGGCGACATGGGCGAGCTTGGCGCCGACGCGGTCGCGCTGCACGCCCAGGTTGGCGCCTATGCGGCAGGGCTTCACATTGAGGCCATCTACTGCACAGGGCCGCTGTGCAAGGCCTTAGCCCGCGAGGCAGCCAAAGGCGGCATGAAAGACGTGCGGCACTTCGCCACGGTAGACGCATTGATGGCCGCTCTCCCCCACTTGCTCCGCCAGGGCGACACCATCTTGGTGAAAGCCAGCCATTTCATGAACTTCGGCAAGGTCGTAGACGGGCTCAAGTCGCTGTAAGCCAGACGGTGCGGGAGGAAACTCCATGGGCTAAAAGAAATAGCCGACAGCGAGTTGGAAGTTGCGGTTTTTCCCGCCACGGCAAGGCTTGTAGGTGTCAGTGAGGCCATGGACGTAACGCCCCTCGATGAAAAAGTAGTTGGGAAAGCGATAGCCTACTCCCGCCAAAACGCCAAAATCCAATTTCTTGGCGAGTGGCGTGTCGTAAAGCGAGACCGGACTGCCAACGTCTTTCAAATTGTCCTTCTTCGACAACAGGTAGCCCACTTGCGGGCCGCACTCTAAATAAAGCGCATCCTGGGTGGGGAAAAATTTCAAGACCACAGGCAGGCTCAGGTAGTGACTGGTGACCTTAAAGCTTGTCTCGCTGGAACTTTCAGAGTCAAGGACGATTTTATCCTTAGTCCCCTGCATGGAGTACATCAAATCGGTCTCCACCTCCCAGTTCTCGTCAATTTCAAAGTTGACAGCAGCCCCCGCGTTGAACCCTGTCCTCCACGACCTGTCGTTAGAGGGGTCATTGTTCAGCTTGGATTCCTGCGAGATGTTCAGGCCACCCCTCAAACCAAACATCACTCCTTGCGCACTCGCCGAGAGCCCGGCCAACGCCACCAATACCATAAAAAGAACTTTCTTCATCATGCGTTTTTGTTTTTATCGTGGTTATACGTGATTAAAACGCATCGACAGGGGAAATATTGCACAGCGTGCCGCATTCCATGGGGGGAGCCTTGAGTTTTCAATTTTCCCGTTTTTGCGTGAAATCTTTCAATTATAGACGGCGGTATAGCAATTCACGTTGTTTTTTTTACTACCTTTGCACATTAAAATAAGAAGCTACGAAAAAGCGCAAGAAAATCAACACGAATACGATATATGAAATTCAAAGAATACAGCAAGTTCAACTTGTCGGACATCAACAAAGACGTGCTAAAACTTTGGGACGAGGAAAAGGTCTTTGAGCAAAGCATCAGCGCGCGAGAGGGCGCACCCACGTTTGTCTTCTACGAGGGCCCGCCCAGCGCCAACGGCATGCCTGGCATTCACCACGTGCTGGCCCGCACCATCAAGGACATCGTGTGCCGCTTCAAGACAATGAAAGGCTACCGCGTGCTGCGCAAAGCCGGCTGGGACACCCACGGGCTGCCCGTGGAGCTTGGCGTGGAGAAATCGCTCGGCATCACCAAAGAGGACATCGGCAAGAAAATCAGCGTGGACGACTACAACGCCACCTGCCGCAAGGAGGTGATGAAATACACGGGCGAATGGTCGAGCCTGACCCAGAAGATGGGTTACTGGGTAGACCTCGACCACCCTTACATCACCTACAAGAACAGCTATATCGAAACCCTGTGGTACTTGCTGAAGAGGCTCTATGACAAGGGCTTGCTTTACAAGGGCTACACCATTCAGCCCTATTCGCCCGCTGCCGGCACGGGGTTGAGCTCGCACGAGCTGAACATGCCGGGGTGCTATCGCGACGTGAAAGACCAGACGGTGACCGCCCAGTTCACCGTGGTGAAAAACGGCAATGCGGCTGTGGACAAGCTCATGGACAAGGTGGATGCCGGATTCGAGAACCTGCAAATCATTGCCTGGACCACGACCCCATGGACGTTGCCCTCGAACACCGCCTTGTGTGTGGGTCCCAAGATTGACTACGCGGCGGTCGAGAGCTTCAACCCCTACAACGGCCAACCCGCCACCTACCTGCTGGCCAAGGCGCGCATCGACGCCTATTTCAAGCCCGAAGGCAAGAACCAAGACCTCGACAGCTACCAGGCAGGCGACAAGGTGATTCCCTACAAGGTCATCGCCGAGTTCAAGGGCGCCGACCTGGTGGGCATGCGCTACGAGCAACTGCTGCCCTGGGTGAAGCCCGTGGACAAGGTGGGCGACAAAATCGTGGGCAATGACAATGGTTTCCGGGTGATTGCCGGCGACTACGTGACCACCGAAGACGGCACCGGCATTGTACACATCGCGCCCACCTTTGGCGCTGACGATGCCAGGGTCGCGCGCGATGCCGGCATCCCGTCGCTCTACATGATCAACAAGAAGCAGGAAACCCGCCCCATGGTTGACTTTGAGGGGCGCTACTTCAACTACGAAGACCTTGACGAGAACTTTGTCGCACAGTTTGTGAACAAAGCGCTCTATGACGAGTATGCAGGCGCATACGTGAAAAACGCCTATAACCCACGGTACACCGTCGATGGCAAGTATGACGAGGCAGCCGCCAACAAGGACGAAGACCTGAACATCTACATGTGCATCCGCATGAAGCAGCAGGGCATCGCCTTCAAGATGGAGAAGCACGTGCACAACTATCCCCACTGCTGGCGCACCGACAAGCCCATCCTCTACTATCCGCTCGACAGCTGGTTCATTCGCTCGACCGCGTGCCGTGACCGCATGATCGAGCTCAACAAGACCATCAAGTGGAAACCCGAGCACACGGGCACAGGCCGGTTTGGTAAGTGGTTAGAGAACCTGAACGACTGGAACCTGAGCCGCAGCCGCTACTGGGGCACTCCCCTGCCCATCTGGCGCAGCGAGGACAACGAGGAAAAGTGCATGGGCTCAATCGAAGAGCTCTACAACGAGATCGAGAAAGCCGTCGAGGCCGGCTTGATGAAAAGCAACCCCTACAAGGACAAAGGCTTCGTGCCGGGCGACTACAGCGAGGAGAATTACGAGAAAATCGACCTTCACCGCCCCTACGTCGACGACATCATCTTGGTCTCGCCCACTGGCAAGCCCATGAGACGCGAGCTCGACTTGATTGACGTGTGGTTTGACAGCGGATCCATGCCCTACGCCCAGCTGCACTACCCCTTTGAGAACAAGGAGCTGATTGACGACAAGACCTTCTACCCGGCCGACTTCATTGCCGAGGGCGTTGACCAAACCCGTGGCTGGTTTTTCACGTTGCACGCTATCGCCACGATGGTTTTTGACAGCGTGGCCTACAAGAGCGTGATTAGCAACGGTTTAGTACTCGACAAGAACGGCAACAAGATGAGCAAGCGGCTGGGCAATGCCGTCGACCCTTTCCAAGCCATCGAGCAATTTGGCACCGACCCCTTGCGCTGGTACATGATCAGCAACAGCGCGCCCTGGGACAACCTCAAGTTTGACCAGGCTGGTGTCGAGGAAGTGTCGCGCAAGTTCTTCGGCACACTCTACAACACCTACTCCTTTTTTGCGCTTTACGCCAACGTCGACCACTTCGACCCGGCAGCGGCACAAGTGCCCATGGAGAAGCGCCCCGAGATTGACCGCTGGATTATCTCGCTGCTCAACAGCCTGGTGGCGCAAGTGACAGCCGACTTGGAGGACAATGAGCCCACCAAGGCAGCCCGCGCCATCAATGACTTTGTGGGCGAGAACCTGAGCAACTGGTACGTCCGCCTGAACCGCAAGCGCTTTTGGGGCGGCGAGATGACCGACGACAAGCGCTCGGCCTATCAAACCCTCTATGCGTGCCTCAAGACGGTGTCGCTGCTCATGGCTCCCATCTCGCCGTTCTACAGCGACATGCTCTATCGCGACCTCACTGGCAGCAAGAAGAGCGTTCACCTGGCCCACTACCCCGTGAGCGACAGCACGGTGGTTGACAAGGCGCTTGAAGACCGCATGCACGTGGCCCAATCCATCACCTCGATGGTGCTAAGCCTGCGCCGCAAGAAGAACCTCAAAGTGCGCCAGCCCCTCACCAGCATCATGATACCCGTGCTCGACGACAAGCAACAGCACGCAATTGAAGCCGTGGCCAACCTCATCATGCACGAGGTGAACGTGAAGGGCATCAAGTACGTGGGCAACGACGAGGGCGTGCTCGTGAAGCGCATCAAGCCCGACTTCAAGAAACTGGGGCCGAAATACGGCAAGCACATGAAGGCGGTGGCAACCGCGCTCACCACGATGCCCCAAGCCGAAATCGCCAAATTTGAGAAAGACGGCAGCATCACGCTCGACCTCAACGGGCAGCAAGCCGTCGTCGAGACTGCCGATGTGGAAATCATCAGCGAGGACATTCCCGGCTGGCTCGTGGCTCACGAAGGCAACATCACCGTGGCGCTCGACATCACGCTGACCGACGACCTCCTGCGCGAGGGTGTCGCCCGCGAGCTGGTGAACCGCATCCAAAACGCGCGCAAGGACCAAGACTTCAACATCACCGACCGCATCGTGGTCAAAATCGAGCCCAACACGCACACCGACGCCGTTATCGCGCAATTTGGCGACTACATCGCCAAGCAAGTGCTGGCCGACAGCATCACGGTTGAACCCGTGGCGGGCGGCCTGGAGTTTGACATGGACGACTACCGCCTCAACGTGAGCATCAAAAAAGCATGAAGCACCCGATGGCCCCGCGCCAGCTTAGAGCGGCTGCAAGGCCATCGAGAAGAAGCTTAACCATTGAATTATCAACATCAAAATAAAGAAAGGGTAAACATCATGAATGATACACCTGAAAAAACGAGATACACCGACGAGGAACTCCAAGAGTTCAAGAAACTGATTCTTGAAAAATTAGACGTTGCCAAGAAGACTTACGACCAACTCAAGGCGCGCATCATGACCGACGAGAGCAACCCCACCTTCAAAGTGCTTGAAGAAGGCGCCTCGACGCTTGAGAAGGAAGAAGCCAGCCAGCGCGCGCAGCGCCAGATGGAATTCATCAAGAAGCTGCAAGGCGCGCTGGTGCGCATCGAGAACAAGACCTACGGCGCGTGCCGCGTGACGGGCAAGCTCATCCCTAAAGAGCGCCTGATGGCAGTACCCCACACCACTTTGAGCGTCGAGGGCAAGGAGATCGAGCAATCTATGAATAACAAAAGAAGATAGTGAAGCGACGCTTATCAAATGGCTGGCTCGCCACAATCATCATTGTGGCGGCTATCGCCATCGACCAGGCCATCAAGATTTGGGTCAAGACCCATTTCTGCTACGGCGAGGAGCTGCGTGTCGCCAGCTGGATGCGCATTCTCTTCATCGAGAACAATGGCATGGCGTTCGGCATGGAGTTGGGCAGCAAGTTCTTCCTCACCTGGTTCCGCATCATCGCGGTGGCGCTGCTCGTGTACTACCTGTTCAGGATTCGCCACAGCGAGCACCTGCCCAAGGGCTATGTGGCGTGTTTCGCGCTCATCACCGCTGGTGCCCTAGGCAACACGCTTGACTGCATCTTCTACGGCGTGGTCTTTGACCAGTCGACCTACACCCACGTGGCCCAGTTCCTCCCTCCAGGCGGCGGCTACGAGAGCCTGTTTCACGGGCGCGTGGTCGATATGTTCTACTTTCCGCTGTGCGAATGGGACTGGCCCCATTGGATGCCAGGCGTTGGAGGCGAGCACTTTGTGTTTTTCCAGCCCATTTTCAACTTCGCCGACGCTTGCCTGAGCGTGAGCGTGCTCGCGCTCATCCTCTTCTACAGCAAGCGCCTCGCCCCCGAAGAGAAAGGCAAGGGCTCACCCACCAAAAGCCCAAGGGACACCGAATTGCCTGACCGCTAACCGCCGACGACGATGAAATGGAAAAGCCTCATACTCGCAGCGCTGCTCGTGTGCCTCGTGGCCTGTGACAAAGCCCCCGACGGCATCATCAAGGAGAGCAAGATGGAGAAGCTGCTCATCGACCTCTATAAGGCCGAGGGCTACATGGCCCAGCATCCCGAGCAGTTTCCCGAAGACTCCCAGAAAGAAGTCATCAAGCAGAGCGTCTACAAGAAATACGGCATCACGCAAAGCGACTATGACTCCTCCATGGTGTGGTATGCCAAAAACATCGAGAGCTACAACAAGGTTTACCGAAGGGTCATCAAGCAGCTCACCGACGAGCAAAGCCAGCTCACAGCCCACGGCAGCCAGCAAGTGACCGAGGCCGACGGCAGCCCAGCCTCCACGAGGCACAAGACGTATGCCAGCACGGGCGATACAGCCAACTTGTGGACGGGAACGAACCGCTACATGCTCACGCCCCTCGTGGGACAGGGATTCTTGAAATTCGACAGGACACCCGACCCGGCTTACCGGCCTGGCGACCGGTACCAGTTGAGTTTGAAGATGCTCACGTTCAGCAACAGCTTCGGCATCTTCTTCGCTGTGGACTACAGCGACGGCAGCACCTCGTTTGTCTATCGAAACACATCGCCCATGGGGTGGCTTAGCCTCGACCTGCAAAGCGACTCCTCACGCAAGGTCAACCGCATTTATGGCTATTTGCGCTACGACGTGAGCCGCAACACCGTGGCGTTTCTCGACAGTATTCAAGTGCTGCGCACGCACCTCAACGCGAGCAATTACGGCATTATCACCACACAGAAATTCCTCTCACGCGACAACAACGCGCCCTCGCCCGGCAAGTCCCGGCCACTGGCGCGACGACCCAGGCAGGGCATGGGCGGCCCTCGGGAGAGCGTGAAGAGTTTCAGCCCCAAGCCAGGCCTGAACAAGGGCGGGCACATCCCCGCGCGTTAGGCCGCCCCTATCGTCATGGGGGGCGACACCGCTAATTATTGTGAATATCACGAGGCCAATTGAGCCATGTGCGATACTTGTCGCCAAAGGCCGCCACGGCCTTGCGCCACAACCCATCCTCACTCTCGCCCATCACGAGGGGCAAGCCGTAGGTCTTGAGCACCGCCCAGTCGTGGCGGGCAACCTCTTGCGCCAACTGGTTCTGCCCCCATCCCGAATAACCCAAGATGAATTTCACACGGCCCTCTACAGGCTCGCCACTTCTCACATACTCTTTCATCGTCTCATACCGGCCGCCGAAATACAGCCCTTCGCGCACTTGCACAGAATCAGGGATAACATCGCCCAGCGTGTGCAGGAAAAACATCATCTCGGGACTCACCGGGCCGCCTAAATAGAGCGGAATCTCCTCGGCATGGTCCACACGGGGCAGCACGTCGCCCAGCGTGTAGCCGATGAGCTTGTTCACCATCACTCCCATTGAGCCATTTTCACGGTCATGGTCGACGAGCACGATGACCGAGCGCTTGAAGCACACGTCATCGAGAATGGGCTTGGCCACAATGACCGAGCCACGGGCTGGACTGGGCTGGTCGCCGAGCAAGTGAAAGATGTCTTGATTGGTTTCTTCCATAGTCATCGCAAAATTACGGTTTTTATCACACACTTGAGCAACGAAAGGCAAGAAAAACGCGCCATTCGCACGAATCGTTGAGAAAAAGCGGAAACCAGGGCATTGCAAAGATGAGCGCCGAGAAAAAACTTTTCTATTCACAAGATGCCACCAGAAGACTTCAACTGGCTTCAAAAATTTTTGTTTTTCTATTTGTTTTTATAATTTTGCATCATCAATACACATTAACATCATTCAACCAATTCAAATCATTAAAATCAAATGAAAAGGCTATTTTATCCATTGCTTGTCCTTGCATGCGTGGCGCTTGCCGCATGCGGAAATGATGATGAGGATTTCATCATGGGCCCTACTAATACAGTGTGGGAAAATGTGCAGTATCCTTACGAGACCATTGGCAACGACCACTACTACACCGTGCCGCAAGAGGGCGGAACCTACACTTTCGTGTGCCAAAATTGCACTTTTGGGAAAGTAGGCGTAGACACATTCGTCCGCTACGGTGAAACAGGCGAGGGGCAACGGACACACGAACTTGAGGATGTGAAAGCTGGCGCTGATGGCAAGGCGGTCACCGTAACGCTCCCTGCCAATGACACCATCACTCGCTATATCGACATGAGTATTCATGAATTCTGCTACTTTGGGACGCTTCATTTCAAACAAGAGGGGGCAAAAGTCTGCACAACGGCAGCCCCGATTCAACTTTCATTCACTCTGCAATAATCCATGGATTGAAACGGTCGCCATTGCAAGCCCCCATCAGATTAACCTAAAATCCGCAACTTTTTCTCACGGTTGCGGATTTTGGTTCATTTATTTCAAGGGACTCGCCATTTCGTGGAATGCAGCACTCCCATCGGGGGAAAAGCGAAATTGAACCTCGATCCGCGCGAAAATCGAGAGATTCTTGCATGGTTTTTGCTACTCATGTTCAATAAATAAGGAAATATTTCGTTATATGATATTACACCATGCTGAATTGATATGAAAGTACTGAAATTTGGAGGCACTTCGGTGGGCTCGGCTGAAAGTTTGCAAAATGTGAAGAGCATCATTGAGCACCAAGAGGGTCAAGTGATTGTGGTCGTTTCGGCATTAGGCGGCGTGACCAACCTGCTCCTGGAGATGACCAGCAAGGCACACCGCCAGGACGATTCCTACACGCTCAACTTGCAGCAATTGCTGGAGCGCCACTTGAGCGTGATTGAGGGCATCGTGCCCCAGCAGCGCCAGCAGCAATGCAAAGGCCTCGTGACGCAGTTCATCAACGCGGGACTCGCGCAACTCTATGGCATCGCCTACGCCAACCCCCAACTGCCAGCCAGCGAACGTGCCCGGATAGAAGACAGCATCGTGTGCCACGGCGAGATTCTGTCGAGCGCCATCGTGAGTTGCATGATTGACGATGCTGTGCCCCACTACAGCCCAAACTTCATCAAGACGCAAGACGTGGGCGGCGAGCGCATCCTCGACAACCAGTCGTTCGAGTTGATTGAGCAAGAATTCAAGGGCCGCAACGAGAAGATTCATGTGACGCAGGGCTTTATCAGCGAGGACAGTCTCACCGGCCAAAAGACCAACCTGGGGCGTGGAGGGAGCGACTTCACCGCCGCGCTCATCGCTGCCGCGCTTGATGCCGACAGCCTTGAGATTTGGACCGATGTCGATGGCTTCTACACGACCGACCCCAACAAGGACCCTCACGCAAGGCTCATAGAGAGGATGACCTACCAGCAAGCGCAACAACTGTGTGACGCTGGAGCCAAAGTCATCTACGCCCCCACCCTCTCGCCCGTGGCCCTGAAGCGAATTCCCGTTTGGGTGAAAAACACCTTCAACCCGGGCGCGCCGGGCACGGTTATCCTCGACCACCTCTAATCACCAAGATTGAACGACCACGCCCCCTCCCCCAAAGCCGCCGCCTCATGGCTCGGGGCATCGCGACACAACCCCCTCTTTGAATATGCAATACTATAGCACCAAAAAACCACAAAACACCGCCACGCTCGAAGAAGCCGTGCTGAAAGGCCTTGCCGACGACAACGGCCTATACATGCCAGCTCACATCCCGGTGCTGCCCCGCGCATTCATGAACAACCTCAGCAGCATGACGCTGCAAGACATGAGTTTTGCCGTGGCCAACTATGCCACGCAAGGCGACCTCGACAGCCAAGTGCTGCATGACGTGATCAACGAGACCCTCAATTTCGACATTCCGCTCCATCACGTGGCAGGCAACCGCTTCACGCTTGAGCTCTATCATGGACCCACCATGAGTTTCAAAGACATTGGGGCACGGTTCATGGGGCGGATGTTCGCCCACTACACCCAAAACCGGCCAGGCTGCATCAACGTGCTTGTGGCCACGTCGGGCAACTCGGGCGGAGCGGTGGCCAACGGGTTCTTTGGCATCCCAGGCGTGCGCGTGTACGTGCTATACCCCCAGGACACCCTCAGCAACTTGCAAGAGGCGCAATTCACGACACTGGGCGGCAACATCACTGCCATTGAAGTGAACGGCTCGCTCGAAGACTGCCAAGAGATGGTGCTCGAAGCGCTCACCGACAAGGCACTCAACGAGCAGATGACCCTCACCAGCGCCAAGACCATCAACATTGCGCGGCTGCTGCCACAAATGTTCTACTACTTCTGGGCTTATGCCAAACTGGCAGAGCGACATGAGCAGCACCAGCCAAGCGTGGTGTTCTCGGTGCCTTGCGGCAACCTCGGCAACCTCACGGCGGGCATCATCGCCAAGAAAATGGGCCTGCCCATCAAGCGGCTGATTGCAAGCGACAACAAAAACGACATCTTCACTCACTACCTGAAAACCGGCGAGTTCATCGCCCGCAAAGCCGCACCGTCGATTGCCCCAGCCATGGATATTGGCCATCCGCGCAACTTCGAGCGCATCGGCCAGCTGCTCCCCAACCACAAGGCCCTGCGCGAGCAGGTGCAAGGCGTGGCCTACAGCGACCAAGAGATTGCTGACACCATCCTCACCACCTGGAAGCAAGAGAACTACCTGCTCGACCCCCAGGGCGCAACGGCCTATCAAGGCCTCATCGACTGCCTGCAACCCGGCGAGGCTGGCATTGCGCTGGCCACAGCGCATCCCGCCAAATTTATCGAGACCATTGAGCGGATTATCGGCACCGACATTCCAGTGCCCGCCCCGATGTTCCGATTCCTGAACGGGATTCGCCACGTGACCTCCATGAGCAATGGCTACAGGGCGCTGCGCAACTTCCTCATTACCCAACAAAACCCGAAAAAGAAATCCCATGTATAAAAGTTCACGATATGGCCTGCTTTTCTTCGTGATGATGACAATTGCCATCACGTGGCAGTTTGCAGCTGTGCCTTTTATAGTCTACTACACGCAAGCCAGCGACTTGAGCATCGCCAACCTTGTGCTCTCGGCACTCGCCAACGCGCTCATCGTGGTGTCGCCCTACTGGCTGATTCCCCGGCGATGGCGATGGACCTCATGGCTACTCATGGCGCTCACCACGGCATGGGGCATCTCGCAATTGTGGTACGCGCCCACCTACAACGACATCATGCCCGCACAAGTGTTCACCCTCACGGGCAACGTCAATCCGCTGCTCGTCGACGCTGTAGTGGGCTCTATGAGGTGGCACGACCTGGCCATCTGGCTTCCGCTGCTTGTGATGATTCTCCTGCCAGTGAGGCGCATTAAGAACGCCTTTCCGCTGTGGATGAGCGACCCCCATGATGAGCAGAGCGGGAAATGGCAACCCAAAGGCTTCTTGACCACGCTCGGCGCGGCGCTTCTTTTCTTCATCGCCAGCAACCTCAACTTGCTCATGGGCGACAAGACTTTCAAGGAGAACCTCAACGAGCGCTACAACACGTGCTATGTCAACGCTCAATACTGCGGACGAAATGGCATTCTCCCCTACATTGCCTACTCACTCCACGAGTGGGCACACAGCTACAAGCCGCTCGATGCCAACGAGCGGCAGCGGCTCGGGCACTTCCTGGAAAACGAGATGCCCCGTTACAGCAACAATGTGCTCAACGACAGCACAAGGAAAAACCTTATCGTTGTGATTGTGGAATCGCTGCAATCATGGCCGCTCAACCTGAGAATCGACGGACGCGAGGTGACTCCCGCCATGAACCGCCTCATGCGAAGCGACAACACGATTACCTGCCTCAACATGGTGTCGCAAATCTCCTACGGCCACTCAAGCGATGGGCACTTCATCTACGACACGGGCATCCTGCCGCTGCTGCAAGGGTCGGTGGCGATCAGCTTTGGCGACCGCCATTTCCCAGCGCTGGCCAAGGCGCTCCAGGGATATGACAAGCGCGAGGTCATGTGCAACAACCTCGAGTCATGGAATCAAACGGTGACCCCCTTCTCCTACGGCTTCGAGAAAGTCTACGGCAAGAACGACTTGGCTCCCTTGCTCAAGAAGCACCACGGCATCGACGACAATGCCCTCTTTGACTTTGTGAACACCCGCCTGCTGCCCCACATGAGGCAGCCTTTCATGCTGCAAATGGTCACCATCACCATGCACACCCCGCACACGGCAGGCAAGCTGCCCGAGACGTGGATCACACGGGCTGACACACTCACAGAGACGGGGCGAAACTACCTGAACGAGGTGCACAACCTCGACCAGCAGCTGGTCCTGCTCTTGCAACGGCTCAAGCAACTCCACCTTGACCACAACACCGTTGTGGCGATTGTGAGCGACCACAACGAGCTTGACCTCAACAAGGTAGAGGGGCGCACCAAAGCCACGTTGCGCGACACGGCCATCCCCCTCATCATCACCCATGCCGGCACAACGCTACACTACCGCAAGGTGATGGGGCAAATCGACCTCTATCCCACCCTGCTTGACGTGATGGGCGTGGCGCAATATTGGTGGAAAGGATTTGGGCACAGCATCTTGCGCTACCCAGTGACCTCGGCCGTCAACAAGCGGCACGCGACACTGGGCACTCCCAATGAGCTCACCAAGCACCAACTCGACGCCTGGCCCATGTCGAATCTCTACATTCGCTCCCTCACGGACGCCAAGCCTTGAAAGGGAGATCTGCTGGCGCAGGATTTCCTGCCATGTCACTCAACAGTTCTATTGCAACACGATGGCTATCGTCAAAAAAACAATACCGGTTTTAGGGCTTGCGTGCTCGGCTTGCTCGGCCAATGTCGAGCGCAGGCTCAACGCGCTCGACGGCATCGCCAGAGCCACGGTGTCGCTCGCCACCCGCACGGCTCTCGTCGAGTTTGACCCCGATGCGCTTTCCCTTGGGCAGATGAAAGCCGAAATCAACGCCCTTGGCTACGACCTGATTATCGAGGAAAATCGCAATATCGAAGCCATCGAGCGTGCCGCCTACAGCACGCTTCGCCACAAGGTGATAGCCTCGTGGTGCCTTGCCGTGGCGGTGATGGGGGTGTCGATGGGGTGGATTCCCATTCACGACCGCCTGCTGGCTCATGTCATTGCCATGCTGATTTCGCTGGCCAACATCCTCTATTGCGGCCGCAAGTTCTACATCCATGCCGCCAAGCAGCTGGCCCACGGGGGAGCCGGCATGGACACCCTGGTGGCTCTGAGCACAGGCATCTCGTTCCTGTTCAGCACATTCAACACCTTCTTGGGCGACGCGACATGGAGCGCCCACGGCATGGAGTGGCACACTTATTTTGACGCCAGTGTGATGATTATTACCTTTGTCCTCACGGGACACCTGCTTGAGGAGAAAGCCAAGCGAAGCACAGCCAGCAGCATTCGCTCTCTCATGAGCCTTGCCCCAAAGACGGCCTACATCGTGCAAAAAGACGATGAGGGCACCGAGCACATCAATCAAGTGCCCATTTCGACCATTAAAGTGGGCGACACGATTGAGGTGCGGCCAGGCGAGAAAGTGCCCGTTGACGGCAAGGTGACTTGGGCAACGAGCTTCATGCGCGAGGATGGCGCTTACGTCGACGAGTCGATGATGACTGGCGAGCCCAACGCGGCACTCAAGCAACAGGGCAGTCAAGTCCTGGCTGGAACCATCCTGCAGCAAGGCAAATTCCGCTTCCGCGCCAAACAAATCGGGAAAGACACCGCGCTTGCCCACATGATCCACATGGTGCAGCAGGCGCAAAGCAGCAAAGCGCCGGTGCAGCGCATGGTCGACAAGGTGTCCCTTGTCTTTGTACCCGCTGTCGCCGCCATCTCGCTGCTCACGTTCATCCTGTGGTGGGTGATTGGCGGCGCCGAGGCACTGCCGCAAGCCATTCTCTCGGCCGTCGCCGTGCTGGTGATTGCGTGTCCCTGCGCCATGGGGCTGGCGACTCCCACCGCCCTCATGGTGTCGATTGGGCAAGCGGCCCGCCAAGGCATTCTCATCAAGGATGCCACGGCGATAGAGAACATGCGCAAAGTCGATACCCTCATTACCGACAAGACGGGGACCCTCACGATTCCCAATCCCCATGTTGATTTCACCAAAGCCGACAGCCTCCCGATTGAGGAGCGCGAGCGTCTGAAACCTCACGCACGCCAGGCCATAGAGCGACTGCGGCAGCAAGGCATCGACATCTATCTGATGAGCGGCGACAACGCCGAAGCCACGCGCCACTGTGCAGAACAAGCGGGCATCAAGCACTACCAAAGCCGAGTGCTGCCGCAAGACAAGGAAAACCTCGTCAAGCGACTCCAGTCGCAAGGCCACCGCGTGGCCATGGCGGGCGATGGCATCAACGATGCCCAAGCGCTGGCGCTGGCCGACGTGAGCATCGCTATGGGCAACGGCACCGACGTGGCTATGGACGTGGCTCAAGTCACCCTCGTGGGCGACGACTTGCGGCGCATTCCGCAGGCTGTGGCGCTGAGTCGCCACACCGCGCGCATGATTGGAGAGAACCTGTTCTGGGCATTTATCTATAATGTGGTGTGCATTCCGCTTGCTGCCGGGGCGCTTCACCTCTTTGGCATCCATTTCTCCATCACGCCCACTTGGGCCAGCGCGCTCATGGCATTCTCAAGCCTGAGCGTGATTCTAAACTCGATGAGACTCAAATTGAAAAACTCAAAATAACACCCAAATACGCCATCATGATGAAAAAAGAATTCAAAATCCAAGGAATGAAGTGCGACCACTGCCGCACAAGCGTTGAGAAAGCCCTTTGTGGCGTGAAAGGCGTCACCGCCGCCACGGTGAGCCTCGCTACAGGCCGAGCAGTTGTTGAAGGCGACTTCGGCGACGAGGACATCGCCGACGCTGTGGAAGAGGCTGGTTTTGCCGTCGGTGAAGCGTGAACCGCCCGGCAGTGGCTTGCGCACACGGGTGAAGCCGAGCGCACAAACAACTTATGCCGTTATAATCGCATGCGATTATAACGGCTGTGCGTTGCGAGCCACCCGGCAAGAGCGACCCCCTACTCTAATCTAAGCCAAAACGCTTACTTATAAACAGTGTCGCTCACAGAGAGGCTGTAACGTCCCTTTGCGCGGCGGCGTGCCAAAACCTTGCGGCCATCGGCCGTTGCCATGCGGTGACGGAAACCATGCTTGTTGGCTTTCTTTCTGTTTGATGGTTGGAATGTACGTTTCATTTGTCTTATGTTGTTTTTTGATTTTTAGTCGCTATTTTGAATTGCGAGTGCAAAATTAGTTACTTTTTTGAAAACAAACAAATGTAAAGACGAATTATGCACCCGGATTTTTGCAAATTCTCTATATTTCAACTAATTTTGCAGTCTATAAGGCAAGAAGAAAGATTTTACAATTAAAAATATAGTCAAATTTTATTTTATGATTAACGCTCAAGACATCAAAAACGGGACTTGCATCCGTCTCGACAACCAACTTTACTTCTGCATCGAGTTCCTGCATGTGAAACCCGGCAAGGGCAACACGTTCATGCGCACTAAGCTCAAAAATGTGGTCGATGGTCGAGTTCTTGAACGCCGTTTCAACATTGGCGAAAAACTTGAAGACGTGCGCGTGGAGCGCCGCCCCTATCAATTTCTCTACATGGATGGCGCTGACGCTATCTTCATGAACCAAGAGACCTTTGACCAGATACCCATCTCCAAGGCGATTGTGAACGGCGCCGATTTCATGAAAGAGGGCGACGTGGTGGAAGTTGTGACCGACGCGTCGACCGAATCGGTGCTCTATGCCGAAATGCCGATCAAGACGGTGCTTGAAATCACCTACACCGAGCCTGGCGTGAAAGGCGACACAGCGACCAACACGTTGAAGCCTGCCACCGTGGAGAGCGGCGCCGAGGTGCGCGTTCCCCTGTTTTGCAACGTGGGCGAAAAGATTGAAATCGACACGCGCGACGGCAGTTACGTGGGTCGTGTCCGCTAATGTGCGCTCGCCAGCCACTTACCTACTCACACACCGCTTGTTGTGACCCATCTCCGCACCTCCACGCTTCCGTGGGGGTGCGGCTTTCTTGCCGCCGCGCCAAAAGGAACGAGCGCCCCGGTTGACGCTCATGGGGGCTCGTCAGTCAGCATCTTGCGGATTGAAGTCAACCTTAATCTCCTTGGAGAGACGGATGTCGCGGGAAGAAGCCCCGACCTTGATTTTATACTTTCCCGGGATCACGACGAACTTCTTGGCCGACCCTTTGTAGGTCGAGAAAGCGTCCTCATCGAGAAGCAGGGTGACGGTTTTCTTCTGACCAGGCTTGAGCATGATCTTGTCAAAGCCTCGCAGCGTGGAAATCGGCTCCTCGGCAGCCACCTTCAGCGGCTCGACATAGACCTGCACCACCTCGGCTCCAGCCACCTTGCCCGTGTTCTTCACGTCGACTTTCACTTGGCACTTTTTCCCCACTCGCTTCACACTCAACGCACTATAAGCGAACGTGGTGTAGCTCAACCCGTAGCCAAAAGGATACTGCGGGGTGATGTGCCGCTTGTCGAAGTGGCGATACCCCACCAGCATGCCGTCGCTATAATTCAAGTAATTCTCGCCCTTGGTCTCGTAGAAACTGTCGTGACAGCCATAGTCCTCCCAAGCCTTGCCCCACGTGGCCGTGAGGTGTCCGCTCGGATTCACCTTGCCACTCATGATTTCGGCAAGCGCGGCCCCACCTTCCTGTCCAGGATAGCCAGCCCAAATGATGGCTTTGGCGCAACTGGCCCAGTCGCTCATGTCGACGGCTCCTCCTGTGTAGAGCACGACAACCACATGGGGATTGGCAGCAGCCATGGCCTTGATGAGGTCAACTTGCTCGGCAGGAAGTTTCCAAGCGCGATCATGCCCCTCACCCTCCAGCTGGTCGCCAAAACCGGCAGTCACAATCACGGCATCGCAGTTTTTCACCTCCTCGTTTGGCACCTCAGCATCGCTTCTGCCACTGCCCTTGTAGCCAAATTGGAGGAAAGCGTCGCCATCGGTTTCGCCATATTCCACTTTGACGCTATAGACGCGGCTGGCGAGCAGGTCGAGCGTGACCTCCTCGCATTGCGAGTCGCCTGTGTTGTCGATTAGCAACTCGTCGTCAAGCCACATTCGGCTGCCCTCGTCGCTGGCCAGCATGAGGGTGTACTCGCCGTTCTTGGGCACGCGCAGATAACCTGTGTAGCGCCCTGAGTAATAGTCGGTTCCCAGAATTTCCTCGTTGGGGCTGCTTTTGCCCCAATGGAAATTGATGTCTTTCACCACCTCGCTATAGAGCGGGCTACCTCCCAAAGTCGAGTTGTTGAAGTACTCTACCCGAAGCCCCGGGTTGCGCCCGTCGCGGTCCTGATACAAGTCGTCACACGGCTTAATGCTGAAATCGACCTTTTCCTCATCTTGGAAAACACTCACCGTGGCTTTGGGGAACTGGCGCTTCAGGCCGTGGAGCAAACTCACAGACTTCTGTGACTTCACCATTGAACTGCCGCCTCCTGCCACATTTTGCTCGGCAAAGGGGCCCGCCACGACGATGCGCTTCACTTTCTTGAGGGGAAGAGAGTGCTTGTCGTTCTTGAGGAGCACAATTCCCTCCTCGGCCTGCCTCAGCGCCACTTGCGCGCTTTGCGCCTCGCTGTAGTTAATGTTTGACGATTCCCCATCCCAACCGAAGCGGTAAATCACGCGCAAGATGTTCTTCACCTTCTCGTCGATGGTTTTCTCGGTCACAGCGCCCGATGAGACGGCACTCATGAGGCTGTCTTGATTGAAATGCTTGGGTACCTTGCCGCCGTCCCTGTCCAAGTCCAGGCCAGCGTTGGCTGCGGCGACCGTGCTGCAAGTCGCGCCCGAATCGCTCATGACGATGCCGTCGAATCCCCACATCTTGCGCAAGACCCGCTGGTTGAGCCAAGCGTTCTCGGTCGAATGATAGCCATTGACCAGGTTGCGGGAACTCATCACACACGCCACGTGGGCTCGCTCGACAGCAGCGCGGAACGCGGGAAAGTAAATCTCGTGACAGGTGCGCTCGTCGGCGCGGGAGTCGATGCGCTGCCGTCCCCACTCCATGTTGTTGAGCGCGAAGTGCTTCGCGGTGGCGGCGATACCGCTGGCCTGAAGCCCATTGATGAAACTCACGCCCATTTCGGCCGTGAGGTATGGGTCCTCGCTCATGTACTCGAAGTTGCGGCCACACACTGGCGCGCGCATGATGTTCAAGCCAGGCCCGAGCACGATGCGCACGCCCCGCGCCTTGGCGTCCTGAGCCAGCGAGGCTCCCACGCCATACATCAGGCGGCGATTCCACGTGGCGGCTCCCAGCGCCGTGGCGGCATACTGGGTCGATGAGCCGTGGCCGCAAATGCCCATCGACGCGTTGCTCATCGTAACCTCGGGGATGCCGTATTTCTTCATGGAATGGAGGGAGAAACCCTTGTCGCTGCCCACAAGGTCGATTTTCTCCTTGAGCGTCATGGCCTTGAGCGTGGCATCGACTTTTTTCTCGACAGCGGCATCGGTTTTCTTGGCGGCTTGCGCCCCCGGGGCGGCGGCGAGGAGGGCTACAGCCAGTATGGTGGTGATTTTACAAATCGTTCTCTTCATCATCAGGTTAAATTTAGGGCAAAAATACTACATTTTTACTAATTTCTCACGACCCATTAGCAGTGGTTAATATCTTGTTGATAATTTTAAAGCATATTATGATTACTTATCGCGGCAATTGGCTTAAATTTGCATCCCGCTTAAAGCCCGATGGCTAATGCGCGTAACTCGTCAATAAAAAACGAAAGCATGGAATTTGAAATCGCAAAGCAGTCGGCCAACAGGCAGCACCGGCGCCGCTCCAGCCAGGAAAACGAAATCCCCTCGGAATATGCCAAAATGCAGCCCCAAGACCTTGATATTGAGGAGGCCGTATTAGGCGCACTCATGCTTGAGAAAGAGGCCTACAGCACCGTGTGCGAAATCTTGAAGCCCGAGAGTTTCTATGCCCCGGCCAACCAGAAAATCTACGAGGCCATCCAAAACCTGGGCGCTGCCCAACGCCCCATCGACTTGCTCACCGTCACCGAGCAGCTGCGCGCGAACGGCACGCTCGACGAGGTGGGGGGAGCCGTGCGCATCTCGGAGCTCACGGGCCGCGTGTCGAGTGCCGCCAATGCCGAGTATCACGCTCGCATCGTGGCGCAAAAATACATCGCGCGCGAGCTCATCAGCTTCAGCTCGCAAATCGGCACCCTGGCCTTTGACGACTCCATCGATGTGCTCGACCTCATGCAGGAGGCCGAGGGCAAGCTCTTTGAAATCTCCCAAAACTCCCTCAAGCGCGATGTGGTGCAAATCGACCCTGTCTTGCGCGAGGCCATCAAGAAAATCGAGGACTCGGCCAAGCGCGAGAACGGGCTGAGCGGGCTGGAGACGGGCTACCACGACCTCGACAAGATCACCTCGGGCTGGCAAAACAGCGACCTCATCATCATTGCGGCTCGCCCGGCCATGGGCAAGACGGCATTTGTGCTCTCCATGGCCAAGAACATGGCCGTTGACCGGAACACCCCCGTGGCCGTGTTCTCGCTCGAAATGTCGAACTTGCAGCTGGTGAACCGCTTGATCAGCAACGTGTGCGACATCGAAGGGGAGAAAATCAAGAGCGGCCAACTGTCGCAATTTGAATGGGACAAGCTGTTTGCAAGGACCAAATTCCTCTATTCGTCACCGCTCTACATCGACGACACGCCATCGCTCTCGGTGTTTGAGCTGCGCACCAAGGCGCGCCGCCTTGTGCGCGAGCACAACGTGAAACTCATCATCATCGACTACCTGCAACTCATGAACGCCACGGGCATGAAATTCGGCAGCCGCGAGCAGGAAGTGAGCACCATCTCACGGTCGCTCAAGCAGCTGGCCAAGGAATTGAACATCCCCATTGTGGCCCTCTCGCAGCTCAACCGCAGCGTGGAGCAGCGTGGCGACGACCGCAATGGCAAGCGCCCGCAATTGAGCGACTTGCGCGAATCGGGCGCCATTGAGCAAGATGCCGACATCGTGTGCTTCATTCACCGCCCCGAGTACTACACGCGCTCCTCAGAGGACCGCGAAGGCAATGACATCAGCGGCCTCGCCGAGTTTATCATCGCCAAGCACCGCAGCGGCAGCGTCGACGACGTGAAGATGCGTTTTGTCAAGCAGTTTGCCCGCTTCGAGAACTGGGACGAGAACCGCATCATCGGCAACGAGACCTACGAGTCGAAGATGAATGCCGATGCTGCCAAGCCTGGTAGCCTGCCGCCCGCGTCTGACAACAACCTGCAACCTCCCGCGCCCTACACTGACTTCCTGACCGATTCTGGCGAGAGCGAGGTGCCCTTCTGACGCCTCAAAGCCGATTGTGGTCGCAATAGCTGAAATATTGGCCGCCACGGCACACAATGATGTGGTCAACCAGCGGGATGCCCACAGCCTGGCAGGCATCTCGCAACCGCTGGGTGAGGAGATCGTCCTCACGGCTGGGATGGGCGGTGTCGCTGGGATGGTTGTGAGCCAGCAAAATGCTGTCGGCCAAGCGGGTTATCGCCTCCTTGAGAATCAACTTAATGTCGCCCACCACAGCCATGGTGCCTCCCGTGCCCATGCGCACCTTGTCAACCACTCGCTTGCCGCGATTCAGGATTAAAATCCAGATTTCCTCGTGGGGCAGGTACTCCATGAACGGCCTCAGATAGTCGTAGGCGGTCTTGCTGTCGGCCACCTGGTAGTGGTCGTCAAACTTCTCGACCTGGTACCGGCGCGCGATTTCCAGCGCTGCCAGAATTTGCAGCGCCTTCACCTCGCCTATCCCATTGTATTTCATGAGATCCTTGAATCCTCGCCGAGCCACGGCATAGAGCTTGTTGTCGTGCTCGCGCAAGATGCGCTGGCACAAGTCTACCACGCTCTCGCCCGGCGTGCCGCTGCCGATGATGATGGCCAGCAGCTCGGCCAGCGACAAGGCACCGAATCCGTTGATTTTCGCCTTCTCGCGGGGGCGGTCGTCCTCGGCTAAAAACATCTTTAAGGCTCTCGACGCTTTCTCGTCGCAATCGGTTGTATATGCCATGACAATTGAACTTAATGGTGATGGAGACACAAAGTTGACTGCAAACTTACTGAAAAATCCTGAATTCAGCACGCGATGGCTCATTTTTTAGTTCCAAAACGCTTCCCCCACCAACCTAACATGCCACTGTGCCCATTAACTTTTAAACAGGGGGAAAAACATTGGGAGAATTGGATGATTTTGAGTAACTTTGTGAATCAAGATGAAGACTAACCTCGTCAAAGCACTGCAAAGATGAAAAAACGAAGACACGCATTCCTCCTCACCCTCGCCTTTCTCACGCCACTGATTGCCCTTGCAGCGCCCATGCAAATGATGCGATTCCATTGCGAGAAAGACACGACAGAGATCAACACGCTGCTCAAAAAGGGCTTTGACAGCGGGGAAAGAGACCCTAACGCGCTGGTGAGCCTCTACGCGCGCCAACTGCTGGGCACGCCGTACGTGGCACACACCCTGGAAGGCGACACCGAAATGCTGACCATCAACATCCATCAGCTTGACTGCACCACGTTTGTGGAGACCCTCTACGCCCTCACGCGCACCACCCTGGAGCGGCGCTACTCATGGCGCGACTATGCCAGCAACCTGGAAAACCTGCGCTACCGCCGGGGACACATCGACGGCTACGCCTCGCGGCTGCACTACATCAGCGACTGGGTGATGGACAACAAGAGCCGCGGCAACATCGAGGAGGTGACTGCCGACTTGCCGGGATCAAAGACGATGGTCAAGACCATCGACTTCATGACGAGGCACCGCGACAAGTACCCCGCGCTGAGCGACAGCGCGACATGGGCAAAAATCAGGAACTATGAAATCGGATTCCGCAGCCACAAGTACGCATACGTCAGAAAATCGCTGATGAACAACAAGGAGGTGAAAAAGGCGCTCCTTGAAGGTGACATTGTGGGGCTTGTCACCAAGATTGACGGGCTGGACGTATCGCACATGGGCATTGTCGTGAAAGACGAGAAAGGCGAGCTCTTCCTGCTCGACGCCTCATCGGCCGACGGGAAAGTGCAGATTGAGAAAGAAAACATGATGCGCTACTTGGAAAAGAACAAGAACTACATCGGGGTGCGCGTGTTCAGAATAAGGAAAAACTGAGCCGGGACGAACGCCGGCGGGCAGTCGCGACCCACCCGCGCGCAAAATAAAAGTGTCCAGCTCCTGCATGAGGAACTGGACACTCTCTCCTTTATTCACGGCTCTTCCCCGCGCTATTGGGGGGGAATACCCACTGCTGTGGCTAAGCCTCAGCTGCCTCGGGAGCCTTCTCCTCGGCCTTGGGTGTCTCTTCTGCCTTAGCTGCTGCTGGCGCCTCGGCCTGCGGAGCAGCCTTGCGGCGGCTGCGGCGAGTGGCCTTGCGGGCAGGGGTCTCGTTCTTGGCCTGAAGCATCGCCTCGTTGTAGTCCACAAGCTCAATGAAGCAAGTCTTGGCGGCGTCGCCAAAGCGATTGCCCGTTTTCAGGATGCGCGTGTAGCCTCCTGGGCGGTCGCCGATTTTCTCTGCAACATTCTTGAAGAGCTCGGTCACGGCTCTCTTGTCTTGCAAGTAGCGGAACACCTGGCGCCGCGAAGCAGTATCATCTTTCTTGGCGCGGTTGATGATGGGCTCGGCATACACGCGAAGCGCCTTGGCCTTGGCCAGGGTAGTAAAGATTCTTTTGTGAAGAATCAGCGAAATGGTCATGTTTGACAGCATAGCGTCTCGATGACTTTTCTTTCGGCTTAAATGATTGAATTTTTTATTGTGTCTCATCGTTTAATTACTCTTTATCTAATTTATACTTAGAAATATCCATGCCGAACGAGAGGCCGTGCGATGCGAGGAGCTCTTCAAGTTCAGACAGGGATTTTTTACCGAAATTACGGAACTTGAGCAGGTCGGTCTTGTTGTAGATGACCAGCTCGCCGAGCGTCTCAACCTCGGCCGACTTCAGGCAATTGAGCGCGCGCACGCTAAGGTCCAGATCCACCAGTTTGGTTTTCAGGAGCTGGCGCATGTGCAGCACCTCCTCATCAAACTCATCATTGCCCTCGGTCTCGGTTGAATCGAGCGCGATTTTCTCGTCGGAGAAGAGCATGAAGTGCTGAATCAGGATTTTAGCAGCCTCTTTCAGGGCATCCTTGGGAAGGATCGAGCCATCGGTTGTAATTTCAAGTATAAGCTTCTCGTAGTCGGTTTTTTGCTCGACACGATAGTTCTCGACAGCATATTTCACGTTCAAGATGGGCGTGTAGATGGAATCGATGGCGATAACATCGATGGCATCGCTGGGATTGCGGTTTTCGTCGGCAGAAACATATCCACGCCCCTTGTTGATGGTGATGTCAAGTTGTATGTTAGCGCTCGGGTCCAGATGGCAGATGACGAGCTCGGGATTGAGCACCTCAAAACCGCTGAGGACCTTGCCAATGTCACCAGCTTTGAAAACATCCTGGCTCGAAACCTTGATAGTAGCCTTTTCAAATTCGGTTTCATCGACCACGCGTTTGAGGCGCACTTGCTTAAGATTGAGGATGACGTTAGTGACATCTTCTTTCACTCCGGGTATGGTGGCGAACTCGTGCTTGACACCGTCGATGCGAATGTTGCAGATGGCATAGCCCTCAAGCGAGGAGAGCAAAATGCGGCGCAAGGCATTGCCAATGGTGACACCATAGCCAGGCTCCAAGGGGCGAAACTCGAATTTGCCGAAAGTGTTGTCGGCTTCCAACATTAATACTTTGTCGGGTTTCTGAAATGTTAAAATAGCCATGGACGTTAAATTTTACTGTTTTGAATACAACTCTACGATTAACTGTTCATTGATATTCTCTGGAATATCCTCACGTTGCGGCACATTGAGCATTTTGCCACCTTTCACGTTCTCGTCGTATTCAATCCAGGGGTACTTGGCGTGGTTGAATCCAGCGAGCGAGTCCTGAATCACTTCGAGGGACTTGGATTTCTCGCGGACTGCAATCACCTCGCCAGGCGTGACCTGATAGGAAGGAATGCCGACGACCTGCCCGTCGACCGTAATGTGACGGTGCAGCACGAGCTGGCGCGCTGCGGCGCGCGTGCGGGCGATGCCCAGGCGGAAGACAATGTTGTCAAGACGCGACTCGAGTAATTGCAGCAGCACCTCGCCCGTCACGCCACGAGAAGATGAGGCTTTCTTGAAAAGGTTGCGAAACTGGCGCTCGAGCACGCCATAGGTGTATTTAGCCTTTTGTTTTTCGCGAAGCTGCGTGCCGTACTCCGAGAGTTTTCTCCTCTTGTTGGCGCCGTGCTGACCGGGGGGGTAGTTCTTTCTCGCGAGAACTTTGTCTTCACCGAAAATAGGCTCGCCCAGTTTTCGGGCAATTTTTGATTTTGGACCGGTATATCTTGCCATTTTATCAAATAATTAAAGTTTGTTGTTGAATCGCTTCAGTGCAGCCGCGATTGCAGAGAGGTTGTTAAACGAAATGCAATCTATTCACTGACAGAGATTCGCGAAAAATGATGAATAAACTTGAATTTAAAAACAGATGACTTGCATGTGATTAAACTCTTCTTCTCTTAGGAGGACGGCATCCGTTGTGCGGAAGCGGAGTGACATCGATAATCTCGGTGACTGCGATACCTGCGCCGTGAACGGTGCGGATAGCCGACTCGCGACCGTTGCCAGGCCCCTTCACGTAGGCTTTCACTTTGCGAAGCCCGAGGTCATAGGCAACCTTGGCACAGTCTTGTGCGGCCATTTGTGCAGCGTAGGGGGTGTTCTTTTTAGAACCGCGGAAGCCCATCTTGCCGGCCGAAGACCATGAAATAACCTGTCCCTCACCATTGGCGAGGCACACAATGATGTTGTTGAAAGAAGAATGAACGTGCAGTTGACCAACTCCGTCAACCTTAACAACTCTCTTCTTAGCTGCGACTGTCTTTTTTGCCATACTTTAAAATTATTTAGTAGCTTTCTTCTTGTTTGCAACTGTTTTCTTGCGTCCCTTGCGGGTGCGGGCATTGTTCTTGGTGCTCTGTCCGCGCACGGGAAGCCCGATGCGGTGGCGGATGCCACGGTAGCAACCAATGTCCATCAGGCGCTTGATGTTCATCTGGACCTCGCTGCGGAGGTCACCTTCGACCTTGTAGTTCTCGCCGATAACCTCGCGCACCTTGGCGGCCTCGGCATCGGTCCAATCCTTCACCTTCGTGTCCTCGCTGACACCGGCTTTCTCGAGGATTTTGGCGGCAGAGCTGCGACCAATACCAAAGATATAGGTGAGCGCAATGACGCCTCTTTTGTTTTGTGGGAGATCAACTCCGACTATACGTACTGCCATATAATTGAGATTTTTTTTGCGAAATTAATAGAAATTACCCTTGACGCATTTTCATCTTGGGATTTTTTTTGTTGATCACGTAAAGACGTCCTTTGCGACGCACGATTTTGCAGTCGGGGGTCCGTTTTTTGATTGATGCTCTTACTTTCATATTGTAAAGTTGTTATTTGTATCTAAAAGCAATTCTTCCTTTTGACAAATCATAGGGCGACATTTCCACTTTCACCTTGTCGCCGGGCAGGATTTTGATGTAGTGCATGCGCATCTTGCCCGAGATGTGGGCGGTGATTTGATGCCCGTTCTCCAATTCGACACGGAACATGGCGTTGGACAATGCCTCGATGATTGTGCCATCTTGTTCTATCGCGGTTTGTTTTGACATATTAAAGATAAGTGTTTGTGAACATTATTATTAAATGGATGAATCAAATAAAGCGGTCTCCAAGCACCTGCTCGACATACTCGAAAGAGGAAAGAATATCGGGCTTGCCGTGGTGGATAGCCACCGAATGCTCGAAATGAGCCGACGGCTTGCGGTCCCGTGTGCGGGTCGTCCATCCGTCACGCTCGATCACGATATTCTTGCTGCCCATGTTAATCATGGGCTCGATGGCGATGCACATGCCGTTCTTGATGAGCGGCCCGGTACCGCGACGCCCATAGTTGGGCACCTCGGGGTCCTCGTGCAGCTTGCGCCCCACGCCATGCCCGCACATCTCGCGCACCACGCCATAGCCGCGCTTCTCGCAATACTGCTGCACGGCATGACCAATGTCGCCGATGCGGTGTCCCGGGACGGCTTGCTTGATGCCCTCGTAGAGTGACTCC
This sequence comes from uncultured Porphyromonadaceae bacterium, assembly GCA_902489275.1. Lineage (GTDB taxonomy): Bacteria > Bacteroidota > Bacteroidia > Bacteroidales > Muribaculaceae > Sodaliphilus. The sequence continues at coordinate 41,553 of CABTZK010000002.1, forward strand.
TTGGTGGTGCGCAGCAGGTTTTTCACCTCCTCGCTCACCTCCCCGACACAAAACGTGTAGGCAGAGTCGCCGTTGAAGCCCGCCTTGGTGACAGCGCCACAGTCGACCGACACGATGTCGCCCTCCTCGAGCACATAGTTGGAAGGGATTCCATGAACCACGGTTTCGTTGACCGAAACGCAAATCGAAGCCGGAAAGCCGTAGAGTCCCAGGAAGCCTGGCACGCAGCCTTGCGACCGAATGAACTCATCGGCTATCTGGTCGAGACGGCGTGTCGTGATCCCGGGCGCCACCCACTTGGCGATTTCGCCCAGTGTGCGCGCTACCACAAGGTCGGCTTCACGCAGAAGCTCTATTTCTTCATCGGTTTTAAGAATAATCATTCCTTTATCTCCATGAAAACCGTATTAAGCACGAGAACGTCCCTTGATTTTGCCCGACTTCATCAATCCGTCGTAGTGGTGCATCATCAAGTGCGTCTCGATTTGCTGCAACGTGTCAAGCACAACACCCACCGTGATGAGGAGTGAGGTGCCGCCAAAGAATTGTGCAAAGTTCTGATTAACGCCAAACGTGCGAGCAAAAGCAGGCATAATGGCGACGATACCCAAGAAGATGGCTCCGGGCAGCGTGATGCGCGACATGATAGAGTCAAGATAATCGGCGGTTTTCGTGCCAGGCTTGATGCCTGGGATGAAGCCGCTGTTTTTCTTCATTTCCTCGGCCATCTGTGTTGGTCTCACCGTGATGGCGGTGTAGAAGTAGGTGAAGGCCACAATCATGAGGAAATAGATGACATTGTAGGCAAAGCCGTTCATGTCGAGCAGCGAGCGCAGGAAGCCGCCTTTATCGCCTGGCGTGAAGCCTGCAAGCGTGGCAGGGATAAACATGAGCGCCTGGGCGAAGATGATGGGCATCACGTTGGCCGCATTCACTTTCAATGGGATGTACTGGCGCGCTCCGCCATACTGCTTGTTGCCCACGATGCGCTTGGCATACTGGACGGGCACCTTGCGCGTGCCCTGGGTGAGCATCACAGCACCGGCGGTGACCGCGAAGAGAATGATAATCTCGACCAGGAACATGACAAGACCGCCCTGGGCCGTTGTCAATCGAGCCGAGAACTCTTGGACAATCGCGCCAGGGAAGCGGGCAATGATACCCACCAAGATAATCATGGAGATACCGTTGCCAATACCCTTGTCGGTAATCTTCTCGCCTAACCACATGATAAACATTGCCCCAGCGGTCATCACGATGGTGAGGAACAGCATGGTGGCGAAGTTCATGTCGACATGGCCGCCCGCCGCAGCCACCTGGTACCTGAGGTTAACCAGGTAGGCAGGAGCCTGCACGAGCAGAATGAAGACCGTCAAGTAGCGCGTGTACTGATTGAGCTTCATGCGGCCGCTTTCGCCTTCGCGCTGCATCTTCTGGAAGCGCGGCATGACCATGCCGAGCAACTGGATGACAATCGAGGCGGTGATATAGGGCATGATACCCAAGGCAAAAATAGACGCCTGGGAGAATGCGCCACCACTGAACATGTCGAGCAGCTGCATCAGTCCACTGTTGGTGAACTTGCGCATGGCATCGAGGTCAGTGGGATTGATGCCAGGAAGCACCACGTAGCATCCAAAGCGGTAAACCACAACGAAAAGGAACGTGATGATGAGTTTCTTCCTGAGATCTTCAATCTTCCAGATGTTTTTCAGTGTTTGGATAAGTTTCATTGCCTTTATACTTTAGCGATTGTGCCGCCAGCAGCAGTGATTGCTTCTTCGGCTTTTTTAGAGAACGCGTGAGCCTCCACGTCAATTTTCTTGGAGACTTGGCCATTGGCTAAGATCTTGACAAGTTGTTTCTTGCGAACGAGGCCAGCGGCGATGAGGTCGGCAACCGTGATTTTCTCAAGGTTCTTTTCCGTTGCGATCCTGTCGATCACGTTCAGGTTCACGGCCTTGTACTCCACGCGGTTGATGTTCTTGAAGCCGCCTTTTGGAACGCGGCGCTGCAATGGCATCTGACCGCCCTCAAAACCTATTTTTCTCTTATAGCCAGAACGTGACTTGGCACCCTTGCTACCACGTGTGGAGGTGCCGCCTTTTCCAGAGCCTGGGCCACGTCCGATGCGACGTTTTTTCTTATTGGAACCTATTGCAGGTTGTAAATGACTTAATTCCATAATTTACTTGTTGTCAATATTTTAAGCGTTCGTCACTTCTACGAGGTGGCGGACTTTGTTAACCATACCCAAGATTTGAGGAGAGTCTTCCTTCTCAACAACTTGATTCAATTTGTGGAGACCCAGCGCGTCGAGGGTTCTCTTCTGTCGTTCAGGACGATTAATGCGGCTGACGACTTGTTTGATTAAAATTTTAGCCATAATTTTTGTCAACTCTTAATTAACCGTTAAACACTTTGTCAAGGGAAACGCCGCGGTAGTGGGCGATTTCCTGTGGGGAGCGCAGCTCGCTCAGGGCGGCGATAGTGGCCTTCACAAGGTTGTGAGGGTTGCTCGAGCCCTTCGACTTGCAAATCACATCGGTGATTCCCGCGCTCTCGAGCACGGCGCGCATGGCGCCACCAGCCTTGACCCCAGTACCAGCCGAGGCGGGCTGCATGAAGATGCGGCTGCCGCTGAACTTGGCGACTTGCTCGTGAGGAATCGTGCCTTTGTGCACGGCCACCTTAATCAAGTTCTTCTTGGCGGTCTCCACGCCTTTGGCAATGGCGGTGGTCACCTCGTTGGCCTTGCCCAGGCCGTAGCCAATGATGCCGTTGCCGTCGCCGACGACAACAATCGCAGCGAATGTGAAAGTGCGGCCACCCTTGGTCACCTTAGTGGTGCGGTTGATAGCCACCAGACGGTCTTTCAGTTCAATGTCGCTAGTAGATTTAACTCTGTTGTTTTTCTTTACCATGATTTTTAAAATTTAAGACCGCCTTTGCGAGCGCCATCGGCCAGAGATTTGACTCTGCCATGGAAGAGGAAACCGTTACGGTCGAAAACGACGGTGTTGATACCGGCGTCCTGAGCCTTTTTGGCAACGGCCTCGCCCACCTTGGCAGCGATTTCGGTTTTAGTTCCCTCGGTCATGCCCTTTGAGGAAGCCGACACGAGCGTATTCCCAGCAACGTCGTCGATCAGTTGGGCATAGATAGCCTTATTGCTGCGATAGACACACAGGCGTGGACGCTGGGGGGTGCCGCTGATGCGTCCGCGGATGCGGGCCTTGATTTTATTTCGTCTTTGAGTTTTTGATATCATAACTGTGATCAATTATTATTTGGCAGCTGCCGTTTTACCAGACTTGCGGCGAATAACTTCGCCAACGAATTTAATACCCTTGCCCTTGTAAGGTTCAGGCTTGCGGAACGAGCGGATTTTGGCGCATATTTGGCCGATGAGCTGCTTGTCGCACGACTCGAGGGTGACCAGCGGGTTCTTGTTACGCTCACTCTTGGCGTCGACCTTCACTTCGGGAGGCAACTTCAAGTAGATGGCGTGCGAGTAGCCCAGGGCAAGCTCAAGAACCTGGCCGCTGGCCGTGGCCTTGTAGCCGACACCCACGATCTCCAGTTCTTTCTTATAGCCCTCGCTCACGCCGATAACCATGTTGTTGACGAGCGCGCGGTAAAGGCCGTGCTGGGCGCGCGACTCCTTGGAGTCGTCGGGGCGGCTGAAGCGCATCACGCCATCACTGATTTCCATCTTGATGCTGGGGTTGACGCTCTGCTTGAGCTCGCCTTTTGGGCCCTTGACGGTGACCACATTGTCTTTAATATCAACGGTTACGCCTGCAGGGATTTGAATTGGCAATTTTCCTATTCTTGACATGATTTTCCTCCTTTATTAATAAACGTAACACAATACCTCACCGCCAATCTTTTGAGCCTTGGCCTCCTTGTTGGTCATGATGCCCTTGGAGGTCGAGAGGATGGCGATGCCTAAACCATTCAAAACGCGCGGCATGTCCTTGTAGCCCGTGTACTGGCGCAGGCCAGGACGCGAGACGCGGGTGAGGCACTTGATGGCGTTCACCTTGTCGACACTGTCGTACTTGAGCGCGATTTTAATTGTGCCCATGGGGCTATCCTCGGGTTCGATGAACTTGTAATTAAGGATGTAGCCCTGATCAAAGAGAATCTTGGTGATCTCTTTTTTCATTTTCGAAGAAGGGATTTCAACGACACGATGCTGTGCATTGATCGCATTCCTCAATCTTGTTAGATAATCTGCAATTGGATCAGTCATTATTTTTTAATTGTTTAAATTGATTCGGTCATGCCCGAACAATATTTAATACTCCTTGTTAGTCTTTTGGGTGCTGCTGAGAGCGTTGTCGGCTACCAGCTTGCTTTCTTGATACCCGGAATCAGGCCGGCCGAAGCCATCTCGCGAAAATCGATGCGCGAAATGCCAAACTGACGCATGTAGCCCCTGGGGCGCCCTGACATCTTGCAGATGTTGTGCAGGCGCACGGGCGAGGCATTGCGTGGCAGCGCCTGGAGCGCTTCGTAGTCGCCCGCTTTCTTGAGGGCTGCGCGCTTCTCGGCATATTTCGCCACGAGCCGGCGTTTTTTGACCTGACGGGCTTTCATTGATTCTTTTGCCATAGTTTACGAATTCATTTAATTTATTTAGCGTTCTTAAAGGGAAGTCCAAACTCCTTGAGCAAGGCGTAGCCCTCCTCGTCGGTTTTGGCGGTGGTCACGAAGGTGATGTTCATGCCGCTGATTCTGCCCACGCTATCAATGTTGATTTCGGGGAAGATGATTTGCTCGGTGACACCCACGGTGTAGTTGCCCCGGCCGTCGAGCTTGCTCTCGATGCCCTTGAAGTCGCGGATGCGGGGAAGGGCGATGCGGATGAAGCGCTCCATGAACTCATACATGCGGTCGCGGCGCAGGGTCACGCGGGCGCCGATGGGCATTTTCTTGCGCAGGCGGAAGTTGGAGATGTCTTTCTTCGAAAGCGTCTGCACGGCCTTCTGCCCGGTGATGGCCGTCAGCTCGGTGACAGCGGTCTCGACAATCTTCTTGTCTTGGGTGGCGTCGCCCAGGCCCTCGTTGAGCACGATTTTCACGAGACGGGGGATTTGCATTGGGCTGCTGTAGTTGAATTGCTTCATGAGGGCAGGAGCAATCTTCTCGTCATACTGTTTTTTAAGGGTTGTGTTAGCCATTACTTAATCTCCTCTCCTGATTTTTTAGAATAACGTACTGTTTTACCCTCTTCATTTTTCCTGAAGCCAACTCGTGTGGGCCTCGGGTTGTTCTTGGGGCTCTTGGGGTCGACAACATTCAAGTTCGACAAGTGAATGGGGGCCTCCATCTTGATGATGCCACCTTGCGGATACTTCGCACTGGGCTTGGTGCTCTTCGACACCATGTTGATACCTTCAACGATAGCGCGGCAGGCCTTAGCGTCGATGCTGAGGACACGGCCCGTTTTACCCTTGTCGTCGCCGGCGAGCACGTAGACGGTATCGCCTTTCTTTATGTGTAACTTAGCCATTTACTTTTTTAAAACTGTTTTGTTAAATTTAAAGAACTTCGGGAGCGAGTGAGACAATCTTCATGTTGGTTGCGCGCAACTCGCGTGCGACTGGGCCGAAGATGCGCGTGCCGCGAAGCTCGCCCGAGTCGTTCACCAACACGCACGCGTTGTCGTCGAAGCGGATGTAAGACCCGTCGGCGCGACGGATTTCCTTTTTGGTCCTCACAATGATTGCGCGCGAGATCGTGCCTTTCTTGACCTCCGATGCCGGCAAGGCATTCTTGACGGTCACCACGATGGTGTCGCCCACCGATGCGTAGCGGCGTCCGGTGCCACCGAGCACGCGGATGCACAGCACCTCGCGAGCCCCGCTATTGTCGGCGACTGTTAATCTACTTTCTGTCTGAATCATAACTTTACTTACTTAGCTTTTTCAATGATTTCAACTAATCTCCATCTCTTGGTCTTGCTCAGGGGGCGAGTCTCCATGAGGCGCACTTTATCGCCGATGTTGCACTCGTTCTTCTCATCGTGAGCGTGGTACTTCTTTGTCTTGTTGACAAACTTGCCATAGATTGGGTGTTTTTCCTTCCACTTGACAGTCACAGTGATAGTCTTGTCACCCTTGTTGCTGGAAACAACCCCAATTCTTTCTTTTCTTAAATTTCTTTTCTCCATTGTGGTTGGGATTATTTGTTGATTTTTAATTCACGGGCACGAATCTCGGTTTTGAGGCGTGCGATGTTTCTCCTGTCAAGCGTGATCTTTGCGGGATTATCAAGGGGAGAAATGGAATGCTGTATTTTTTCTTGAACATACTCTTTTTGGGCGGCATCCAAGCGCTCATGGAGTTCTTTATCGCTCAATTCTTTATAATCTTCCTTTTTCATAATCGGTTGTTGCAAAAGATATTACACGGTTTGAGTTGGATCATAGTCACGAGCTACCACAAACTTGGTAGGAATCGGGAGCTTCTGTGCCGCCAGGCGAAGCGCCTCCTTGGCGATGTCGTAGCTCACGCCATCGACTTCAATCAGGATTCTGCCAGGGTAAACTGGAGCCACATATCCGGCCACGTCGCCTTTACCTTTACCCATACGCACATCGGCAGGCTTGCGGGTGAAGGGCTTGTCGGGGAAAATGCGAACCCAAATTTGACCCTCGCGCTGCATGTAACGCGTCACGGCGACACGGGCAGCCTCGATTTGGCGTGCGGTAATCCACTTGCTATCGAGCGCCTTGATGCCGAACGAGCCGAAACTAAGCTGGTTGCCACGCATTGAGAACCGGCGCGGGTGTCCATCGGACGGTCTTCTGTATTTTAATCTTTTCGGTTGTTGTAACATTGTTGAGTGTAGTTAAAATCTATTTTAACGATTGTTGTTTTTCTTGCGGAAACCACCGCGACGGCCACCGCGGCCTCCGGGGCGGCGCTCGCTGGCGCTACTGGTGAAATCGGGGGCGAGATCTTTCTTGCCGTAGATTTCGCCGCGGCAAATCCAGACCTTGACACCCACAAGTCCCACCTTGGTGAGCGCGGGAACCAGGGCGTAGTCGATATCGGCTCGCAAGGTGTGCAACGGCGTGCGTCCTTCCTTGAACATCTCTGAGCGTGCCATTTCGGCGCCATTCAGGCGGCCGTTCACTTGCACCTTGATGCCCTCGGCACCGAGGCGCATGGTCGAGGCGATAGCCATCTTGACCGCGCGGCGGTAGGCGATTCTGCCCTCGATTTGGTGGGCGATGTTTTTGGCAACGATCATGGCATCGAGCTCGGGGCGCTTCACCTCGTAGATGTTGATTTGGACATCCTTGTCGGTGAGTTTCTTCAATTCCTCCTTGAGCTTGTCGACATCCTGGCCGCCTTTCCCGATGATCAATCCTGGGCGCGACGTGCAGATGGTGATGGTGACAAGTTTGAGGGTTCTTTCGATGACAATGCGTGAGACGCTTGCCTTGGCCAGACGCACATTGAGGTACTTGCGGATTTTGCTATCCTCAAGCAGGGTATCGCCGTAATCACAGCCTCCAAACCAGTTGGAATCCCAGCCACGGATGATACCTAAACGATTGCTAATTGGATTTACTTTCTGTCCCATAGTCTTTTATGCGTCTTTAGAGTCATTTTTAATCGTGTCTACAAACAAGGTGATGTGGTTGGAGCGCTTGCGGATGCGGTAGCCACGGCCTTGCGGAGCTGGGCGGAGGCGTTTGAGCATTGGAGCGCAATCCACAGTGATGGTTTTCACATATAGCTCACCGCTTTCAGCTTTCCTTTCGTTTTTCTGCTCCCAGTTGGAGATTGCGGACTTGAGGAGTTTCTCAACGTCTCTTGCAGCGTGTTTTGTAGAGAAATGGAGGAGACCCATAGCCTTGAACACTTCCAGGCCGCGCACCATGTCGGCCACCAGGCGCATCTTGCGGGGGCTGCTCGGCACGTTTTTCAGCTTGGCGAAGTATTGCTCTTTTCGGGCTTCCTTGATGATTTTAGCTGATTCTCTTTTTCTTTTACCCATTGTATTTAATTCTTTTTTTTGTCAATGAATTGATATCCCGGGCCCTGATTACTTGTTGTTGCCGCTGTGTCCACGGAAGGTGCGTGTGGGAGCGAACTCTCCAAGCTTGTGTCCTACCATGTTCTCGGTAACATAGACGGGAATAAATTTATTTCCATTGTGAACTGCGATGGTGTGACCGACGAAATCGGGGGAAATCATCGAGGCGCGTGACCAAGTTTTCACCACGCTCTTTTTTCCGCTCTCATTCATCGCGTCGATTTTCTTCTCGAGTTTTACACAAATGTAGGGGCCTTTTTTTAATGAACGACTCATAGTTTAACAATTAATCAAATTACTTCTTTCTTCTTTCGATAATATACTTCGAAGAATGCTTCTTCGGCGCACGTGTCTTCAAGCCCTTTGCGTAGAGGCCCGTGCGTGAACGAGGATGGCCACCAGACTGACGGCCCTCGCCACCACCCATTGGGTGATCGACAGGGTTCATAACAACACCGCGGTTGCGAGGACGGCGTCCGAGCCAGCGCGAGCGGCCTGCTTTTCCAGAGCGCTCCAGCGCGTGGTCAGAGTTGCCGACGATGCCAACCGTGGCCTTGCAGGTTGCAAGGATTTTGCGTGTCTCGCCCGAAGGTAATTTGATAATTGCGTAGCTGCCCTCGCGCGACGTGAGTTGGGCGAAGGTGCCGGCGCTGCGAGCAATAATTGCCCCTTGGCCTGGACGCAATTCAATGTTGTGAATTAAAGTACCAACAGGAATTTTGTTGAGTGGAAGCGCGTTTCCCACCTCTGGGGCCACGTTCTCACCGCTTTCTACCACAGCGCCCACTTCGAGTCCGTTGGGCGCGATGATATAAGCCTTATAACCATCTGCGTAGTAAAGGAGGGCAATGCGAGCCGACCGGTTGGGGTCGTACTCGATTGACTTCACTCGAGCTGGTACACCGTCTTTGTTTCTCTTAAAGTCAATCAAGCGGTACTTGCGCTTGTGTCCACCGCCCATATAGCGCATGGTCATACGGCCCTGGTTGTTGCGGCCGCCCGTGGAGCGCTTACCGACTGTAAGAGACTTTTCTGGTGTACGTGCAGTGATGTTATCGAATACACCAATAATCTTGTGTCTTTGCCCCGGTGTTGTGGGCTTTAATTTTCTTACTGCCATTTCTTATTTTATAAATTACTATAGAAATCAATGGTTTGTCCCTCGGCAAGTGTGACCACGGCCTTCTTGAAAGCCGCGACCTTGCCGCGCTGGATTCCGCGTTTGGTGTAGCGCGTCTTCTTCTTGCCGTCGTAGTTCATCGTGCTCACATCGACCACTTTCACGTCATAAAGTTCCTCGACCAGGTCCTTGATTTGGTGCTTGTTGGCATTTGGAGAGACCTTGAATGAATAGCGATTGTCTTTTTCGCTGATGGCGTTGGCCTTTTCTGTCACAATAGGAATAATCATAATATCCATTTTCTGTTCTCCTTTCATTTCATTTGGTTTAAAATAGCCACACTGCTCTCGGTGACAACAAGGGTCTTGTTGTCAAGGATGCGATACGTGTTCAAGTCTGGAGCAGAGATTACAAAAGTCTTCTCAACATTCCGAGCCGACAAAAATACGTTATTATTTTGTTTCTCTAAAACGAGGACGAGTTTCTGGCCGTCCAGTTTCAGATTTTTAATAATATTTACGAATTCTTTTGTCTTTGGGGCTTCGAAATTCAGGTCTTCGATGACCATAATCTGATTGTTTTGAGCCTTGTAGGTGAGTGCTGAGCGACGCGCGAGCGCTTTCATCTTCTTGTTGAGCTTGAAGCTGTAGTCGCGGGGGCGTGGCCCGAAGACGCGTCCTCCACCGACGAGCAAGGGGCTGTTGATGTCGCCACGACGAGCGCCACCGCCGCCTTTCTGGCGGCCGAGCTTCTTGGTCGAGCCAGAAACCTCACTTCTCTCTTTAGCCTTGTGCGTGCCCTGGCGCTGGTTGGCCAAGTACTGCTTCACATCGAGATAGACGGTGTGCTCGCTGGGGTTTTCGATGGCGAAAATCTCGTCGTTGAGCGTGACCTTCTTCCCTGTGTCTTCACCTTTGATGTTATATACTGCAAGTTCCATTACTTAACGATTGATAAAATTGAACCTTTGAAGCCTGGAACACTTCCCTTCACAACGAGAAGGTTGTTCTCGGGCAACACCTTAATAATCTGCAAATTCTGAACAGTAACGCATTCGTTACCCATTTGGCCGGCCATGCGCGTGCCTTTGAACACCTTGGCTGGGTAGGAGCAAGCGCCGATGGCGCCTGGAGCGCGGTATCGGTCGTCCTGACCGTGCGTGGCTTGACCCACGCCACCGAATCCGTGGCGCTTTACAACGCCCTGGAAGCCTTTACCTTTTGAAGTGCCGGTCACGTCAACAAATGATGTGTCGCTGAACAAATCCACAGTGATGGTGTCACCGAGATTGTACTTGCCATCAAAACCTTTGAACTCGGCCAAGTGCCTTTGTGGCTTCACTCCAGCTTTCTTGAAGTGTCCGGCCTCGGGCTTGGTGGTGTGCTTGTCTTTCTTCTCCTGGAAGCCAAGCTGAATAGCCTCATAACCGTCTTTTTCAAGCGTCTTAATCTGAGTAACGACACAAGGACCTACTTCGATAACAGTGCACGGCATGTTCTTGCCGTCGGCGCTGAAAACGGATGTCATTCCGATTTTTTTTCCTAATAATCCTGGCATTTCTCTTTAAATTTTAAAATGTTTCCTTAAATACACAATTTGTTTTGAAAAAAATCTGTGTGGACGAAAAGAATGTACTATACCTTGATTTCGACCTCTACTCCACTGGGCAACTCAAGTTTCATGAGCGCGTCGACGGTCTTGGCGGTAGAGCTGTAGATGTCGATGAGACGCTTGAAAGATGACAGTTGGAATTGTTCACGTGACTTTTTGTTGACAAAAGTCGAGCGATTCACGGTGAAGATGCGCTTGTGAGTAGGCAGGGGTATCGGGCCACTCACCACAGCGCCAGTCGACTTCACTGTTCTGACAATCTTCTCGGCCGATTTGTCAACCAAGTTGTGATCGTAAGATTTCAGTTTAATTCTAATTTTTTGGCTCATATTTTTAATTATAAAATTTTATTTCAATAAATCAACGCGGCCTCCGACCTCTTCGAGGACTTTCTGCCCGATGACCTTGCTCACAGCCGCATAGTGCGAGAACGACATGGTTGAGGTGGCTCGGCCACTGGTGATGGTGCGCAATGCCGTCACGTAGCCGAACATCTCGGCCAGCGGAGCGGTGGCCTTGACAATGCGCGCACCGCTGCGGCTTGTCTCCATTCCCTCGACCTGCCCACGGCGCTTGTTCAAGTCGCCAATCACGTCGCCCATGCTTTCCTCGGGGGTCACGACCTCGACTTTCATGATGGGCTCCAGCAGGGCTGGCGCGGCCTGGGCGCATGCCTTTCGGAAAGCGCTCTGGGCACAGAGCTCAAACGACAATTGGTCGGAGTCAACGGGGTGGAATGAGCCATCCAGCACGGTCACCTTGAGGCGCTCGACAGGATAGCCGGCCAGCACGCCATTCTTCATGGCGGCCTGGAAGCCCTTTTGGATAGCGGGGATGTACTCCTTGGGGATGTCGCCGCCTTTCACGACGTCGATGAACTGGAGGCTTCCCTCGAAGTCATCGTCGGCAGGCTCGACACGGCAAATGATGTCGGCAAACTTGCCTCGGCCGCCCGTCTGCTTCTTGAACACCTCGCGCAGCTCCACGGGCTTGGTGATGGCTTCCTTGTAGGTCACTTGTGGGCGGCCCTGGTTGCACTCCACTTTGAACTCGCGGCGCAAGCGGTCGATGATAATATCAAGGTGCAGCTCGCCCATGCCGCGAATGATGGTTTGCCCCGTTTCCTCGTTGCTCTCGACTTGGAAAGTGGGGTCTTCCTCGGCCAGTTTCTGGAGTCCGGCATCGAGCTTGGCCAGATCTTTTTGGGTCTTAGGCTCCACAGCGATGCCAATCACGGGATCGGGGAAGTCAATAGCCTCAAGAACGATGGGGTGCGCCTCGTCACAAAGCGTGTCACCCGTACGAATATCCTTAAAACCTACACCAGCGCCAATGTCGCCGCAACCGATGACCTCCATCGGGTTCTGCTTGTTGGAGTGCATCTGGAACAACCTGGAGATGCGCTCCTTTTTGCCGGAACGGGCGTTAAACAGGTAACTGCCCGCCTCGACCTTGCCACTATAGACACGGAAGAACACCAACCGGCCCACATAGGGATCGGTGGCGATTTTGAACACGAGGGCGCAAGTGGGCTCTTCGAAGACGGGCTTGCGCGCTTCCTGCTTGTCGGGATTCTGGTAAGCGTGCCCCACCACCTCGGGGGTGTCCTCGGGGCTGGGCAAATAAGCGCACACGGCATCCAGCAGGGGCTGCACGCCCTTGTTCTTGAACGAGCTGCCGCAAAGCATGGGCACGATCTCCATCTTCAAGGTCGCGCTGCGCAAGGCGCGTTTGATTTCATCCTCGGTGATGGTAGAGGGGTCGTCAAAGTATTTCGCCATCAAGTCCTCGTCGCTCTCGGCGATTTTCTCCAGCATCTGGTCGCGGAGCTCCTGAGCCTCGGCCTGAAGCTCGGCCGGAATCTCCTCTTCCTGATACTCGGCTCCCATCGTCTCGTCGTGCCAGTACAAGGCTTTCATGCGCACTAAGTCGATGACGCCCTTGAAGTTCTCTTCGGCACCGATAGGCAGCTGAATCGGGCAAGGGTTAGAGCCAAGGATTTCTTGGATTTGGCGAGCCACTTCCAGGAAGTTGGCGCCCGAGCGGTCCATCTTATTGACGTAGGCGATGCGCGGCACGTTGTACTTGTCGGCCTGGCGCCAAACGGTCTCTGACTGGGGCTCAACGCCGCCCACAGCGCAGAATGTCGCGATCGTGCCATCGAGCACGCGCAGTGAGCGCTCCACCTCGACGGTGAAGTCGACGTGTCCTGGGGTGTCGATGAGGTTGATTTTGTATTTGTTGTCTCTATAATTCCAGAATGCAGTGGTTGCAGCACTGGTGATGGTGATGCCACGCTCCTGCTCCTGCTCCATCCAGTCCATGGTGGCTGCACCGTCATGAACCTCTCCAATCTTGTGGGTTAATCCGGTGTAAAAAAGGATCCTCTCGGACGTAGTAGTTTTACCGGCGTCGATGTGAGCCATGATGCCGATATTGCGTGTAAATTTCAGTTGTTCGTCTGTTCTCATCTATTTTCCTCTTCTATATCACCATTTAAAACCTGAAGTGTGCAAACGCGCGGTTTGCCTCTGCCATGCGGTGCATGTCCTCCTTGCGCTTGAAGGCGCCGCCCTGCTCGTTGTAAGCGTCCATAATTTCAGCGGCAAGCTTGCTGGCCATGGTTTTTCCGCCGCGCTTGCGCGCGAAAGCGATCAGATTTTTCATTGATACCGACTCCTTGCGGTCGGGGCGGATTTCAGTTGGGACCTGGAAGGTTGCGCCACCGATGCGGCGTGACTTAACCTCCACTTGGGGAGTCACTTTCTCAAGCGCTGTTTTCCATATCTCCAGCGGGGTCTTTTCTTCATTGGCCATCTTCTGGCCCACTAAATCAAGGGCGCTGTAGAAGATGGCGTAAGAAGTGTTCTTCTTACCGTCGTACATGAGGTGATTCACGAATTTCGACACGCGCACATCACCGAACTTAGGATCAGGTATAATAATCCTTTTTTTTGGCTTAGCCTTTCTCATTTTTTATCAATACGTTGTAGTTTTTGTCTGCTTGGTTGTTGCATCTTTTGTCTTCAACGGCCAACTCCTCGGCCATTTACTCAACCTGAAATCTCATCAATCCAACAAAATCAAAAACTAAGTTTTTAAATGTTTTGTTTTTTAGTAGTTTTTGGTCGCTGTCTGCCGATTTACTTCTTGGCATCCTTGGGGCGCTTGGCTCCGTACTTGGAGCGGCGCTGCAGGCGGCCAGAGACACCAGCGGTGTCAAGCGTGCCACGCACGATGTGGTAGCGCACGCCTGGAAGGTCCTTCACGCGCCCGCCTCGCACCATGACAATCGAGTGCTCTTGCAGGTTGTGACCCTCGCCTGGGATGTAAGAGTTCACCTCTTTGCCGTTTGTCAATCTCACACGTGCAACTTTACGCATGGCTGAGTTAGGCTTCTTGGGTGTGGTCGTGTAGACACGAACGCACACACCGCGACGCTGCGGGCAAGAGTCCAAAGCAGGCGATTTGCTGGTAGTTTCCAGAGTTGTACGGCCTTTTCTTACTAATTGCTGAATTGTAGGCATCTTAGTTCTGTTTTACTTTGTTTTTAAAATGAATAATTTACACAATGTTTTTTCTTGCTCTATCGCACCCCAAAATCGTGCGACAAACTCCCACATAATCAACAGATTAGTAGCAGATTGCGCATTTCAGAGTACAAAAGCGTTGCAAAGTTACGAACTAATTGCCTAACAACCAAATGTTTTTCAAACTTTTTTTTGGATTATTTCTACATCCCCATCAAGTCGCGATAGATGTCGAGAGCGGCCTTCATGTCGTCGTCGCTGACAGTATGGCTCAGACGCGCGTCGCCGATGGCGGCCAGCAACGAGCAGTTGATTTCGCCTCGCTGGCTCTTTTTGTCGTGGCGCATGAGCTTGAGCAAGGTGTCATAGTCGTCACACGTGATGGGGAATGCGCCATAGTTTGTCCGCACAAAGTCGCTCATCTGCTGAATTATCTCGCTGGGGAAGCGGAACATGATGTGCGAGAGCACCAGCTCGGCAACGATGCCCCAAGCCACGGCATAGCCGTGAGCGATGGGCTTGCTGCGCTTCAGCGCTAAGCTCTCGAAAGCGTGCCCCACGGTGTGCCCCAGGTTCAGGGCTCGGCGCGCGCCTTGATCGTGTGGGTCGTCGCGCACGATGCTCTGCTTCACGGCTATCGACTCTTGGAGCAAATGAAGCAGCCGCTCATCGTCAACGCGCTCAAACGGGAAATCGAGCAGCGAGGCAAGTTGAGCCTCGCTGCCAAGCAGGGCATGCTTGAGCATCTCGGCATAGCCCGATTTCAGCTCATGCCGCGGGAGCGTTTTGAAAAAGCAGGTAGAGATGATCACGTCAACAGCCTCTTGGAAACAGCCTATCTCGTTTTTCAGCCCTCCGAAGTTGATGGCCGTTTTCCCGCCCACAGCGGCATCGACAGCGCCCAGCAGGGTCGTGGGCACATTCATAAACCGAATGCCGCGCTTGAACGTGGCAGCGGCCAGGCCGCCCAAGTCGGTCACCACACCTCCGCCCAGGTTCACCACAAGCGATTGCCGGGTGGCTTGCCCCGCCTGCAACGCGCGCCACACTTGCGCAAGCGATTGCAGGCTCTTATTTTGCTCGCCAGCGGCGATGGTGATGAGGGTGGCACGGCGCAGGGTAGCCACGCGCGGCCACACCCACCGCGCCGTGTTCTCGTCGGCAATGACGAAAAGGCGATAAAAGTCCTTGGCGGCCAGCCGCTCGCCCAGGGCTCGGTCAACATCGTTGCTATACACCAATCTTTGCATCGCTCTGCCACATTACACCCTATTGGGTTCTCACGCCTTCAACGCCTCCAGCAAAGCGGGGAGGGCTTCTTTGAAGGCTAACATACTCTTATACACGATGTCGGCACCAGCCTTGTAGAGGTCCCTCTCGGGGATGGGCCCGGTGGTGACCCCCACCACGAAACAGCCCGCGGCATGGCCGCTCTGCACGCCCAGCGGAGCGTTCTCAATCACAAGGCACTCGTTGGGCTTGGCATTGGCCTTCATTTGCCCTTTCATGTAGGGCTCGGGGCTGGGCTTTCCCGATTTGGTGTCGGCGGCCGTCACGCGCTCCTCGGCAAAAAGCCCCTCGTAGTCCTGGTCGATGCGCTCCAAAATCGAGGGCTCGCGGCTGCCTGTGACCACGATACTGCTGATGCCGTGCTGCTTGAGCATAGACAGCACGTCGCGCGTGCCCTCTATCACCTCGGGTTCGCCGAGCTCTTTGAAGTAGCGGCCTTTCACCTTATAATACTCCCACGCCTCGTCGTCGGTGAGGTTGATTCCTGCACCGCGCTTAAACATCATCTTGATGATGCTTGCTCCAGTCATGCCCTCATACTCGTAGAACTCGTCGCGCGTGCACTTCACGTTATTCTTTTTCATGAGTTTCACCCACGCGCGCGTGTGATACTTCATCGAGTCGTAGAGAATGCCGTCACAGTCGACCAGCGCGACCTTGATGTCAATGGATTTGTTGCCTGACCATTTCAGGTAATTGGCAATAGCACTTTGTTCTGTCATGATTTATAGTTGATAGTTAGCAATCGGTCTTAAGCCGTGTGTTGTCCTGATGGTGTGATGCCTTAAAAAAACCTGGTGTCATCTTGCGGTGATGTGGAAGCAGCCGCGTTTCGGCTCAAAGATGGCATAGCACCGCCCCTTTTGGCGAAAGTCGTAGACGACCTCGGCCAAGATATTTTTCAGGCTCTCAAGCGAGATGGGGTAACTTGGGTCCATGCAGTCAAATTTTGTCCAGCTGATGTCGAAGGTCGTGCCATAGCGGTGGCACGACTGTTCGGTGGCAGCACGGTTGCGCCTCATCAGCCCCCTCACCGAGTAGTCGGTGCGCAATGCGCTGTTCACCCTGATGCGGTACACCTTGCCGCCACGCGCCTTGATGGTGTCCTGAAACGCCTTGGCCATTTCCCCGAGCAGGGTGGCCGCCTTGGGCACAAGGTAGGGCATGGCGTATTTCATCGAGTCGACATAATAAAGGTTGCACGAGGCCACCTTCACAACGGGCTGCTTGAGCCAGAAAGCCGTTCTCAAGTCAGTGATCGGCTCAATCCCGTTGCTCACGGCAGCTTCGAGCTGCACATGGTTGCTGTCGTTGAAGATTTGATTGAGCCGCCCGGGCAGGATGCCTGACCGCATTGCGTGCACCGTGCTGCCAGCAGGAGGCGTCACGGCCTGGCGAGACGGTGACGGGGAGGCCTCGTTCAAAACATATTGGGTGGGTGAAGCATCAACTCCTCCGCAGGACACGACAAGCATCATCGTGACCAGACCGAGGAGGACAAGAAGCGGCTTTTTCATCTTGTGCGTTTTGGGGTTCTCTGTCGTTGTTCATTTAGTGCAACAAATTTACAACAATGCGCCCGATAATTCCACGACATTAAGCTATTTTAAGAAATTTAATGCCTAAAAGCACACTGCGCGTGGGCAAAGAGGAATGCGCTCACAGGTGTCGCTGTTGCATTTTTAAATTATTAAAAATCAATATTCTACGATTGAAATTGGGTACAAAAATCCAATTCGTGATTTGCAGAAAGTGACAAAAATCCAATAAAAAGGTCACAAAAAGCCTAACACCCACTCGCCGTCACATCGTAATTTTGCAACGTAAACATCAACACCGACTTTTCAAGCATTTGAAAAAAGATATATTTTTTTAGTGCTAAAAAGTGAAGGTTCAGGTACAACTACTGTGACATTTGGATTTTTTGAATTTTCTGAACAGCTATCCTGGGAGAAAAGTACTGTAAAGAGTCTCGTCGCAAGGTGTTTACGAGACTCTTTTTTGGTCTCTCTATCCTGATGTCCTTGATTAAGAAATTAACACATTAAATATATAGGCATGAATACAGGTATCAAAAACAGCAAGTCAAGCATCGCTTCCTGCATCAAGCGATTCAACTGCATCGAGCGTCTCATCAACCGTGACGCATCAAAGTATGCAGCGTGCATGACCATTGAAATGGAAACAGAGAGACTTCACGATGCTTCAGTTTCGTTTTGCGCTCGCCTTGGCCGCAGGATCAACGAGGGGCTTAGACACCTGGAGTGCCATTAGCCATGTGCAAAAAAAAGGAGCATCGAATTTTGAAAAAGATAGAGTAGTTTTTTTTAGCATTGTATTGATAGAACAGGAGCCATGAAAGACTCACAGGCCTCGGTCTTGAGTGGGAACTTGAGGCCGGGCTTTTTCAAAAAGAGCGCTGCGCCGTTCGCCTCAGAGAGTGTAATGCTAAAAATAAAAAAAACAGAAAAAAAGCACTCAAAAGTTTGCACTATTAAAAAAATTATTTCTATCTTTGTCAAGTGTTAGGTGGAGGGGCATGTCCGATACCTAACTGCAAGCATTGGTTATTAAACTTGATCACCTAATCAACAAATTTATAAACATTTTAAAATCAATTGATTATGAAACTTAAAACATTACTTTTAGTAGGTTTTGCAGCAGTCTGCATGAGCGCATTCGCTGAAAAAGATCCAGGAACGTCGGCAACAGACTCTTTGTTCATCAGAGATTTCACAGCAAAACCTGGTGACACTGTTGAAGTTATTCTTAACCTGAAGAATGAAACAGGCTATGCAGCACTCCAATCAGACTTCCACTATCCCGAAGGCATCACAGCTGCCCAAGTCGACGACTACGATCCGGAACTTGATACCCATACCATGGTGTTTGGATTTCCAATCAATCGCGCAAAAAAACATCAGATAGCTGCCGCAGTATCTCCAGGCACAAGTCTTCGTATTGTGATGTTCAATTTGCAAAATCTCCGAATCCCACCCAGGACAGAAGGAGACCTTGGTATCGTCAAATTGTATATTGCTATTGACAAGAACCTCGCTGCTGGCGTATATGACTGCTATCAAGACAACATCTGCTACTCTACTGCCAATCCAGACGAGAGCGGTGATGGCTACTTTGGCGGCAACAAGGAAGGCCGAATTTCATTCAAGATCACAGTTGATCCCTCGGCAGTTAACGACGTGAATGCCAGCAAGGAAATCAGCAACGTGAAGTACTACAACGTGGCTGGCGTGGAAAGCGCAGAGCCATTCCAAGGTATTAACATTGTTGTGACCACTTATGCCGATGGCAGCAAGACCACGAACAAAGTTGTTAAATAAGAAACAATTTTCATCGTACACACAAAGGGAGGGGCATCGCTTGATGCCCCCCTTTTTTTTGGCTCATTCAAGTTCCGCTCGCCGAAGCACAACGAACATCAGCCTTGCCATCATCATGCTTCATTGGTCATTGAATGGTGGTCAATAAGTTCAAGTCAATATCAGGAATAATCACGTCAGCAAGTTTGTCCTCAATAAGGAATCCCATATAAAGCGGAATGGTGAGTACCTCTCCCTCACGCCCCACATTATATTGTCCCAACTTGATGGCATTCTTGACCTGATACACATCCTTCTTCTTCAAAACCGTAGCCACACTTTTTGCAACGAATCTTATATTTTCGCACAAAATTCTCGGTGTAAACCACAGAAATTCATAGGGGAAACCCGACTTTCAGTTATTCCAAGGTTGCGAAGACACGTCACCAACAAAAAAAGCCCTGCTCTCACGAGTGGGACTTTTGAATTTTATGAATAGAATCTGTATAGAAAAGTGCAAATTAATATTGCTGTCGTAATTGTTTTGCATCGCAAAGGTAATACATAAATAGACACATTCCAAATATTTTCGGATTTATTTTACAAAAAAAACATTTTTTTGATGGATATTTCTTATTTTTGCACTTGATTTAGTCATTGTGGGGCGCTTTGCGCTGTCCTTATCCTATCATGGCTACAAGAAGAAAATGTCTCAGGCAATGAAACGAAATCAATTCTGCGCATTGATAGCCGCAATCATCATGCTTCTTGCGCTGCCTGCTCCTGCACAAGACAGCATCAAGGTGAGCTTAGTCACCGTGTACCCGGGGAGCAAAATCTTTGAGGTCTATGGACACACCGAGCTTCGGGTGACAGACTCCGGCAGCGACCTCTACTACAACTATGGCCTCTTTGACTTCGGGCAGGGCTTTGTGTGGCGCTTCGTGAGGGGCGAGACCGACTACCTGTGTGGCGCGATTCCGAGCGACATCGCCCTCTTCGGCTATGGCCAGCGCAAGGTGGTAGAGCAAGAGCTCAACCTCGACCAGGAGCAGGCTGCCACGGTGCGCGCGCTTCTGCGCGAGAACGCGCTTCCCGAGAATGCGACCTATCGCTACAAGTTTTTCAGCGACAACTGCGCCACCCGTCCGCGAGACCTCATTGAGCAAGCGGCGGGGAACGCGTTACGGTATGCCTCCCCCAGCACGGGGCATGTCACTTATCGTGACATGATGTCACAGTATAACGGCAACTACTCGTGGGAGCGATTGGGCATCGACCTGACTCTTGGGGCAAGCGTTGACACCGCCATCACCTCCCGGCAAGCCGATTTCCTGCCCATGCAACTGATGGAGCGCTTTGCCCATGCCACGATCGCACACAACGGTGTGGCAATGCCACTTGTGAGAGACACCAAAATCGTGATCGACGGCTCTGAGCAAGGCACCATTCTTCCCCCCACGCCATGGTATGCCTCACCGCTGGCGCTTTCTCTCCTGCTGCTGGCGCTCACTGCGCTGGCCACGTGGACTGACTGGAGGAGAAAGCGCGTGAGCCGGTGGGTGGACAGTATCGTTTTCATCGCCTACGGAGCGGCAGGCTGCCTCATCTTCTTCCTCATTTTCATCTCCACCCACGAGGGAACCTCACCCAACTACAATGGGTTTTGGCTTCACCCGCTCTACCTCGTGCCAGCAGTGCTCGTGTGGGTCAAAAAAGGGCAGCGGCTGCTGCTTTGCTATCATGCCATCAATGCGCTGGAATTGGGTGTCTTCATCGTTTTGGCACCATTTTTGCCACAACATTTCAATGTGGCGTTCTATCCGCTCATGCTGGCAGTCATGCTGCGCATGTTGAATTACATTTTAATCAGTCGACACTCACAAGTGTGTTACACCCCATCCAAATAAACCGCTTGCTCACCTCAATCGTCGCCTCGGTGGTGGCGATGAGCGCTGTCGCGACCGTGGAAGCCCCACACTCGGGGCACGAGTTGCTTGTCATCGAGCGCCAGTTGCGTTGCGACTGCAACGCGCTCATGAAAGACCGTGGCAGGCAGCAGGCGCTTCATCGGCTGATTCCCAAGCACGCTCGCCTGCTGAGGATCGTGCCCGCCATGAAGCATGCCCTTCGGGCCCAATGGCAGGCAACGGCAACGAACAGCCAGAGCCAGCCAGTGACTAACGCTCCCACAGGCGCTCCTGCCTGGCTGCACCCTGCCGTGACGAGCGTCATCCGCGCGCGAGCGCCCTCCTTCTAATCCCCCATTGAGCTGTTGCGGCACTTTCAAGCCACAACACAAGCGTTAATCAGAACATTTTTACTAACTTTGCATCTTCAATGGTTGAGGTCCCACTGCAACAGGCAGAGTCAGCAATGCACGCAAGGGAACCTCAACGCGTGAAGAAAATCAACTTACACAACAAAATATGGGATTAAATGGAATTTTAAAATCATTGTTTGGCAACAAGAGCGAGCGCGACTTGAAAAAGCTGCGGCCCATCTTGCAAAGCATCAAGGAGGCTTACCCTGCCGTAGAGCGAATGTCGAACGATGAATTGCGCAACCGCACCGCCCAAATCCGTCAGGAAATCAAGGACTACGTGCAGCCGCAGCGCGATGAGATTGCTCACATCAAGACCGAAGTAGAGACCGTGGACTTTGCACAACGCGAGCCACTGTGGAAAAAAGTAGATGACTTAGAAAAAGAGGTGCTTGAACGCATCGAAGAGAAACTCAACGAGGTGCTTCCCGAGGTGTTCTCGATTGTGAAAGACACCGCCCGCCGATTTGCCCAAAACGAGACGATAGAGGTCACAGCCACCGATTTTGACCGCCAACTGGCAGCCGAGGGCAAAGATTTCCTCTCCATCGACGGCGACAAGGCCACCTATTATAACCACTGGATGGCAGGCGGCAACGAGGTGACTTGGGACATGATTCACTACGACGTGCAACTGATTGGCGGTGTCGTCCTTCACCAGGGGAAAATCGCGGAGATGGCAACGGGCGAAGGCAAAACCCTTGTGGCTACCCTCCCCGTGTTCCTGAACGCGCTCGCCGGCCAGGGCGTGCACATGGTGACCGTGAACGATTACTTAGCCAAGCGCGACTCGGAGTGGATGGGTCCACTCTACGAGTTCCACGGCATGAGCGTGGCATGCATCGACAAGACACAGCCCAACTCGCCCGAGCGCCGCGCCGCCTACAATTGCGACATCACCTTTGGCACCAACAGCGAATTTGGCTTCGACTACCTGCGCGACAACATGGCCATGCGCCCTGAAGACTTGGTGCAGCGTCCTCACCACTTCGCCATTGTCGACGAGGTTGACTCGGTGCTGATCGACGATGCCCGCACGCCCCTCATCATCTCGGGTCCCGTGCCGCGCGGCGAGGACCAGATGTATGACGACTACAAGCCCAACGTAGAGCGCGTGTATCAAGCCCAACGCCGCTTAGTGACCAACCTGCTCTCGGAGTCACGCGCCAAGATGAGCAAGGACGACCCCAAGGAGGTTGAGGAAGGCTTGCTGCTGCTCTACCGCGCTTTCAAGGGTCTGCCCAAATACAAGCCCCTCATCAAGTACCTCTCGGAGGAAGGCGTCAAGAGCGCCATGCTCAAGACCGAGGCGCACTACATGCAAGACAACAACCGCGAGATGCACATCGTGACCGACCCGCTGTATTTCATCATCGACGAGACCAACAACACGGTTGAGTTGACCGACAAGGGCATCGATGTGCTCACCCAAGGCACCGACGACTCAAAATTCTTTGTGCTGCCCGACATCGCCAGCGAGCTCTCGGAGGTGACCAACATGCCACTAAGCGACGAGGAGAAAGTCGCCAAGCGCGACGAATTGCTGCAAAACTACTCGCTCAAAGCCGAGCGAGTGCACACCGTGACCCAGTTGCTCAAGGCCTACACGCTGTTTAACCGCGACGAGGAATACATCGTCGATGCCGAGAACAAGGTCAAAATCGTGGACGAGCAAACCGGTCGTGTGATGGAAGGCCGCCGCTACAGCGACGGGCTGCACCAGGCCATCGAGGCCAAAGAGGGCGTGAAGGTGGAAGCCGCCACCCAAACGTTTGCAACCATCACGCTGCAAAACTACTTCCGCATGTATCACAAGCTGGCTGGCATGACCGGTACTGCCGAGACCGAGGCAGGCGAGTTCTGGGAGATTTACAAACTCGACGTGGTGACCATTCCCACTAACAAGCCGGTGATTCGCGACGACCAGCCCGACCGCGTCTACAAGACGCAAAAGGAGAAATTCAACGCCGTGATTGAGGAGATTGTGAAGATGCGCGATGCCGGGCGGCCATGCCTGGTGGGCACGACCAGCGTTGACATCAGCGAGATGCTGAGCCGCATGCTCAAGCTGCGCCACATTCCTCACCAACTGCTGAACGCCAAACCCGAGCGCACCGCTGTAGAAAGCGACATCGTGGCACAAGCCGGCCAGCAGGACAGCGAGGGCAAGGGTGTCGTGACCATCGCCACCAACATGGCTGGACGCGGTACCGACATCAAGCTGGCATCCACGGTGAAAGAAGCCGGCGGTTTAGCCATCATTGGCACCGAGCGCCACGAGAGCCGCCGTGTCGACCGCCAGCTGCGTGGCCGCGCCGGCCGCCAAGGCGACCCGGGCAGCTCGGTGTTCTTCGTGTCGTTTGAGGACAAGGTGATGCGCCTGTTTGCCAGCGAGAAAGTGGTGAAACTGCTCGACCGCTTAGGGCTGCACGACGGCGAGGCTATCGAGTCGCCCATGGTCACCAAGTCCATCGAGAACGCCCAAAAGCGTGTGGAGGAAAACAACTTTGGCATCCGCAAGCACACGCTGGAATATGACGACGTGATGAACGCCCAGCGCAAGGTGATTTACACCCGCCGCCACCATGCCCTCATGGGCGAGCGCATTGGCACTGACATTGTGAACACGCTCTACGACAGCGTTGAGGACAGTGTGAACAAATTTGGCGCCGACGAGTATGAAGACTTCAAAATGCACGTGCTCAAAACCTTTGCTATCGAGCCTCCCATGACCGAAGAGGCCTTCCGCGGCATGGACGACCAGGAAAAAGTAGACCAGCTCTATGACGCGGTGAACGAGGCTTTCCACCGCAAGACCGAGCGCCTGAGCGAGGTCGCCAATCCCGTCATCAGCAACATTGTCGAGCAACAGTTGGCACAAGGCGCCGAGCAGCCCATGGGACAAATCAGAGTTCCCATCAGCGACGGCAAGCGCGTGTTTGGCATCGTGGCCGACATGAAAGAGTGCTACGAGACCCAGTGCAAGTCGCTCACCAAGGCGTGGCAAAAAGCCGTGTTGCTGCTCACCATCGACGAAAGCTGGAAAGTGAACCTGCGCGAGCTTGACCAGTTGCGCCAGAGCGTTCAAAATGCCAGCTACGAGCAAAAAGACCCCCTTGTGATTTATAAGCTTGAGTCGTTTAAGCTCTTCCAGGCCATGCTCGGCGAGATGAACAACAAATCGGTGTCAACACTGATGCGGGGCGCTATTCCAGAGGGCGCAGCCGACCCTTCTCCCGCTCAACACGAGCCAGAGCCTCGCCGCCAGCAATACAGAGAGAGCCGAGGCGACGACGCGGTGGCCGCCGCACAGCGCGCCAATGCCGCCGCATCGCAAGGAGCAAGTCGCCAAGGCGCACAACATCCAACCGCTCCCATCCACGTGGGGCCAAAGGTTGGCCGCAACGACCCCTGCCCCTGCGGCAGTGGCAAGAAATACAAGAACTGCCACGGCAGAGGCCTTTAAAGGAGAGGGTTGACACCCTGTCACCCAACAAGCCGGAGACTCCCAAAACGGGGTCTCCGGCATTTTTTTCTATCGCTTGAAAGACAGGATTACTTGCGCTTCTTCTGGTCAGTCCCCTCTGGCTTAGGCCAACGGCTCGCGTTCAACGGCAGCACATAATAGACTGACAGGTTAAAGGCCCAACGCGTGCCGCGAGCGCCATAGCCAGGGACAAACCAGGGCCGTGAGCGCTCAGGCTTGCCATAGTTGAAAATGCCGTGATAGCGCACTTGCCAACCCATCGAGATCCGCCTCCACACTTGCACTCGCAATCCCGCTAAAGCCTCGCCCCACAGGGCATGTGAGCGCTCACCCTTGAGCGCGAACGTTTTCTGTTCTCCCCAATAGGCATTGGTAAAGTTCACATCGGTAATGTCGTACTGGAAAGTCGAGTAGCCAGCCCGAGCGCCCAAAACGAATTGGCACTGGGGCGCTTTCTTGAACGTGATGTTGTAGTTCAAGCCCACTTTGGCATAGGGCGAGAGCTTGCCCTTGTAGGTAAAATTCATGTCCTCGGGGGTGGAACGAGCCACACCCGCGCCCAACTCGACAACCGGCTGGAGTCGATTCCACAAGTTGAGCGTGGCGCTTGCGCCCACACTGGCATAGCGCTGGCCAAAGGCCACGAGCGGCAAGTCGCCCAAGTCAAGGCCTAACGCCACCTCGGTCAAGGCAGGATAATGCGGATAGACACGCTTGAGCGAGTCCTTGCGAAGCTCGGCTGCGGCACTTGCCGTGTCACCTGCGAGATAACGCTTGATGACCTCCTCCTTAGTGCCTTTTTTAGGGCGTAGAACGATATTGGTCTGCGGCTGAACTGGGGTGACGTGGCGCTTGGCATCTGGCGATGCCGGAGTCTGCGGCCAAGCCACTGCCGCCGCCAGCACAACGACCCCTATAGCGGCTAATCTTCTCATCCGCGGAAAAAGATTTTAATCGTGACACGATTCTGGTTGTCAATCAACTCGTCGGGGATGGAAATCGAGTCGACTTGATGACTTGTAGAGCGGTAGCCGTCGATGCGGAAGTAGTACATTGCGCCACACTCGGCCGAGACAAAGGCAGGCAACGGCTCATAGTTGATGGTCACGGTGTCGTTGAAAAGGCTGTCGCTATTATAGTCGAGCACCCACTGCGTGACCGTGGCGGTGGCGCGCAACGGCATGTAGACTTGCGAAACACTCTCCTTGTCGGCCATGCAGCTGTCGCCTGTCGCGCCAAGGCCATAAACCGAGAGGTTGCTCACCGAGACCGGGCTGCCCGTGCTCTTCTGGAAGAACGCGGCCAGCGGGATGGCGCTGCCATTGTCCAGGCACTCGTCGCTTGAGCACGCCACTCCCCACAACAGGGCTGTTGCCAGCAATATCACAGCGACGCTATGCCTCATCTCCAATAATCTCCTCTAAAATCTGATAATCGTTGCGGTCGGACGAGTGACGAATGAATAACTCGCCCAAGAAGCCCGTGAGAAACAACTGCGTACCCATCAAGATGCACGTCAGCGAAACGTAGAAATAGACCGAGGTGGTCACATAAAACTGATGCGCGCTGCCCATGTAGCACAACTTCATGATAATGAGCACTAACACGGCCAGGAAACCTACCAAGAAAATTCCCGAGCCCAATAACCCGAAGAAGTGCATGGGCTTCTTGCCGAATTTCGTCTGAAACCAGAGCGTGAGCAGGTCAAGATAACCGTTCACAAAGCGGTCGAGGCCAAATTTGGTGACACCATACTTGCGCGCCTGGTGATGGACGACAAGCTCGCCAATCCTTTCAAAGCCAGCGTTTTTGGCCAAGTATGGAATGTAACGGTGCATATCGCCATAAATCTCAATGTGCTTCACCACCTCGCGGCGATAGGCTTTGAGGCCGCAGTTGAAATCGTGCAAGTTCTTGATGCCACTCACTTTGCGGGCGGTCGCATTGAAGAGTTTCGTGGGGATGGTTTTCGTCTTGGGGTCGTAGCGTTTCTTCTTCCAGCCGCTCACCAAGTCATAGCCTTGCTCGGTAATCATCTTGTAGAGCTGGGGGATCTCGTCGGGGCTGTCTTGCAAGTCGGCATCCATCGTGATGACCACATCGCCCATCGCCCGCTCAAAACCAGTGTGCAAGGCAGGGCTCTTGCCATAGTTGCGGCGGAAGCACACCCCCTTGATATTGTTGTTTTTCTCGTGAAGTTCCTTGATAACGTTCCACGACTCGTCGCTACTGCCATCGTTGACCATGAGTACCTCGTAGGTGTAATTGTTTTCTTTCATCACCCGCTCAATCCACTCGGCCAACTCGGGCAGCGACTCGGCTTCGTTGTACAAGGGAACTACTATTGAAATATCCATATTTTTAAAATTATAGGTTTTGCGGTTTTCAATCCTGACGCGCATTCCATTAAAAATCATGTCGGGGCGACTTTGGCTTGCGTGGCGCCACGCTCACCATCCATGCTAAGCAAGCGCTCAGCATCGACCCGAGGAACGACACGATGCAAAAGACGAAAAACACCAGCTCGATGACACGTGGCAGGAGATTGCCGTCGACTATGCGCTGGAGGGTCACCGCCGCCTCACGCGCCTCGCTGTCGGCGCTTTGGCTGTAGGTGGAGACGACGAACTGGGCTTGCTCATAGAAAAAACCTGGCCTCAAGAAACGAAACACGCAATAGGTCACTAACGCCGTGACGAGCGAGGCACAGATAAACAGCAACATGCCCAGCATCCACAAGCCTGAGAACGTGCTGGGGTCTGGCTGACGGCCATCGTAGCGGCGCATGAGCCAGTAGACGACCACAGGCAGCAAAAGCAGCATAGCGAGCGCGACTATCGACAGCGAGGGCACGCGGTCGGCATAAATCCAAGCCACGCTCATGCCCGACAGGTAGAAGCCAAAAGGCAATCCCCAAGCGGCAGCAGTCCTGAAAAAAGTGGTGCGTTCTTCCATTGCGCTGCAATCTTCTTTGCAACGTGCAAAGTTAGCACAAAAACACATGGCAACAAAAAGAAAACAACAGATTCAACACTTAAGTTCTGAACATACTCCTGCGAACACGACACCAAAGAAATGGGAAAGATACTAAACTGCGGGCAAAAAACCAGTTTTTCAGCATTAAAAAGATGTATTCTTCAAACAAATCATTAATTTTGCACTTGCCTACTGAACTTGCCGCACCAAATATGCTCTCAAATCGTAAACAAAAAACGCTTGCGTACACCGAGAATTTTGACGAAATTTGCATACAAATTACTTCTTGAGCATCATATATTCCGCCAGTGTATTTTATTAAAGCACATACAAAGATTATGAAACAATCTCCAGCCTTATTTGGCCAATCACATTCTAGCAGAGATTACTCAAAAGCTAAATATTGGGGGAAGAACCAATTCAACAGTTCATTTCCAGCATCGTTGGTTGCCTATATGTCATCCAAGGGAATAGACCCTGTTTACCTGTGTATTGACTCCTCAAATCATGTTGTGCACACAAGCATATCGGGTGCAGCCTTATTTGGAATTGACCCATTAAGTGATGATTGCTATTATAATTTTGAAGCTGGTTTCCCAAAATACGAGCCACTCTATCAAGGCAAGAGAGAAAAGATGGATTTGGTTATTATGGATCGAATAAGGCAAAAAGTAATTTCCAGCTTTGAAATCAAATTGACAGCAATTCCCGACCACACCACACAAAATCATGGAGAAGAGAATTTCGGTGCAGAAATCGTTGTGCGCCCACCTACTATATGGAATTTAGCCTGTAGCCTTTGCTTGCTATACAACACACCACAAAAGAAAGAAAGATTGCGGAAAATACTCAATCAAGTTCCTAAAATCAACAATTGGGCTGAAATGGGAGAAGTGCTTCCACATTTTGAATCTATAAAAAAGGCAGTCCTTGATGTTTCAAAAGACAATTGGAAACGTCAGTCTCCCCTCATGATACAACCAATTTGGAAAACAGACGGGCACCGAGGGCAACTTGCAGACGATTGCCTTGACATCTTTGTGTGGTCAAATTTGGCAGTCATACAAATGTGCATCAAAAACCAGCCATCAAGCTCAATCGACCGATTTGACAGAACAATCATCTGGATCTTCAAAATGCTTTTGGAGTACATCACCTATGAGCAATTTGATTACGAAAGAATTGTAAAACAACTCACTTATAACACTGCTAACGATAAAGCTTTTGCTATCCCTGGCAACAGATCAATCCGTTTTTTAAAGAGCCCTGAATTATTGCATCCCAGGGTTAGCAAGCGTGAGATTAAAAATATCATTTTAGGTGGAGGACAGAACCTGCTGCGTCCAGAAAGAAGATTTGACGCTGTGATTGTCAACACTCCCGACTTATTTGACGAATGATGGAAGTGGTAGATTTATTTTGTGGATGCGGAGGCCTTAGCCTTGGATTTATCAGAGCGGGGTACCATGTTACGGCAGCTTTTGACAATTGGGACAAGGTGCTGGCCGTTTATCGCCGCAACTTCACTCATCAAGCTTTCAAGACAAATTTAATGGATGTTGAGCGCTCGGTCGAACTGATTGAACATTTCACTCCCGACATGATTATCGGCGGTCCCCCTTGCCAAGACTTCTCTTCAGCAGGAAAGCGAAACGAGAATAACGGGCGAGGCGACTTAACGATTGCTTACGCCAAAATCATTGCAACGATAAAACCAGAATGGTTTGTGATGGAAAATGTTGCAAGAATCACCAAGACACAGAAACTTGCTCTTGCTACTGACATATTCAAAACCACGGGTTATGGTATTAGCCAAATCATACTCGATGCCACCCGATGCCATGTTCCCCAAAAACGTAAAAGATTTTTTATGATTGGGAAATTAGGTGCGCAAGATAACTTCATTATAGAACATTTTCAAAAACTTTTTTCTGAAAAGGAAATGAGCATGGCGGATTATTTTGGCAACCATTTGGGCATCAAGTATTTCTACAGGCATCCCCGAAGCTATGTCAGACGAGGAATTTTCAGCATTGAGGAGCCATGTCCTACCGTGAGAGGTGTAAACCGTCCTATTCCAAAGGGATATTCAATTCATCCAGGTGATCCTGTGCGATCCTTAGAGGGAATAAGGCCCCTTTCCACTAAAGAAAGGAGTATGGTACAAACTTTTCCCTACGACTTTGTCTTTGAGGGGTCAAAGACAGATATTGAGCAAATGGTAGGCAATGCAGTACCAGTAAATCTTGGCGTTTTTGTAGGAAACGCAATTTTGTCCTATCTTGGTCAAGATTTCTCTGACAACGCATACGTGACCTACGAAACAGCACTACATGACAAACCCTCTCCCTCTTGTAACAAGGTCAAATAGATAGACCCCCGAAAAAGATGCTCTCACTACCCGCCTGCTTGGCGCCACGGTGGGATTAGGGGTGGAACGGCAGGGGCGGCTGCTGCTTGATGCAGGTGCAATCGAGGCGCTTGCGCTTGTCGAGGAGCTTGCACACGTAGAGGCCTATCGCCCTGGCCATCACCATGTCGTCGTGCTTGCCCTTGAGGCGCCAAAGCGGCCGCCGGGCTGGTGGGCAAACCAGCTCATCTCGTCGATGGCACCACTGTCGTGCTCGACAAATCCCCCATCGCGCGCCATCGCGATGAGGTTGTGCACGATTTTGCCCTTGGTCTCCTTGTTGGTCTGAAAGCCGAGTTTCCCGTTAGGACGGCGATACAAGTTGCCGTATTTCCCCTTAAGCAAGTCCAGGATATAGGTGCCGTCGTCGCCCTCGCGGTTTTCCATCTCCAACGTGTTGCTCTCAAACACCAATTTGGCGTTGTGGTAATACTTGGCCACCTGCGCCGCTTTCCAGGCCAGCAGGTCATGGTCGAGATGCCCTCGCCATTGCGCGACAACCTCGATGGGCGCTGCGGCATCCTCCTTGCGGTCGAGCACGGCGATGACGCTGAAGTCGGCCTGGTCTGACCGCCCCCCGATGTCGACGGACACCACGTAGCGGTCACGCCGGCTACAGGGCTGCGGCATTTCCCACACTTTCAGCCACTGCGCGCTGTTGCGGAGCAGCCTCACCTGCCCTACCCCACGCCAATCACCGTCGATGTCGCCCACCAGCCGTGGAGGCCTGCAACTGTCGCGCATGCGATCGAGGCTGTCGAGGTCGAACACACATTTCCCCGTGTTCTCAAAGGCCTCTAAGTCGTTGCTGGGAAACTCGGCCATCATGGCGCAATGGCTCGTGTAGGCTCGGCGCTTGTGGTGATACCAATTGAGCATCTCCAAGGTGCAGCCCTCGGCCCACAAGTTCAGCTCATAGTCATCTAAGCTTTCCCACAAGGCAGGGGCATCGGTCACCGGCAAGCGATACAGCTCAATCTCATGCCAAGGCACAAAAACGGCCTCTTTGTCGCTCAACCCGCTCTTGGCGCGCATCCACTCCTCATGGAAGAAAGTGCCCACGCCATTGGCTGTTGACTCCATGACGACTAACGTGAGGTCGCCCATGAGAATCGCCCCATCGACCGACCGCACGGTGTCCTCGGGGTTGTGCATCGGGCTCTCGGGCCAAAATGCCACCTCGCTCAAGTGAGCCATCGAAATGTTGAAGCCGCGCACGGCATCCTCGCTTTGCGCCGAGCCCATGATGACGAGGCACTCGCGCCCCGTGATGACCTTGGTCGAGCCGCCGCCCTCAAATCCCTTGAAGGCCGGGCGGATGCCGTTTTCGAGCATCTCGATGGGATAATTGCGCAGCATGAGGCTGTACATGCCTTTGATGGCTTTAGCCGAGTTTCGCTTGTGGCCGCAAATCAAGCAGTTCCAATTGGTCTTGAGCACCAGTTGAAACCACGCCATGTACATCAACGTGAGGGTTGAGCCGCCCCACTGGCGCGCCTTGAGCAGAATCACACGAATGCCCTTTCCTCCCAGGCGCTGCCGCTCGAACACCCGCAGCACACGGCGCTGGGGGGCATTGAGCCGCAATTTCACGTTTTGGCCGGTCAGCTTGTCGCGAATCGTGGCGCACGTGGCGCACCAGAACTCAAAATCGTAATGGATGCGGACACGGCGCTGCTCAACTTCCGGCAGATTGAAGTAGTCACTCACCTCACGCAGCATCGCCGTGGGCAGCCACAGGCCGCCCACGCTCGTTCGAGGCCCGCAACAGCCCTCCCCTGTCATGGGGTTGTAGCGCACTCGAAGTGCGGCGTTACGGCGCGTGTTTTCTGAAACGATTTCACTGATGGGGCTTTTTCTAACGTTGTCGAGGGTGTTTTCCATTGCCACGATTTTTTGCGGGCAAAACTACGACAGCGCCCCTCCTCGTCACAATGGCTAAAAAAGCAAGCCTCCAGATTTGCGGTCATGCGCCCTGGTAGAGCCGCTGCAAGAAACTCCAATTGCGCTGCACCAGTCGCAAGTCATCATCGGCCATGTTTGCGGGCAAGCCCAATGCCTCGACCTCTTTCATGGGCTCGATTTCAGGGATTTTCCCTGTCGCGATCAACTCTACCCACTGCCCGATGCTGAGCTGCAATGGGCCTGTGGTGGCGCTGAGCATCGTGCGGTCTTGCAGGTCGTCGAGTTTGCTTTCGCGATCATGCTGCTCGCGCTTCATGATTTCACGCGCCTCAAGCAGCATGCGCGCCAGCGCGGCCTTGGCGGCGGGCTTCATGAGATAGCTGTCAAAAAACAGCCAGCGGCTCAAGTCGTAGATGGCGCCGGCATCTTCCACATCGGTGGGGTCAACGCCCACCGCCACACTCAGCTCGATGGGCGTGGGAGCTTGCTCGTAAACCTCGTCAAGCGCGGCGAAAAACAAGTTTGCCAGCCACTCGATGTCGCGATTCAGCGGCGAGTAAAGGAAATTCTGAAGGCTCATGCCGTCGAGGGTGTACCAAATGAGGAAACGCAAGTCGTCACGGTTCAACTCGTAGTCAATATAGTCATCGGCACGCTCGTAGAACGGCAACGGCTTGCCATAGAGGTGGTTGTGCATCATCGTGAACGAGCGCCACAAGCCTGCGTCGGCCACAATGTCCTGGAAGTAGCCCACCACGGCAAGCACAACGGCTCTGCGGGCGCGCTCTGGCAACGACAAGAAGCGGCCGTCGCTCTCCCACAGCCCTGCGAGCCGGCAGGCTAACTGGTGATAGTACTGGTCGGTGCTGGAGCGGTGGCCCTTGTTGGGCTGCATGAGCATGAAGTCGTGTTCGGTAATGCGCATAGTCCATTCTTTGAGAAGTCTTGCATCGACGATTTGCGCCTGCTCCGCGCGCTACAGGTCTCTATACGGCAACTTGGCGAGCATCTCTCCAAATTGCTTGGCCGCCTTCTTCAACTGCCCGCCCACCATGCCACGCACGAAGATGGGCAAGTCGAGTTCCAGCGTTGACTGGACGGTCGTGGTCTCGGCATCGACTTGGCCGAGATTTATCGTCAAGCCGAACGCGACAGGCGACTGCACCGCGGCAAACTTGATTTTGCTGGGCTCTTGAATTTCAGTCACCTGTAACTTGAGAGGTCCCATGGGCGACTGGATCGTGATTGAATCGGCGTCGAAAGTCACCTTTTTCAGGTTTTCCTTAGCGTCTTGGGGAATCTGATCGATGTTCTTGTCGATTTGCGTCTTGAAATTCTCGGGATGCGACAACTTGCAGAAAACCGTGTTGATGTCGCAGTAAATCGTCTGGAGGTCGCTTTGATAACTTTCCATAGGGGAAAAAAGGTTTTGATGCTGAACCAGCGCTTTGCGGTGGCTGGTCGCGGTTTCCATTTCAGTCCATTGCGGTGTTGCGGGGCACCCAGTTCTCGGGATCCTCACGCCACTGTTGCAGCGCCTGCTCGTCGCTGGCCTTGATGTAGTCGGTCGCGATGGCGGCCTGAATCATGGCGCTGTAGTTGCTGATCGTGAGCAACTTGATGCCGGCATTCTTGAAAGCCTCGGTGGCAATGGGAAACTCGTAGGTGAAAATGGCCACCATGCCGATGACTTCTCCGCCTGCCATAGTGATGGCCTCGGCGGCCTTGAGGCTGCTCTTGCCCGTCGACACCAAATCCTCGACAATCACCACTTTCTGGCCAGGCTTAATGTTTCCCTCAATCAGGTTCTCCAGGCCATGGTCCTTGGGCGTTGAGCGCACGTAGACAAACGGAAGCCCCAGCGTGTCGGCCACAAGAGCGCCTTGCGCGATGGCTCCAGTAGCTACGCCAGCCACCACCTCGACCGCTCCGAAGTTCTCCACAATGAGCCGCGCGAGCTCAACCTTGATGAAGTTGCGAACGCCTGGATAGGACAGCGTTTTGCGATTGTCGGTATAGATAGGAGAGTTCCAGCCCGATGCCCAAGTGAACGGATTGTCGGGTTGCAATTTGATTGCACTGATTTTTAACAGTTTATTGGCAAGTATGAGATCTGAATTTTTCATAAGAGTGGTATTTAGTATCACTTCATGTCATAATCAACCGCAAAATTAAGGATATTCCAGCATTGCCGCAACATTTCACTCACAAATTATCGAAATTTCACACATCTCTTCACACATGCCGGGAAAACCGCCGCTTGCCAGAGGCAAAACTAAGTGGGCAGCGCTTCACAGCGCTGCCCACTTATAATCTACAATCTATAAAAACATATATTTTCTTGAAAAATTGGAAATATCATTTAGAAGCCTTGTAGCCTTAAATGATGGTCAAAGATAATAAGGTTTTGCGGCAATCGCAAATTTTTTGCTGTTTTTTTTCAGCAAAAAAATTGAATTTAGCATTTTTAAGCAGTAAAACCCGCCAATCTGAAACCTTAATTTTGCCAACAATTCTGATTTTATCCCCATCGATCAAATGAAAAAGACAACAATCACACCGCAAAGCGCCATCGGGCTGCACAATGCCGGCAGCGCCGTGGCCGGACAAGCCCAAACCTGCGTGAACTTGCGGATGCGGGAACACGCGCTGGAGGTGATGGGCACCCCCTTGCACACGCACACGTTGCAACCTGGCGAGCGATTGCTCGTGGTCGACGGCGACCGCTACATCACCGCGCGCAACGGCAGCATCGCCTGGGGCGATGCCGTGCTGTGTCCCGCTCCGGCAGGCACGCTCCAGGCGCAAGTCGTGGGCAATTTCATCGTGGTCGCGACCAGTCAAGGGCGCATCTTCCTGCACCGCACCGACATGGGCTACGAACTACTGCGCGACAACGGCATCACCCCAAGCGTCAACTTGAGCGAGCGTCCTGTTGCCACCCACAGTATCGACGTGCCTGCCTACACATTCTCGACACCGCTCAACTCGTGGCAATACCCACTACCCACAGCCGACTTGCTCGGTATTCAAGCCGCCATGAGCCGCCAGTGGAGGACCCTCGCCCGTGAAATCGCCAGCATGGGGCAGTTGAGCCGCCCGGTCTATGCCTGCGTGGGCGTTCGGCTATGGGACGACCGCTACGCGAGCGTGAGCGAAAGGCAGCTCATGGGCCTGAGCACCAAGAAAAGCCACTACCGCACCACTGTCGAGGCCGTGCAAAGCGGCGGGAAGTTTACCGGCATCCCCGAGGCCACCCTCAGCATGAGCGCTTACCACCTTCAAGTGACGGTTGAGCAAGGCATCGGGAGCGAATGGACAAGCCTGGTCAAAGCCATCGACATCCTGATTACCGACGAGGCCGATGTGGCCAATCCCGAACGGCTTGACTACCGCATGGGTACCGTCAACACGGGCACACGGCGGTATCTCATGGAATTTGGCCCGGCATCGCGAGACGACAAGGCCATCGACAACGACTTGCTCACCAGCAAGTGGCACGTGCTGATGTCGATGAGCGACTTGACCAAGTTCAACAACCGGCAATGGGAAAGCGACAGCGAGCTGCCCGACATCACGCTCACGGCTCAGCAGCAACGCACGCTCGCCGACGGCCAGTTTCACCACATCGTGCCCCGCTGCTGCCTGAGCCACAACGGGCGGCTCTACACGGCAGCCGATGGCGGACTGCTGGTGGAGAGCGCAATTGGCAACCCCTTTGTCGTTGAACACACCCATTGCATCACGGGCAGCCACATCGATCAGCTCGCTGTGGCTGTGAAGCCCATTTACTCGGGCGGCTTCGGGCGCTACCCGCTCTACGTTTTCACCAGCGAGGGCATCTTTGCCCTGCCGCAACGCCCAAGCGGCCACTATGGAGAGGCGCGCGTCATCACCCGCCAAATCATCGATTCGGGCTCCCGACCCATCGAGGGTGGCGGCCGCGTGTGGTTCTTCAACGACCACGGGCAGCTGTGCAGCCTTGAGGGGTCACGTGTGGAAACCCATTCGGTGAAAGCCGACGCCGGCATGGGGCTCGCATGGAACGAGGTGGAGCGTGAGCTGGTGTACTGTAACCCCGAGGGCAAAGTCTCCCTGCTGGCGACGGGCGACTTGTACACGCACAGCGACTGGGAATTCGCCCAGCTCTACAGCGACTCGACCCGCGCGCTGGGCGTGGCCAGCGACGGCAAGGTCTATGACCTCACGCGCGAGATCACCACGGCACAACGGCACGTCGACTACCTGACCCACCCCATTGCCGCCGATGACTTCATGCGCAAGCCCATCACCAGCGTCACTTGGAACGTCTATGGCGAGCCCATCAAGGGAAGTTTCACCATCAGGGGCCAGCGGGGCGCAAGCTGCCATGGGTTCGTCATCAATCGCATGCGGGTTGACGGCTCACTCAACGCGCCCTTGCGCGTGCGTGTGGTGGCGCAGCCGTGCCGCGCATTCACGCTCCAAGTCGAGGGCATCATGCCCAGCGGCACCCTGCTGCTGCCCACCATCGTTGAGCGCGACGAGTGATCCTCTTTCCCCACCAGCCCCCCATTTAACCATATTTGACACACATGATACAATAAGCAACAAAAAGACAAGGCAACGCGTCACTTTGCAACGCGCTGCCCTTAATGTTGGCGGAGAGGACAAGATTCGAACTTGCGGTAGGGTTACCCCTACGGCAGTTTAGCAAACTGCTGGTTTCAGCCACTCACCCACCTCTCCAGTGCTTTGTGCTGAATAGTTCTCATTAAGCGAGTGCAAAGATAGGCACTTTTTTTGAATTCGCAAAACAAAACACATTTTTTTCACGAAAAAACAAAAAATCGGTCTATATATTGCTTGGATAAAGGTTTTAGCGTACTTTTGCCCTTGCAATTCAACTCTCAACTTCGCAACAATGAAACAAAAACGGAAACCGGGAAAAAGGAGAAAAGGCGCGTTGGGCAATCTGCCGAAAGGCGTGAGGCTCACGCTTGCCGTGGTTGCCGCTGCCGCTGCGGTGGCCATTGCGCTGGGCATGCCCTACCTCTTCGTGGGCGCGCCCAAGCAGGGCATCGTCTACGTGCACAAGCACATGAGCCGCTCCGCGCTGCGCGACTCGATTGCCAAGCAGACGGGCGAGGCCTACGCCACTCGCGTGATGAACGTGCTGACGTGGACGGGCAGCGACCTGAGCGATAGGGAAGGCGCGTTTGAGATTGCCAAGGGCGAGAAAGCCATCGTCACTGCGCGCCACCTGCGCAACAACCACCAGAAGAGCGTTGTGTTCACCTTTAACAATGTGCGCACCAAGGAGGAGTTCGCCCAGCGGGCAGGGGCGCTGTTCATGGCGAGCGAGGCTGCCTTCAAGCGAGCGCTCAACGACCCGAAAGTGTGCAGCAAGTATGGCAAGACCCCCGACAACATCATCACCATCCTCATGCCCGACAGCTACGAGTTCTACTGGGCCACCTCGCCCGAGAAGCTGCTTGACCAGTTGAACGGCTACTACCACAAGTTTTGGAACAAGAAACGCCAAGACAAAGCCCGGAAGCTGGGCCTGACGCCCGACCAAGTAGCCATCATCGCCTCGATTGCCGAGGAGGAGACCTCGAAAGCCGACGAGCGCGGCAAAGTGGGCCGCCTCTACATCAACCGCCTCAAGGCAGGCCAGCGCCTGCAAGCCGACCCGACCGTGAAATTCGCCCTCGGCGATTTCTCGATTAAGCGACTCACCCACGCCATGCTCGACGTGCAGTCGCCCTACAACACCTACCGCGTGAACGGATTGCCTCCAGGCCCCATCCGCCTGCCCGAGAAAAGCACCATCAACGCCATTCTCGACAGCGCGCCGCACCACTACCTGTACATGTGTGCCCGTCCCGACTTCTCGGGTTATCACGATTTCACCACCGACTACCAGACGCACCTGGCCAATGCCCACAAGTACCAAGAGGCATTGAACAAGCGCGGCATCCAATAAAGGCACGATGAAACCACTCATTGCCTTGCTCATCGCCGCAACACTTAGCGCCGGTGTCTCTTGCCAGCCAGGCAAGAAGCAAACGGCTGGCAAGCCTGCTGCGCAAGACCGCGCCAAAGCTGGTGCGGTCGAAGACACCATTGTCGCCATTCAGCCCGACGAGCATGCCGCCCAGCCCGCTACGCCACCATTTGTGGGCAACCCCGCAAAAGACGTTCCCACCTATTTAGCCCAGTGCAGGAAATCGGTCGAGAACGCGATCAAGACCGGGCAATCAAGAGCCGACATCGAGGCCATGGGCATCCAGCTGCTCAACAAGGTCAAGGCCGCCTATCAGGATCAAGCGGCATTTCGCCAGTTTGAGGACTCCATCAAGTCTCCCAAGGCGCAAAAACAGATTCAGGAAATCGTCAAGCTGCAAAGCAAACTGCCGAAACGGTAGAAACGCATGACCGAAGCGGCGAGCAAGCGCCAGAGGAGCGTTGACAACATTTTGATTTTTTAAGACCGGAATGTGAGGGGGATTTTGTAACTTTGCAAAATTAATTCTTGACAACGATGGTGGAGGCTGCCTTGTATCTCATTCCCGTGCCGCTAAGCGACAGCGACCTCTCGCAGGTGTTGCCGCCTGTGAACGTGGCGCTGGTGAGCGAAATCAAGCACTTTATTGTGGAAAACGTGCGCAGCGCGCGCCGCTTTCTGAAAAAATGCGACAGCCGCATCGACATCGACGGCCTCACGTTCTACGAGCTGAACCGCCACACCGATCCCCGCGACGTAGACGGCTACATCGCCCCACTCGTGGCCGGCCACGCGATGGGCGTGATCAGCGAGGCCGGTTGCCCGGCAGTCGCCGATCCCGGCGCCGACGTGGTGGCTCTCGCGCAACGCAAAGGGCTGAAAGTGCGGCCGCTCGTGGGTCCATCGAGCATTTTGATGGGGCTGATGGGGAGCGGTTTCAACGGCCAGAGTTTCGCTTTCTTGGGCTATCTTCCCTTTGACCCAGGCGAGCGCTCGCGCAAGCTGAAGGAGATGGAGTGCCGCATCATGCGAGAGCACCAGACCCAGATTTTCATCGAGACCCCCTACCGCAACAACCAGCTGCTGGCCGAGCTGGCCAAGACGCTCCCTCGGCAGTTGAAGCTGTGCGTGGCCAGCGACCTCACGGGAAATCGGGAAAAAATCATCACGCGGGGCGTGAAAGAATGGGGAAAAACGAGCATTGACCTCAACAAAGTGCCCACCATCTTCTTGCTTTACAAGTAAAACATGACAACGACCGATGAGTAAAGAAAACAATCTATCTCAACACTTGCAGCCAAGCATACAATTTGGCGAGGACGATTTGCTCCACGACCACACACCGAGGCAGCGCCCCACAGCGCAACCGGCGCCAACCAGCGACTGGACCATGCACTTTGCCAGTTTCGGCAGCGGGTCGAGCGGGAACTGCGCCTACTTGGGCAACGACCGCGAGGGCATCCTCATCGACGCAGGCGTAGACCACGAGAAAGTGTTCAAGACCCTGGCACAAAACGGCATCAGCCCAGCTATGGTCAAGGGCATCATCCTGACCCACGACCATGCCGACCACATCCGCTACGTGTACCGCATCTGCCGCCAGTACAAGCACATCCACGTGTACTGCACGCCGCGGCTGATGAACGGCCTGCTCCGGCACCACAACATCTCGCGCCGCATCAAGGAGTATCAAGAACCCATCTTCAAGGAGATTCCTTTCCACTTGGCGAGCCTCACCATCACGGCATTTGACACCTCGCACGACGGCGCCGACAACATGGGCTTCTACATTGAGGGCGGCAACAAGCGATTTGTCGTGGCCACCGACATGGGCGAGATCACTAACCGCGCCGACTTGTACATGCGCAAGGCGCAATACCTGATGATTGAAAGCAACTACGACCGCAAGATGCTCGACACGGGACACTATCCTGAATACCTCAAAGCCCGCGTGCGCAGCAAGGACGGACACCTCGACAACGCGGTGACCGCCGAGTTTGTGGCCGACATGTACACCAGCGACTTGAAATATGTGTTTCTGTGCCACCTGAGCAACGACAACAACACGCCAGAGATTGCTCTCGAAATGACGCGCACGGCTCTTGAGCGCAAAGGGGCCACGGTGGGCGATGCCAGCAACACGCCCACACAGCGCCATCGCGACGTGCAAGTGTACGCCCTGCCCCGGTATGACACGAGCACGTGGTTTGTTCTTTAATGGATTCATTTTTATACTGATGATGAAAAAACTGATTAACGTGGCTATCGACGGCACCTCGTCCAGTGGCAAGAGCACCATGGCCAAGGCACTGGCCAAGCACGTGGGCTACACCTATATTGACACGGGAGCCATGTACCGCGCCGTGACGCTGTTTTGCCTTCAGAACGGCTTGATTTCCAACGGTGTGGTCGATGAGCACCGCCTCCTCTCTTGCCTTGACCACCTCCACATCGAGTTTCGCCAGCAGGCGGGCACGCAAGCGACCTACCTGAACGGGACGAATGTGGAGCGCGAGATTCGCGGCATTGAGGTGAGCAACCATGTGAGCCAGGTGGCCGCCGTGCCCCAAGTGCGCCACGCCTTAGTGCGCCTGCAACAGGAGATGGGGCGCAAGAAAGGCGTGGTGATGGACGGGCGCGACATTGGCACTACCGTGCTTCCCGGTGCCGAAATCAAAGTCTACGTGACCTCAAGCGCCGAGGAACGCGCCCAGCGCCGCTTTGCCGAGCTTCAAGCCAAGGGCGACACTAACGTCACCTTTGAGGAAGTACTCAAAAACGTGCAAAAACGTGACCACATCGACATGACCCGCCAGGAAAGCCCCCTGCGCAAAGCCGACGACGCGATTGAACTCGACAGCACCTTCCTCGACCGCGCGCAACAAGCCCAATGGCTGCTTGACCGCTTCGAGCAGTACATGGCCCGGCATTGACGGGCAGCGCGCATCGAAAGCTTGAATCTGAAAAACGTTAACACAACAATGGCAACGATTGAAATTGACAAGGGCTCGGGATTCTGCTTTGGCGTGACAACTGCCATCAACAAGGCCGAGGAGGAACTCAACAAGGCGGGACACTTGTACTGCTTAGGCGACATCGTGCACAACACCAGAGAGGTGGAACGCTTAGAGCACAAAGGGCTTGAAACCATCACCCACGAGCAGCTCAAGCAACTGCACGACGTGAAGGTGCTACTGCGCGCGCATGGCGAGCCTCCAGAGACCTACGAAATCGCTCGCCAAAACCACATCGAGATCATCGACGCCACGTGTCCCGTGGTGCTCAAACTGCAACAACGCATCGCCGCATCCTACAAGCAGGGAACCCACAAGCCGGGCATCGAGGAGGGGGAATCCCAAGCCCACGCCCCCCAAATCGTGATCTACGGCAAGCGAGGCCATGCCGAGGTGAACGGCCTTGTGGGGCAAACGGCCGGCCATGCCCTCGTGATTGAGAGCATCGACGAAATTGACAAAATCGACTACTCACGCGACGTGTACCTTTACAGCCAAACGACCAAGAGCGTGCAGGGCTTTAAGCGGTTAGCGGCCGAGGTGAACCGCCGCATGCTCCCCGGCGCCGAGTTGAAAAGCTACGACACCATTTGCCGGTCGGTGGCCAACCGCATCCCCCAGATCAGGCAATTTTCCCAGCAGCACCAGCTCATCCTCTTCGTGTGCGGCAGCAAGAGCAGCAACGGCAA
This sequence comes from uncultured Porphyromonadaceae bacterium, assembly GCA_902489275.1. Taxonomy (GTDB): domain Bacteria; phylum Bacteroidota; class Bacteroidia; order Bacteroidales; family Muribaculaceae; genus Sodaliphilus. The sequence goes on from CABTZK010000002.1 coordinate 83,275, forward strand.
AATACTCTTTGCCGAGTGCCACGATGCCAACCCCCATTCCCACCTCATCAGCAACGAGCGCGAGATCGACCCGGCATGGCTCGACGGGAAAGAACGCATCGGAATCTGCGGCGCCACATCAACCCCCATGTGGCTCATGAACCAAGTGAAAGAAACGGTGAAACAAATGCTCTCGACCGATGGCCCGAGCGAGAAGCCAACAGGAAGCCTCAAATAGAAAGACCCATGACTAAACGCACTCTACTCATCATCATCGCCGTGCTTGCCGTGCTCGACATTGCTGCGGTATTCTGGTACATGGCCAGCCACATCAACAGCGACGGCAAGGGCTTCGGGCTCTTCGGCAGTGACGACACCGCTGCCACCGCTGCCGACATCATTGGCGATGAAAAGTCCATCCCCGACGAGTTTGAGCTGATTGAGCAGCACGCCTATTTCACCTCAAGAGCTCCCCAACAGCCTCAAGACCCCATGAGCTACTACACCTGCATCAAGCGCGTGAAAGCCAAAATGCCCAAGAGCGTGAACGGCAACTCGTCGATTAGCGACCTGCTAAGCGAAATCAACCGCAAGGCATTTGGCGTGAGCGCATCGACGCTCACGGCCGGCATCAACGCCTTCCTGCGCGAGCCTCACTTCAATACCGCCCTGCCCATTGACTACAAAACGATTTCGTCGGCACCCAACATCGCCAAGAAATACGGCAACGTCGCGGGCGTGAGCATTTTCCCCACCCTCACGTCGACCCACCTGCTGATTGTGGCTATCGAGAAGACCTGCTACAATGGCGAGCGCAAGCTGGAGAAGATGGGATTTGTTGCCTACGACCGCGTCAACCAGCGTGTCGTGAGCAACAACGAGGTGATCCAGCAAGGCAAACACCAAGATATTGTGAACCTGATAAACGACCAAATTGGCCATATCGAAAGCCGCACGGGCAAGAAATTCCAGCAGGCCACCGAGGTGCCTGCCGAAATCTATCTGGGGCAGAGGGGCATCTCCTTCATTTTCCAGCCTGGAAAAATCGCCGATGAGAAAGACGGCATCAAGCAGGTGTTTGTGACCTACAAGGCGCTGAGACCCTACTTGACCAAGCCCTTCTACAAAATGGTGCTGGCCAACTCGCGCTACTCAAAATACAAATCGCTACATTTCTAATGCGCCCGCGAGAGCGTGAGCTCCACGGGGCAGTGGTCGCTGCCGAAGACCTCGCTGTGGATGACTGCGCCCGTCATGCGCGGCACGAGGCGGGTAGAGACCAGGAAATAGTCGATGCGCCATCCCGCATTTCTCTCACGCGCCCTGAAGCGGTAGCTCCACCAGGAGTAGGCGCCTTCCAAGTCGGGGTAGAAATGGCGGAAGCTATCGGTAAACCCATCGGCGAGCAACTCGGTCATCTTTTGGCGCTCCTCGTCGGTAAAGCCCGCATTCTTGCGATTCGTCTTCGGGTTTTTCAAGTCGATTTCCTCATGAGCCACATTCATGTCTCCGCACACGACCACCGGCTTCTTCTCGTCGAGCGACTTCAGGTAGGCGCGAAAATCGTTTTCCCAAGCCATGCGGTAGTCCAGCCGCCGCAAGCCTTCCTGGCTGTTGGGCGTGTAGACGTTGACTAAATAGAAATCGGCCATTTCCAGCGTGATGACACGCCCCTCGTGGTCGTGCGCGTCAATGCCCATTCCACAAGTGGCGGCCAGCGGCGCATGGCGGGTGAAGATGGCCGTCCCGCTATAGCCTTTCTTCTCGGCATAGTTCCAATAGCTCGTGTAGCCTTCAAATTGCAAGTCGAGTTGCCCGTGCTGCATCTTGGTTTCCTGCAAGCAGAAGAAATCGGCATCGATGGCGGCAAAGGTTTCCTTGAACCCCTTGCCCACGGCTGCCCGCAGCCCATTCACGTTCCAAGAGATAAATTTATACATGGCCATCGTCCTCCTCGTGAGTTGTTGTGCGTTGTTCCTCCTTCAGTTGTTCCTCTTGCTCGGCCAGCAGGCGTTCCAGGTCACGCTGCTCAAGTTTCCGCGCCTTGTGGGCATAATAAATGGCGAAACACAGGGCCGCGAGCGAAACCAGCAGCCCGATGACCATCAGCCATTCCGGCATCAACTGGCGCGTGCCACAAAAGAGCACCACGCCAGCGACGAGAATGCACACGAAGTCGATGACAAGCGACCGCTTTCTCAATGTTTTGATATCCATATCGAGAGTTCATTAAATCATGATGATTGAATGCCCATGAAAGCACGCAACCATTTGGTAGTTTTGACAAAAATAATAAAAATTACACAAAACAAGCAAGTAAATTTGCGATTTTGCGAAAAGAAAAGCAAAAAACAAATCTCACCAGGATAATAGGCGCAAAAACAAGGGACTTTTTGACGAAAGAAAGCTCCTTCAAATGAAGAAAGGAGCCATCGAGAACGCAAACAAGCCCATCAGAAGGCATATCCTCAAGAAAGCAAACTTCAATGACTTCTCCAGCCGGAAAATCAAGGAAACACAAAAGAAAATCAACAGAAAGCCAAGGGAAAAGCTCAACTCTGGCACGCCTAAAGGCAAGTTCTTCGAAAACTCTCCCTAATTTTGCATTTGCTGCTGGACGCTACATCTTAAAATTATAATATTAAAGGTGAGCAAAAACGTTATAAAAAATTTATTTGTTTCAAATAGAAATATTATATTTGCCAAATAAAGACAAATCAATTATTGACAACTATGTTGTTTGCAGATAAATTAAAAGAATTAAGAGAAGGAAAACAATTACTTCAAAGGCAGTTGGCTTCTGCGTTGGAAATAGATACCCCTATGTATAGCCGTATTGAAAGAGGGGAAAGGAAAGCTAAAAGAGACCAGGTCATTTTATTGGCAAAATTACTTGGTGAGAACGAAAAAGAACTTTTGCAATTATGGCTTGCGGATAAAGTCTATGATGTTTTGGCAGAAGAGGATTGTGCTGATGGAGTAATAAACATGGTTGCAGAAAATATACGCGAATATGGAAAATAACATTCAAGATTTTGTTAATAAGGTTATAGAAGACGACTGCCTGAATGTTATGCCTAACATTCCAGATAAGTCTGTTGATATGATTTTGTGCGATTTACCTTATGGTACAACACAAAACAAGTGGGATTCTGTTATTGATTTGGGCCTGCTCTGGCAACAATATATGCGTATAATAAAAGATAATGGTGCAATAGTCCTAACGGCGCAAGGTCTTTTCACTGCAAAACTTATTTTAAGCAATGAGAATTGGTTCAAGTATAAAATAGTTTGGATAAAATCAAAATCAACAAATTTCTTAAATGCCAAGAAACAGCCTTTGCGAAAACACGAGGATATTTGTGTGTTTTATAAACAACAACCCACATATAATCCTCAAATGACAAAGGGAGAAAGTTATGATAAGGGCGTCCGCAAGAATCAATATACAGGGAGTTATGGAGATTTCAAACCGCGACACGTTCAAAGTAATGGTATGCGCTATCCAAATGATGTTCTGCTTATGGATGATAATGAATTGCCAATAGAAGACTTTTTGTATGTTAAAACGGCAGAATCAGAAGGAGCTGTATATCATCCAACTCAAAAACCTGTTGAGCTTGGGCGATACTTAATAAGAACATTCTCTAACCCTGGCGATATTATTCTTGATAATGCTTGTGGCAGTGGTAGTTTTTTAGTTGCTGCTGCTATGGAGCATAGAAAGTATATCGGAATTGAGAAAAATCAGAATGTAATGCTACATAAGGTCAAAGAAATAGATTATATACAAGTATGTGCAGATCGCCTTGCAAAGGTTACTGCTAAGCAGCACAATGATAAAATGGAACCTGTCATACAAGGACTTTTTGACAACAAAGTATATACCTCCGCTGCAAAGTAATAGTTATGGCAAAACTTGATGTAAAGAGAAACGAACGAGATTGGGCTGGTCAACTTATTAGTTGGATAAAATCAGCTATTGACAAAAAGACTACTGTTTTTCAAGATGCAACTAATGATACTGGAATAAAAATGAAATCGGGAAGAACTAAATTTCCTGATATTCTTCTTTTCGTTGATAAGACTTCTGGTGTAATATTCAATGGATGGGAATTGAAGTTTCCAGATACTGCCGTTGACGATACCGTTATGTTGGAGAATGCGCTGGAAAAGGCACATAAGTTACACTCTGATTCTTTTGTTACATGGAACGGTGCAGAAGCTATCATTTGGCATATAGACGATGGAGAATATACACTTGATAGCCTATCAAAGTTAAAAGTCTATCCAAAGGTTTCAACTATCAACAGTCGTGAGGATTTAGCTGATCCTGTAAAGTTTGCACAGCACGAACCATTATTGAAAGAGCGTACTGAGGAAATTCTGCATGATTTAGATTCTTTGTATCATAATGGAACTTTGAAACCTGCACTTGATATTTCTAAAAATATCATTTCTGCTGTACGAGAAGCATCTACTATCATTATTCCACAATTTCAAGAGGCAATAATTCAGGAGAAGGGTAGTAATCGTGCGTTTAGAGATGAATTTAATAAATGGAAAATTTATGAAAGTTCCACTTTGAAGATTTTAGAATCCTCGTCAAGAAAGAAGGAGCATGTCATACCAGAACAGGTTTTGGCGAAGTTTACTTTCTACAACTTGATAGGCAAGACCATTTTCTATTTGACTCTTTGCGAGAACTTAAGCGGAGAGTTGAAACCAATTGCTCTTGATGACAATAAATCTGCTAAAGATTTATTGAATAGCTATTTTGACAAAGCAAAGAAGATAGATTATCAAGCTATCTTTAGACCGTATTTCACAGATAGTATAGAATATTCTACTTTGGTCGATAAAGCTATTTATGCTCTATTGGAGGTGCTGATCGCTTTTGATTTCAAAGTGTTGCCAACAGAAGTTATTGGGCATATATTGGAAAATCTTGTGCCTGATGATGAGAAGCAGAAGTTTGGGCAATACTTTACTAATGAAGTATTGGCAAAACTTGTGGCTTTCCCTATTGTCAAGACCAATAAGGACGTATTGTTCGACCCAACTTGTGGGACTGGTACTTTTCTAAGCTCTTTTTATGAGATTTTACGAGCTTTAGGAACGAAAGAGCATGGAGGATTATTAAAGCAGATCTGGGGCAACGATGTATCCCACTTCCCTGCTATTTTATCTGTTATCAACTTATATAAGCAGGAAGTAGTTGCTACAGAAAATTTTCCTCGTGTTATGCGTAATGACTTCTTTAATCTGGAAGCTGGGGAGAACATCGTTTTTCCTGATCCACGTGACCATAAAAAGCATATTGACGTGCCTATACCAACTTTTGATGGGATTGCAAGCAATTTCCCGTTCATACAGCAGGAGGATATTCCCAATGAGAAACTGTCAGCTTTCTTTAGAGAGCAATTTCAGAGTGAGCAGCAAGCTTTTTTGAAAGACAAAACATTCAAAATCAATGAGCGATCTGATTATTTTACATATTGCATTTATAATGCGGATAGATTTCTCAAGCCTGATGGCTGTTTGTCTGCAATAACATCTAATGCGTGGTTAGGAAAAGAATATGGCTTTCAATTTAAGAAGTTCTTATTAGACAACTTCCATATACGATACGTTGTAAAGAGCAATGCAGAGCATTGGTTTAAGGATTCTCAAGTGTCCACTATTTATTTTGTCTTAGATAAGATGCAAAGTTGTGAACCAACGAAGTTTATCACACTCAATCGTAAGTTGAGTGAATTGTTTGTTGCTGAATCTAAAAGTGGGCAAATACAGCGGATTGAAGATTTTTATAGTGATATAGATAATTGCAGTGATTCTCATAATGAGCTATGGGAGAAGGATGATTTCTTTGCTGACCTGTATAAGCGTAAAGATGGAAGTTTATCTGTATGTTTGGCATCTAAGGTCTGTTTGTTAGATAGTCTTAAAAACAAGATTAATTGGGGACAATTTTTCCTTTCCACCAATCTATTTGGCAGCTTTGATAGTTGTCTGATACAATATTATCCCAACATCGTAAAGGTGTTTAGAGGCGAGCGAACGGGTTGGAACCCAATGTTCGTTATCAAAGAAGAAAATGTAAGGACTTCACACATTGACGAAAAGTATTTGGTCCCGTATGTGAAGTCATCATCAGAGCTTCAACAGATAGAGTTTGATGATAATTATAAATTCAAGGCATTTGTCTGCCAAGATGAAGAAAAGGTAATAGACAAAGGAACGAAATCGTGGATTGATAAATTTGTGAACGCACTTAACAAGAATGGTAGCCAAACTATACGAGAGGCATGCGCAGGACACCGTCCTTATTGGTATTCTTTGAATCCAAAAAGGGCGCATATTATCACCGCAATAAATCCATACGAGCGTTTCTTCTTTACCTTTGCCAAAGAGCCGTTTGTAATTGACCAACGTTTGATAGCTATGCAAGTGCAAGAAGGTTATGATGTAGAGCTGATTGCCGCCTTACTCAACTCTGTTATAACATTCCTAATACTTGAAATGCGTGGCACTTCACGTAATTTGGGTGCTTTAGATCTAAATGCAGATTTCTTAAAACAACTCAAGATGTTAAATCCTAACTTATTGAACAAGAAAAAAATTGATGCTATTATCTCTGCTTTTCAACCAATTAAGAACCGAACTATTAATTCTGTTATGGAAGAAGCAACTCGTACTGATAGGCGCAATTTTGATGCAACTATATTAAGGTGTTTTGGCTTAGATGAGAAACTGCTCGACAGTCTGTATAATGTCCTTATCGGTGCAGTAAATGATAGAATATCGATATCAAAAAGATAGTTCAATACTGTTCCAAATCAAACATTATGAAGATGGACGAGTTTGAATAAATGCTTAAAAATAATATTAGTGAGTTAATCGCATTACAAGAGCAGTGTCAAAATACAGATGTAAAGTGTGCTTCTAAGCATTCTTAAGACTATTGTGTGGATAAGAGAAATCAATGAAGATATAGAGAGAAGTATAATACCACCTGACCTGAATTCGGGATTAGAAAGTGATAAAAAGTTGGTAATCTCGCTATTTTTTGTATATTTATATTTGATTATCAATAAGTTGCAAAACTGATTTCAATTAATTTTGAGTTGATAGAGAACAACCGATAACCTCTGTCATAACATGGAGGGAAGACCTGCATGCACGATGGAGACCGTCAAGAAATGACTATCCTTATCCAAAACCCAGGTTATAAGGAAATTTTGACAAGACAAAGTTGTTTTTAATGAAAGAGCCGTGTGAGAAGCTGTAAAAAATTGCTTTTTCATTTTGTTTTGTGGCGGTTCTGGTGTAACTTTGCGGTAGATTTTAAGCCAATTCATGATCGAGCGACACGTCATCATCGACAGCGTGGACCCTGTAGTGTTTTATGGGGTCAACAACATCAACATTCAACTCATCCGCAATCTGTTTCCCAAGCTGCGCATGGCCGCGCGCGGCAGTGTGATTACCGTGATTGGCGATGACGAGGAGACGGCCCACTTTGAGGCTAAGATCAAGGCGCTGGAGCAGTATTGCGCCCAGTACAACAAGCTCACCGAAGACGTGATTCTCGACACCATCAAGGGCGCTCCGCCAAAAGCGCTCAAGAAGGACGACGTGATCATCTACGGCGTGAACGGCAAGCCCATCGTGGGCCGCACGCCCAACCAGCAACTGCTGGTGAAGACCTTTGAGCTAAATGACTTGACGTTTGCGTTAGGGCCTGCCGGGACGGGTAAGACCTACCTGGCGGTGGCACTGGCCGTGAGGGCGCTCAAGAACCGCGAGGTGAAGAAAATCATCTTGTCGCGCCCCGCCGTGGAGGCTGGCGAGAAACTCGGTTTCCTGCCAGGTGACATGAAGGAGAAAATCGACCCCTACCTGCAGCCGCTCTACGACGCGCTTGAGGACATGATTCCCAGCGCCAAACTGCAAGAATACATGGAAAGCAACGTGATTCAAATCGCGCCACTGGCATTCATGCGCGGCCGCACGCTCAACGATGCCATCATCGTGCTCGACGAGGCACAAAACACCACCACGCACCAAATCAAGATGTTTCTCACTCGCCTGGGCATGGGCAGCAAGATGATTGTGACGGGCGACACGACCCAGATCGACTTGCCGCGCACCGTGAACTCGGGGCTCATTCAGGCGCTGAACATCCTGCACAACGTGAAAGGCATCGGGCGCATGGAATTTGAGAAGAAGGACATCGTGCGCCACCAGCTGGTGCAGCGCATCGTCGAGGCCTACGAGCGCCACGAGCGCGAAGCCCACGCTAAAGCTCACTCCATGCAGCAACGAGACAACGATTAACTCAAAAAATATAAACGAAAATGGCAAAGACATTAACTCAAACCAACTTCAACTTTGAAGGACAAAAGGGTGTTTATCATGGTAAGGTACGTGATGTGTACAACATCAACAACGATGTGCTCGTGATGGTGGCGACCGACCGCATCTCGGCATTCGACGTGATTCTGCCAAAGGGCATCCCCAGCAAGGGGCAGGTCCTGAACCAGATTGCCGCCAAGTTTCTCGACGCGACAGCCGACATTGTGCCCAACTGGAAACTTGCGACTCCCGACCCCATGGTGACCGTGGGTCTCAGGTGCGAGGGATTTCCCGTGGAAATGATTATCCGCGGCTACTTGACGGGCAGCGCGTGGCGAGCCTACCAAGAAGGTTGCCGAGAGCTGTGTGGGGTGAAACTGCCCGATGGCATGCGCGAGAACGAGCGCTTCCCCGAGCCCATCGTCACCCCGACCACTAAGGCTCAGGAAGGCCACGACGAGAATATCTCGCGTGAGGAAATCATTGCCCAGGGTCTCGTGGGCGAGGAAGACTACAAGGTGATGGAGCAATACACCCGCGCCCTGTTCAAGCGTGGCAGCGAGATCGCCGCCGGCAAGGGGCTGATTCTGGTCGACACCAAGTATGAGTTTGGCAAGCGCGACGGCAAGGTTATCCTCATGGACGAGATCCACACCCCCGACAGCAGCCGCTACTTCTATGCCAACGGTTATGAGGAGAAATTTGCAAACGGCGAGCCCCAAAAGCAATTGAGCAAGGAATTCGTGCGCCAGTGGCTCATCGAGCAAGGCTTCATGGGCAAGGCCGGCCAGCAGATACCCGAGATGACAGACGCGTATTGCGAGACTGTGGCCCAGCGCTACATCGAGCTCTACGAGCACATCACGGGCGACGCGTTCGAGCGCGCCCAAGACGAAGACCTCGCCGCCCGCATCGAGCGCAACGTGTCGAAGTGCCTCACAACCATTTGATTCAGCGACGCTTGCCCCACGAGCATGGAGACGGTTGAAGACATCAAGCCCTATAGCGAGGGGCAGGGAAAGACGGAGCAGGTGAAGGCGATGTTTGACCACATCGCCACAGCCTACGACTTCATGAACCGCGCCATGACCCTGGGCATCGACAAGTGGTGGCGCCACAGGGCTTGCCGCAAGGTGAAGTCGCACGCGCCCAAGCGCATCCTCGACGTGGCGACCGGCACGGGCGACTTTGCCATCGAGCTGTACAAGAGCGCACGCCCCCAGCACATCACGGGCATTGACTTGAGCGAGGGCATGCTGGCGGTGGGACGCAAGAAACTGGCAGCCAAGCGCCTGAATCACGCGATTACCCTTGAGCAAGGCGACTGCCTGAAGATGCGCTTTGACGACGACACCTTCGATGCGGTGACGGTGGCCTTTGGCGTCCGCAACTTTGAGCACATCGACTTGGGCTACCGCGAGATGCACCGCGTGATGAGACCGGGAGGCGTACTCTGCGTGCTGGAACTGTCAACGCCACGAAATCGCCTTGTCCGCCTCTTCTACGACCTCTACACGCTGCACATCATCCCTTTCCTGGGCTCGCTCAAGAGTGGCGACAAGCGCGCCTATCGCTACTTGCCTCAAAGCATTGCCGCCGTTCCACAAGGCAACAAGATGCTTGAAATCATGCGCGAGGCCGGCTTCCACGCCCCCCAGGCGCGGAGCCTGACCTTGGGCACATGCAGCATCTACACGGCTGTGAAGTAGCCTCTTGAAGGAAAACACCATCGATAGAACATCATGAGCGATTTATCAAACACGACACGAGACATTGACATCCAGCACCCCGAGTACTGGACGTTAGAGCTGGCGCTCGCTCCCAAGGCGGTGCAATACATGCTCTACGACATCGACGAGGAAAACTCGTTGAACGCGGGCGAGATTCCCCTGGATTTCACGGCAGGCGGCTACCTCAAGGCCTTGGAGAATGCCATCTACGACAATCCGCTGCTGCTCAACGAGTACCGCCAGGTGCGCATCTTGGCTCACTCGGAGCGCTTTATCGTGCTCCCGCCCGAGTTCAAGCACCCTGACGATGCCATCGAGGCTTTCGACACGGCCTTTCCCCATCGGGAGGGCGACTTCGCCCTGTGCTCGCTTCCATGTTGCGGGGTGAGCGTGGGATTTGAATTACCCCGAGGCGTGTTGGGATTTTTAGAGCGTACCTTTGACATGCCGCCCATCCTGCACCACCTGTACCCGCTCATGGAGTACTACAAGCACCAAGACGAGGGCCGCGAGGTCGCCTGCCTGCACCTCCACCTCAGAGACGACAGCACCGACTTGGTGATGACAAAAAGCCAGGAAGGGCTTGTGATGGCCAACACCTATCCCACCCCAACGCCACAAGATGCCATCTACTTTGCCTTGCACGCCTTCAAGACCTTCGGTCTCGACGTGAAACGCGACGAGCTGCTCTTGACCGGTAGCAAACCCCTGCGCGACAAGGTGATGCCCGAGTTGCGAAAATACGTGAGCTACGTGATGCCCGCCATTATTCCAGCCGCGGCATTGCAAATTGGCCAAGACGCGATGAACGCCCCGCTGGAATTAATCTTACTTGCCCTATGCGAATAATTAGTGGAAAATATGGGCGACGGCGCTTCCAAGTGCCCACCAATATCACCGCCCGCCCCACAACCGACATGGCTCGCGAAAACATCTTCAACGTGTTGAGCAACTGGGTAGACTTTGAGGGGCTGACCGCCCTCGACCTCTTCTCGGGCACGGGCGCCATGAGTTTTGAGTTCCTTTCGCGGGGCTGCTCCATGGTCACGAGCGTGGAGAAAGCCTCCACGCAATACAACTTCATCAAGAAAGTGAAAGAGGAACTTCACGAGGAAAACCTCGTGCAAGTGAAAGGCGACGTGTTCAGGTTCATCACCACCTGCAAGCAGAAGTATGACCTCATCTTTGCCGATCCGCCCTACGACCTGCCCAACCTGGCCGACATCCCGCAACTGCTGCTTGACTCCCTGATGCTCAAGGACGATACCATCATCATCGTGGAACACAGCAAGAACTACAATTTCGCTGCCCTGCCGCACTTCTACCAGCAGCGCGTCTACGGCAAGGTGAATTTCTCAATCTTCCATGCCAATTGCGGCCAAAACGGTGGCTAACGCCTCGGCCGGCCGACACCACTTGACGGTCGCGTCGCGGGCAAGCCACGTGAGTTGCTTCTTGGCATAGACTCGCGTGTTTTTCTTGATGCGATCGCAAGCCGTCACACGGTCCATCACACCCTCGAAATAGGCAAACATCTCCTTGTAGCCCACGGTGTTGAGCGCATTAAGATGACGCCACCGATACACCCTGCGCGCCTCTTGCTCCAGCCCTTGCTCCAGCATGCGGTCGACCCGGGCGTTGATGCGCTCAAACAGCAAGGGGCGGTCAAGATTCAAGCCGATTTTGACAAGCCCGAAAGGCCGATGCTTGACCGTCCCCTTGCGCCATGACGAATAGGGCACTCCAGCCTGGCGGCACACTTCCACAGCGTGCACGACTCGCTTAGGGTTCTTGCGGTCGACAAGCTCAAAATATTCAGGGTCAAGGCGCTGCAATTGCTCCAACATGAAACCCAATCCGTGCTGGCGATAATCTTGCTTGACAGCCTGCCGGACCTCATCGCTCACGTCGGGCATGAAATCAATGCCCTTGCACACGGCATCAATATACATCATCGACCCGCCGCACATGACCGCATAGTCGCCTTTTTCCCACAGCGAGGGCAGCAGCGCCATCACGTCGTGTTCAAACTGCGCCGCGCTGTAATACTCATCCAGCCTTTTGAATTGCACAAAATGATGCCTCGCGAGCGCTTGCTCACGCGGCGTGGGGGCGGCTGTGCCGATGGGAATGCCTTGAAAAACCTGCCGCGAGTCGGCATTGATGATGTCACAGCCCAAGTGGCGCGCCACCTCGATGGCGGCTGCCGTCTTCCCCACTCCCGTGGGGCCGGTGATGACCACGAGCGTTCTCATCCCTTGGCGGCCTGCCCGCTTCCTTTCTTCTTCATGCCGGCCTTTGCGGTATTCTTGTAAAGCGGATTGGGCGTATGGAGCACAAACTCGCTATAATAGGAGATAAGCAGCGTGGTGAGCGGCAGCGCCACAATCAAGCCGATAAATCCCAACACGTAGCCCCAAACCGATAGCGCCAAGAAGATGATGGCGGGCCGCAAGCCCATCTGCTGCTTCATGATGGCAGGCACAAGCACCATGTCCTGAATCAATTGACACACGCAATAAACCACAATCACCCACCCGAACAGGGGAAGGAACGCCCCACCCGTGTTGACGCTTTGCACCAGGCACAGGAAAGCGGCAAACGGGATGGAAATGAGCTGGAGATAGGGAACCATGTTCATCACCCCAATCGACAAGCCAAACACGATGGCCATGGGCAAACCCATGATGAGGAAACCGATGGCAAAAATAATCCCCACGAAAAACGAGACGAGAGCCTGCCCGCGAAAGTACCTGCTCATCGTGTTGGTCACGTCTTGAAAAATGCGGAAAGTCATGCGGCGATAGGAGCGGGGCACCGCACTCTTGAAGGCATGTGAAATTTTATCGTAATCAATCATGACAAAAAACATGTAGAGCAGCGCCATCAAGAAAGAGAGGATGCCCATCACCACGCTCAGCGTGCCATCGACAACCGTCCAGGTACCGCTCATCACGCCCTTGGCAATCTTCATCCATTGCTCCTGTGAGAACAAGTGCTTGATCGTGTCGGGATTCAAGTACCCATTGATAAACCGCTGCACTTCTGTCGGTATTCCCGTTTTAGAAAACTCATGGGTTGCGTAGGAGGTGAGCAACTTGCCCATCTCGGCGAACTCGTCAATCAGATAGGGCACAAGAAAGCAGAAGACCAAGAAAACGGAGCCTAAGAAAAGCAGCATGGTGATGACTGCCGGAATCATGCGATTACTCAAATGCAAAATTCTCTGGATAAACTTGACAATAGGCTCCAGCACGTAGGCCAGCAGGCAGCCCACCAAGAACGGCAAAAGGATGCCACTCAGGTAATTGACAACGTAGATGACCGCCACAACAAGAGCGACCGTGAGGATGATCCGAAACACTCGGTCAAAATCATATTTCTTTTTCTCGGCAATTACTTCCATCGTTAGAAAAGGTTGATTCTTTCCTGCAAATATACAACTTTATTGGCGAAAAAAGGAAAATTTTCGCCAATAAAAAGAGAATGCATAGATTTTGGCATAGATGACCTGATTGGACTTGCTGGTTGTTTTGCAGGGATTTCTCGGCATGAGGCGAAGTTAGAAAGGGGCTGGCGCCACGACAGTAAGGTCTTTTCTCGTGACGGGGTGGGTGAAGGTGATCGCCTCGGCGTGAAGATAGAGGCGGCTGGCCGCAGTGCCGTAGAGCATATCGCCCACAATGGGGGCGTTCAATCCCAGAGGGTGAGAGGCGTGGACACGCAACTGGTGGGTGCGCCCCGTAACCGGGAAAAACGCGACGCGGGTTTTCCCCTTTTCCCGCGAGATGACCTCCCACCGGGTCAAGGCGCGCTTGCCATGCCGAAAACTCACCTTCTGGCGCGGACGGTCGTTGATGTCGAGACACAGCGGCAGGTCGATGAAGCCTTGCTCCTGGGCGACAAGCCCATCAAGCAGGGCGATGTAGCGCTTCCTGACGCTGTGGCTGGCAAACTGGCATTGCAGGCTTCTGTACGTCTCGCTGGTCTTTGCCACCAGCACAAGCCCCGAGGTCATCTGGTCAAGGCGGTGCACGGCCAGCGGCCCCGTGGCGCGGGTGAACCGTGCCTTGAGCCTGGTCAAGAGCGAGTCGCGCTGCAACTTGCCAGGCGTGGTGAGCAATCCGGCAGGCTTGTTCACAACGGCTATCCACTCGTCATCGTAGACGACCTCAATCGGCTTGTCGCGGCACTCGGCAGCGAGCGGATTGGGCTCGACATCAAGGCCTTGCAGCATGAAGGCCAAAATGGGGCGGCACTTGCTCAAGCAAGCGGGATAATAGTGGCCATCGTGGCGCACCTCGCCCTCGGGAGATTCTCCCCACCAAAACTCGGCCATAGCGACAGGGCGCAAATCGTTCAAGAAAGCATATTGCAACAACTTGGGCGCGCAGCACTCCCCTGCTCCCGCCGGGGGCAAGACGCTCTCGCCATAGTATTGCCGAAACACCTCCATCAGGTTTCTTTTCTCGCCTCGGGCATTGCACACGACAAAGAGTTGGAAGATGCGTTCTTGCAACGCCTCGCTCATGGCCTTGCGCTGCCGCTTGAGCAAGGCGATGCGGTCGCGGCACGCTTGCAGTTGCCGATTGAGGGGAGCGATGAGCCCCTCATGGTGCCGCTTGAGGCGCTTGAGCTGAGCTTTCTGGTATTGGCTCTCGGCCACGAGTTCCTGCTCCAACTCGGGCGAAAGGGCGCCTTGACCGCGCAAGGCATCGCGCTTGGCCTTGGAGCGCGCCATGAACGCCCTCCACTCGGCCAATTCCCGGTCGCGCCGCTCAACCACCGCATCGGCCTGCCGCTGGAGAGCCTGCAACATGCCATCACGCTCTATCGCGGCAATTGCGTGGTTGATGCTGGTAATCTTGGCCTCGCCACGCTTGAACTCCCCATCGGGATCGAGCAAGTCATAGACAGGAGGCACAAAGTAGTCCCACTGGTTGCTGCCACACAAGTTTCCCGAGAATGCCGCCAAAAAGCCAAGTTGGCCAGCGGCATCGCTCACCACGAGCACGCCCAGCATCTTGCCACGCTGCAACTCCTCGCGCCACGCTTGGCGAGCCGACACACAGGCTCTGACCTCGCTGGCGGCCTCGACACAAAGCGGATGGGGCGAGTAGTGAAACGGGAAAGTGAATTGCCGCGGGAGCTCAATGCCCGAAACGCGGGCTGTGAATCGGTGTAGCATCATCGTGCCCAAAATTACTATTTTCTTTTCAATTCCACAAAAAGCAGAGCGCGAAAAAAAAAGACGTAACCATACCAATATCAACGCAATGAGCATCAATCCTTGAGGAATTCACTGAGTTTGCGATGTAAAAATGGCATGAATATTCAGCATCTGGCGTGCGCTTTTTTGCAAAATATGAGTAAATTTGCAAATCAAAATATAGCAATCACTATTTCGTTTATTTAACATCCAATTCACAATAGCAGTATGGCATCATTCAAAACAATCGGCATTCTCACATCGGGCGGCGATGCCCCTGGCATGAATGCGGCAATCCGCGCCGTTACCCGCTCGGCAATTTTCAACGGATTCAAGGTAAAGGGAATTTATCGTGGCTATAGAGGGCTTGTCGACAACGAGATTGTAGACTTCAAGTCGCAAAACGTGTCCAATATCATTCATCACGGCGGCACCATTCTCAAGACTGCCCGCTGCGAGGCATTCAAGACCAAGGAGGGTTTAGACCAGGCCTACGAGAACATGCGGAAAAACGATATTGGCGCCCTGGTGGTCATTGGCGGCGACGGATCGCTCACGGGCGCGCGCCGCTTTGCCAGCGAGTACGACGTGCCCATCATTGGCATCCCCGGCACCATTGACAATGACCTCTACGGCACCGACCACACCATTGGCTACGACACGGCACTGAACACCATCATGTGGTGCGTGGACCGCATTCGCGACACGGCCACAAGCCACGAGCGCCTCTTCTTCATTGAGGTGATGGGGCGCGACGCGGGCTTCCTTGCCCTCAACGGCGCTATCGCCAGCGGTGCCGAGGCTGCGATAATCCCTGAGATTTCAACCGAAGTCGACCAGCTGGCCGAGTTGATTCAAAACGGTTTCCGCAAGAGCAAGAACTCCAGCATCGTGCTGGTGGCCGAAAGCCCCATCACTGGCGGTGCCATTGGGCTTGCAGAGCGTGTGCGCAAGGAGTTTCCCAACTACGATGTGCGCGTGACCATTTTGGGGCACCTGCAACGCGGTGGCAACCCCACGGCACAGGACCGCATCCTGGCATCGCGCATGGGCGCCGCTGCCATCGATGCCCTCCTTGAGGGGCAACGCAACGTGATGGTAGGCGATGACGACGAGGATATCATTTATGTTCCTTTCAGCAAGGCTATCAAGAAGGAGAAGCCCATTGACCGCAACCTGCTTCAAACCCTGCGCCGCTTGTCCATCTAACTACAGCACACAGGCACTTCCCTCCATGGACGAAAGCATGTGTTACCATCTTTTTTTTATCTTAAATTTATCTAAAAAGTTTTGTTGTTTCGTAATTATTCACTTACTTTGTTGAGCAATAAAATGAATTTGATTGCGACGCATTAATAACTCATCAATCCTTTACAACATGAAAAAAAATTTACTTATTGCCGTTTTGGGCATCATGGCGACCGCAAGTGCCTTTGCCGTGACCGACAACCAGACCTATGAACCCGTGAACGGTTTCAAGATCAAGAACCAATGGATTCTTGACCGCGTTCACACGAGCACTTTCTCTACGATGGACGTTTGCAACACGCGCGCCCGCACCGCCGTCATGAGCAACGGCGTGATTTATGTGGCTCGCTCCGAAGCTAAACAAGTGATTCAGGGCAACGACACCATTATGGCGGCCGTCGTCTACCGCTTTAACGCCGCCGACGGAAGTGAGCTGCCCACGCTCGACATCACCTACAATGGCATGCCATTTGGCAACTTCTTAGGCGTGAACAGCATTGGCACCGATAACTTTGGGCACATCTGGATTGCCTCATTCAGCAGCGAGAAGTCTGACAAGCTGCCCTTGTACCAGCTCAACACCGAGACGGGCGAGCTCACCCTCGTGGCCGAGCTTGCGAAAGGCAACAACGTGGCTCGCACCGACTATGCCGACGTGATGGGCGACATCACTCGCGAGCAGGCCGAGTGCAACGTGATGAGCGTGGGCGCAAGCGTTGCCACCGTCTACCGCTGGCACTGCGACCAGGGCGGCAGCGACTGGGAAGGTGGCTTTGATGGCGACACCTATCTTGAAATCACCGATTTCTATCCCGAAGGAGTGACCCAATGGGGTTACGCTCCCTGCGCACGCATGATTTTGGGCGACAGCGAGGAGGGCAAGTATGCCGGCGAACTCTTCTACATCGACGGCTTCAACTCCGCGCCAGCCATCTATGACTTGACGGGCAGCATCATCGACTCGTTCAATGGCGTCGACAAAGAACTCACGCCCGAAGCCGGGACTAACGGTGTGGCAGAATTCCGCCTCAACGGGCACAACTTCATTGCCTACTCCAAGGCCCAATACAGCGGCAACGGCCATGGCTGCCAGGCCAACATCTGCGAGCTGGGCGAGGGCGCTACCCTTTCAGGCATGCAGAAGTACTGGCAAATTCCTGCTGACAGCCTGGGCAAAACGAGCGACGGCGGCCTTCGCATCCACTGCTTAAACGTGGAATACGGGCAAGAAGGCGGCGATGAGTGCGTGACCCTGTTCACCTACAAATGCTTCAACGGCATGGCTGTCTACAAGATTGGCAAGAAAGTGGGCGAAGAGCCTGGCCTGAAAGGCGACGTGAATGGTGACGGCATCGTGAACGTGACCGACGTGACGGCCCTGATCAACACCATTCTGGGTACGGCTAACTATGACGATGTGGACATGAACGGTGACGGCGTTGTGAACGTGACCGACGTGACGGCATTGATTAACCTCATTCTTGGCGCATAGCCCTCAATCTTGGCCTTTGCTCATCGCAAGAGGGTCAAGCATGTAGATTGAGTCCTTTTCATTTTGGCAGGTTCTAAAAACTTTCATCATTTTGAGTTCCCTTAGAGCCTGCCTTTATTTTAAATTTATAATCTATACCTAACACGATAAAAAAACATGAAGAAAATTCTCCTCACAATATGCATTGTGCTGGTGACGCTCATCGCGGCATCGGCCAAAGACCAGTGGACACTTAATGGGGTGTCCTACGATGTAGACACCATCATCTTTCCCCACCCCGTAGGGCCTGGGGTCACATTCGGGAAATACGACTTGCCTGCCATGCCACTCAAGGTGAGTGTGATGACGATGGACTTGACCAACCCTTACATCACGATGGAAACGTGCATGGGCGGCGACAAGACCATTGGCGGCGAGACCCCTACCAGCATGGTCGCCCGCAACACAAGACCCGGACATGAGGTGGTGGGAGCCACCAATGGCGACTTTTTTGCCACTACGCCACCTAACCAGGTGGGCATGCCCACGAGCGGCCAACTCACACGCGGAAAAGTCGTGGAAAGCCCGACAGGACGGGCGAGTTTTGTGCTCGACAATAACAAGCGCCCCTACATTGACTTCTTCGACTTCTCGGCAACAGCCACCTGCGGGGAAACGGTCATCCCCATTGCCAAGGTGAACAAGTTGCAGCTTGGCGGCGATGCCACGATGCTCTACACCAATGATTTCGGGCCGCGAACCTTCAATCAAGGAGGCGGGAAAATGGCGCTCATCTCCCCCAAGAGCGACAGCTTCAAGTGGCTGGCCAACAGCACCGAGCAGGGCGTGGTCGACAGCGTGTTTGAGGGTGCTGGGCTGTGTGCCATCCCCGAGGGGAAAGCCATCTTGTGGATGCAAGGCAACCATGCCGACTATGCCGAAGCCCTGCACCCAGGCGATGAAATCAGCATCAACCTCAAGGCGTGGCTCCGCTCGCAGAAAGGCTATGACCCAGGCTTCAAGGAGATGGTTGGCGGCAGCAACCACATCATCATGCGCAACTTTATCGAAGAGAACACCTGGAACGATCGGCACCCGCGCACGTGCATTGGCTTCAATGCCGACAGCACCAAGGTGTATTTCGTGGTCGTCGACGGGCGCAGCATCGAGTCAACTGGCATCACCCTCAAGGAAGCAGTGGGCATCTTCAAGGCGCTCGGCGCCGCGAATGCGGTGAATCTTGACGGAGGCGGCTCAAGCTGCATGGTGGTGAACGATGAGATTGTGAACACGCCAAGCGACGGCAGCACGCGCGCCGTGGGCAATGGCTGCCTGCTCATCTCCACAGCACCAGCCGACGACAGCATCGGGATGCTCAATTTCGAGCCTCGCTGCTACAACGTGTCGACCTCGGCACGCCTGCACCCTGCCATTTGGGGATATAACCAATATGGTGTGCTCAAAACCCGGAATGTGGAAGGATGCACACGCACGTGCGACCCGCAGGTGGGGCATTTCGACAGCGAGGGTTACTTCATTGCCTCAAGCACGCCCGCATCGGGAAACCTCTATGCCGAGTATCATGGCGTGACCACCACGCAACCCATCCAAATTATGAATGCCCACAAAACCCTGCGCGACGACAGCGTGACCCTCGACAGCAATCACCGCTACGAGATCCAGCTACTGGGCATCAGCGGGATGGGGCAAGACCTTCTCGACCCAGGCATCATGTCCTGGACGAGCAGCGACCCCAGCATAGCCACGGTGGGAGACGACGGCATCGTCACCGCGCACAGCAGCGGCCGCACTTTGATTTCGGGTATCGGCGAGCAGTTCAACGACACGCTCACGGTGCGCGTCGAGAATCCAACCGCCTCCCTCACAACTATTGAAAACCAGCCTATCGATCCCGAGACATGGACCATTTCACAAAGTGGCGGCAAGAATCGGGTCGTGACAACGCTCGACCACGGCATGAGCATTCATTTCACTGGCGCATCGTCACGCAACCCCTATATCAAGCTCGCCAAGCGCATACAGCTGTGGGGGATTCCCGACACGCTACGCGTGCGCTTCAACGCCCACGACCTCACGGTCAAACGCGTGAACCTGTCGACGCAAACCACGCGCGAGCGACAGATCATCAGTGAGATTGAGGTTCCCAGCCTCGCCGATGGCAGCTACACTGTGAACTTGCCCACCGCGCAGTGGTGCGACGCTTCTGACTTGAGCAACTATCCGTTAGGGTTTATTTACCTCTACTTTAAGTTGGCAGATGTCAAAAGCGGCCAGCCCTACACGCTCGACATTCCGGGCATTGAGCTGGTCTACCAATTTAAGCAATCGGGCGTGAAAGAGGTCACTGCCGACAAGAACGGTCTCTCAATCTATCCTAATCCCGCCTATGCTGGAACAATGGTATCGGTCACGGGCAACCAAGGCACGCGCGGCACGCTTTACAGCCTTGAAGGGCGCAAAGTCAAGCGCGTGACCCTCGACAACGGACAGTTCTCAACCTCTGGCCTTGCTCCAGGGATATACTTGCTGGAAATCGACGGTCATCAAGCCGCCCGATTGCTGGTGAAATAATTGAAACACCCATGGCGAGGCTCACCTCTACCCTTTCACCAGAGAATGCTTGCCACAGGCAAGACCGTCTCTCCCAAGTCCATCATGGCATTGATCAAGGCAATGGATTGGAAGTGTGGCAAGTCGTCGAGAGTGAGGTCTCGCTCAACCATTCGCCGCGACGCCAGTAGCCTGGCACGGCACGTGCCAGGCAATAGCGGCGTGGTGGGAGTCACCCATTGCTTGCCGTCATAGAAAGCCACATTGGTATAAGACGTATCGGTGAGGTGCCCGTTTTTCACAACCAGAATCTCGTCGCAGTCGCCACGCCGGTTGCGCAATTGATTCAAGCGGCGCCTGTCCTCGCTCTTGAGCGCATAGGCGATTTGCTCGTCCTCAACCACTTTCAACGACCTCACCACACGCTTGGTGTAGGGCGTGCAACTGGGTTCGTAGACTTGCGTCGCATCGTAGACAAAGCGCAGTTTTGCCGTTCCCTTTATCGGGGCGAGTGACTTTGCCAAAGTCTCCACATCAATGCTTTCTGCCACTCCCCACACCTGCATCCGCGTGTCTCTGATTCTCTGGAGATGAAAGGGTAAATTGGCGATTTTGCCGTCGTCAACCCTGATGGTTTCAATAAATCGGCACATAGACTTTCTCGATAACTTCTCGATATTCGTCGTCGTTATTGCTTTGGGCAGTGATGCCGCCACCGGCTTTGTAATAGAGCTGCCCGTCTTCCTGGTCGATGAAGCGAATCATCACGGCTGTGTCCAACTCCCCATTGGCGCAATAGCCCATGATGCCCGTGTAAAATCCTCGGTCGTAATCCTCGGCTTGCCGAATGAGGTCGACGGTCTGGCGTTTGGGCGCTCCCGCAATAGAACCCGCAGGAAGCAGCCGGTAAAGGAGTTCGCCAAAGTGCGACTGATAGTAGTCTGACACGTGTCCGCTGATTTCCGAACTGGTTTGCAGAATCTCGCCTTTGTTGGTGGTCAAGTGCTCAATGTAGCGATAGCGATCCACCTGCACCCCGTGAGCCACTTGCGCCAACTCACTGCTCAGGAGGTCAACAATCATAGCGTGCTCCTCGACTTCTTTGGGATTTTCCATCAGGGTGCGCTCGGCATTGGGCAAGGTGGCATCCAAAGTGCCTTTCATGGGAAAAGTGCGGATGACGCCCTGCTGGACCTGCACAAAAATCTCGGGCGAGAAACACACAAACTCATCTTTCACCCAGCAGCGATAGCGTGCCTGGGAGCGCAGGAAAATGTCGCGCATGGTGAGATTGGTCGCTATGGGGACTTTGCAAGTGAGATTGGCCAAGCGGCAATTTCCAGCAACCTGGTTGCGCTTCACCAAGTTGATGCTTGCTTCATACCGCGCCCTGTCGGGTGGCGTGATTCGCCATTCGGGTGCGCTGTTGTTGCACGAGAAATGGTCGGGGATATTGCAAAAATGCGGGAAAGCGAACATACACGTTGCCGCATCTAATGCCGAAGTCTCCTCAACGTAAGCTTTCGATTGGTCATAACTGATGATAAAGACAAACGGGTTGCCTGCCTGCCCAAGTGCATTGATTTTGTCTTGCGCTTCTTCTTTTGTGTAAATTTCCATTTTACTTTCTTTGTGTTATCGGCAATCTTTCATGCTATTGCCACACAAAATTACACATATTCTATCAGATAAGCACATAGACGCACCCGAAAAGTTCCCGTTTTTTAACGGCGGCGAGGAGCAGGACGGCGAGTGTTGTCTCTCACCACCTGGTTGCTGGTCGATGCCTGGCGGGTCACCGCTCGACTTGGAGTGCTTGTCGGCGTGGAGGGACGCTGCACTGACGTGGATGGGCGCTGCACTGGTGTCGGCGTGGATGGGCGTTGCACTGGCGTGGATGGACGGCGAGGCATGGTGACGGCAGGGCGAGACTGCTGTGGCTGGACGCGATTGGCATTTGCCGCACCGCTCGACTGCCGCACGACCTGGCCATTAATGGGGCGGCGAGTGACCCTTACGCCCGATCCCCTTGGAGTGGTTGACCGGCCGTTGCCTGGGCGAGTAGAGGCATCACCGGGACGCGCGCCGGGATGGGGCGTTCCGCCATTGCCAGGAGCGGTGACCCGAGAATCTAACCTGCCTCCGTTGACATTTTGCTCACTTAGGGCTCTATAATCATTAGCGCTGTTGCCGCTGGGACGGTTGCCACTGTTGCCGCGGCCCTTATTGCCATTGCCGTGTCCTCCCGGGCGGCGACCATGCCCACCGTTGTTGATGGTGGTGCTGTGATCGCTATAATCATTCACCGTGGTCGTGTTGTTGTTCACCGTGGTATTGTTGTTGATAATCGTCGTGTTGTTATTGATCTGGGTACCCCAGTAGCCGCCGCTGGGCGGAACCACCGACGAACGGCGCATGTGGTAGTACCCCCCATCGTAGTAGGACATGTAATAGGCGTTGTTATAGTAGTAATACGTGTCATCGCCATAATAGTAAGGCCTGCCATACTCCACGATCTCGTCATAGCCTGGTTCAGTCACAAAGAGGCTGCATGAAGCAGCGCTCAAAACGATGGCGGCGAGTGCGCCTAATATCTCAAGAAAACGTTTCATCAGTCAAATCAATTGAGGTTTATTATTCTATTTCTTGCAAATATACAATAAATAAATGAAAATAGCGAGTATTCCGGCGTTTATTCTATCATTTCTGCTGCCATCATCATGGCTGCGCGCAAGCGCTGCCTAAAGATAAGGATTACAGCGCACCTCGTCGGCAACCGTGGTTGCCGGGCCATGCCCGGGGGCAAGCGTGGTGTTGGCAGGAAGGGTGAGAATCTTGCGCCTGATGCTGTCGAGCAGGGTTTCCATGTTGCCACCCGGCAAGTCGGTGCGCCCCACACTTCCCCGGAAAATCGAGTCGCCCGTCATCGCAAGCGCCATGCTTGGGATATAGAAAGTGAGCCCGCCAGGGGTGTGCCCGGGGGTATCTAACACTTGGATAGCCGCGTCGTCAAGGTTGATGACATCGCCCTCGCGCAGCTCCTTGTCAATCACAAGCGGTTGAAAGTCGAGTTTCAGGCCAAAACGTTGCGCTTGCAGCGCAATGGCCTGTGCCAAGGGTGCCTCGGCTGGACTGGCACAAACCTTGACGCCAAAGCTGGTGGCCGCCCACCGCGCCGAGGCGGCATGGTCGACGTGGCAGTGCGTGAGCAGCACACCTTGCACCTCTAAATCGCGCTCGGCAATGAAATTGGCGAGCATTTCCCGCTCAGTGGCTCGCATCATGCCAGGGTCGATGATGACGGCATGGCGCGTCACATCGCTCCACAGCACATAAATATTCTCCTCAAATGGGTTACAAATTAATCGGGATAGTTGCATGTTCTTCAAAAAAATTACAAGGGAAGATAAACGACTTGCTTGGTGGCAAAAAAAGGCTCGCTGAAATAATTGGAGAGGCTGTCGACAAGCACCTTGTTCCTGTAGGGTCGCAATTCCTGGGCGAGTTGGCCGCCCTTGAGGCAAATGAGCCCATTGGGAAGCGCATTCCAGCCCTCGGCGCTGATGAGGCGGCGCACTAACGGCACCATCTCGCCTAACGGCATCACCGCCCGGCTCACCACAAAGTCAAACTGCCCCTTGACTTCCTTGATGTCGCCATGCTGGACGGTGATGTTGGAAATGCCTGCCCGCCCGGCGATGTCTTGCGCCACCATGAGTTTCTTGCCAATGCGGTCAACCAAGTGAAACTGGACCTGGGGGGAATAGACCGCCAGGGGGAGACCGGGCAGCCCTCCCCCCGTGCCCAAGTCGAGCACTCGCGTGCCAGGCGTGAACTTCAGCATTTTCACGATGCCTAACGAGTGAAGCAAGTGATTAACTTCTAAGTTGTCGATGTCCTTGCGCGAAATCACATTGATTTTTGCGTTCCACTCGGGATAAAGTCGCTCCAGCACGGCCATTTGGTCGCGTTGCTGCTGGTTGAGCTCTGGGAAATATTTGATGATCGTCTCCATCGTTCTTTGGCATTGACGGCGTTAGAAGCGCTTGAGCACCGAATGCTCGCTTGCCCACTGCTTGAGCGTGGCATAGTCGATGGTGATTTTCGGCTCTAAGTTGGCATCGGCCGTGAGTTCCTGCGGCAAGTAGCTCCAGGTGACTCCCCTCTCTTCGAAGCAAAAGTTGCTGGTCACGCCCATGTTATCAATATTGAAATAGCCCAGTTCACTCAACGCGTCGGCGCTCTGCACATGGTTCTGCTGCATGAGCTTAGCCTTGAGCAGGTCGCACACGCTGCCCAGCGCCTCCTCGTTGAACATGCCCAAGTCGACAAGTGTCATCGTCTCCAGGTCAAAATTGAAATAAGTGTGCTTTTTGGCGGGCACATCGTTTTTCTTCATCATCTCTTCTTTGCAAAAGGTGATGATTCCATTTTGGTGGTAGGCCGCCGTGATGTTGGTGGAAATGATTATGTTGTCGGTCACTCCATCATTCTCGGCCAGCGCAGCGGCATCGGCGGCAGAATCGAGCAAGTTCATGCTCAAAACGTTTTTCGCATACTCTTTGACCGCCTCGTCGATAGTCAAACTGTCGTTGCCGTCGAGCACCGTGGCGATATAGAGTTTCTGGAGCGTCAAGGTCGCCTTCTTGTCTTTGTAAAACTTAGGATAAGTTGCCGAGAGCTCCACCAGTTCCTGGCAAAGGTCGCCATTGCTCAAGCGAAAATGAATGGTATCGCCCATTCTCACGCTTGTGAGCGACACCGCATCATGGGCGGTGACAGCGCTTTGTGCGCTCTTTTTCTTGGTGCAACTCGCCACTAACAAGATGAGTGACAAGCTGGTGAGTATCAAGGTGATTTTCCGATTCATGACGATAATCATACTTTTAAAGTTGTTTCGATGGATAAAAGTACAAAAAAAATCAACACCCTCACTCCAAATTGCCCTAAAACCTTTCAACAAATTCCGAAAAGCGGGCATTTCTCGGTCATAAAGACGAAAAATGGGCGGGCTCCAACGGGGCGACAACAAGGGCGTAGCGCCCCTCGCGACGCTGAACGCGAAGCGTGGCGGGCCCGCGCCCACGCTCGCCGAGCGCCGCGGCCACAAGCCCCATGGTGGCGCGCAAGTTGAGCTCGACACAAGGATTGATGCCGATTGCGCCACCGCTGCTGTAAAGCAGCATGTCCACCCCCAAGTGGGTATCGGGTAAATAGCGGCACACCAACTCGCCAAGGGCCTGCATCACGGCCTCGACCACCTGGTCGAAGCCGGGATAAAGAGCGACAATGCGGGCGCGAAGCGCCTGCCGCGTGTCTACAAGGCTTTGGGCATACTGGTGGTGGGCATCACTCTCGAAGATGGAGTAGCCCACAAACTTGAGCACGCCGCCACGACACTCCAACTCGATGGCGCAATCCATCACCCGCTCCACCCCCACCTCGCACAACAAGGAGCCTTGCCGCCTCAAGCCGCCCCTCACCCAGCGCTCAAAGAACGCGTTATCCTGCCCCTGGCCGACGCGCATCACCCCTCGGCCGCTTCCTGACCACGGCAACTTCACATAACAACCAGGGTGCTCGCGCGCAAAGCGAACTGTCTCGGCAACCGTGAAAGTCTCAACGGGAAACTCGGTGAAGCGGCAGCCTAAAAGCTCGCTCACGCGCCGATGAATGTCAATCGTCGTGCGCCGGTGAGAAAGCCTGCGAAAGCGGTCAAGCGCCGCCTCACTGGGCAGCGATTCAGGATGCGCACCCATCCTGATGAGGCGCTTGCGCACAACCCGGTTCCAGCCCCACGGGCGAAACACGGCCCTGCGCCACTGCTGGGGAAGCGGTTGGCCTAACTCCATCACGCTTGCCCCTTGGGGAGCATAGGAAGCAGGCAGCGACGACAAGTCATGCTGCAACTGCCGCACACAAGGGGGCGCCACATAGTGATCGCCACCTTGAGCCAATGCCAAATCGTGGTCGGGATTAAACAAGTAGATCTCTTGTGCCATGCGGTCACAAAGTTACAAAAACACCCTGAAAAGCAAGCGGAAATTCTTGACAAACGCATTAAAATTCACTATCTTTGCACCAGTCAAACATTATGAACTATGAAAGCTACACTATATCAGGAAAAAGAGCAGGCGATGGAGCCCATCGACGAGCACCGCATGGCCATCGCAACCGAGAAGCCAGCCAAGGCTGACCCTCCACGCCAGCAATACTACATGGTGCGCTACGAAACACTGGTGAAACCCACCGTGATTGCAGCGGTTATTTTAGTCGTTTTTGCACTGGCTTTGTGGCTGTTGTGAAAATTCATCGAAAAAAGTCGCAAAAAAGTATTGCCTAATCAAAAAAAAGTGCGTATCTTTGCAATCGCAAACGAGGGGGGGACACCCCCTTTAGATGCAAAAGACGTTCATTTTTATTTTGGCCCATTAGCTCAACTGAATAGAGTGTCTGACTACGGATCAGAAGGTTACAGGTTTGAATCCTGTATGGGTCACACTACGCAAGTGCCTCACTCAAGGGTGCTTGCGTTTTTTTTTGCGCATCACTAAACGCCGTGCAGACCGACGGCTCGTTTCCACAAGCCTCCGCATTGCAAGCCCCACTACAGCACAAATTGGGTTAGACCGCATAATCAAGGGGCAGCTCCATCGAAGCTGCCCCTTGAAATTATTCAAGAAACGAATTAGTTTCTTGCTTTATTTGATCGCACAAGGCATTTACTTGCTCTCGCCCTCTATGATAAGGTTGACCAGGGCGGTCACATCGGTCACGTTCACCACGCCATCGGCGTTCAAGTCCTTGTTCGCATTGGGATATTCATCGGTACCCAGAATGGCATTGATCAGAGCAGTCACGTCGGTCACGTTCACGATGCCGTCACCATTGATGTCGCCCTTAATCAGGCCGCTGCCCTCTTGGGTCAAGTGAATGATTTGCTGTGCGCCAGGGAAGCTAATCTTCACGTTGCAAGCGCGATTGCCGCCCTCATTGGCTGCGCAAGTGAGCTTGAGGTAGGAGTGAAGGGTGAAATTTCCCGTGGCGGCATCCACCGAGTCACTCACTTCATAGGTGAGCCATTTAGGAAGTTCATTGCCATTTTCGTCCACAACCGTCCACTCGTCGCTGGAGTGCGTTGAGAAGAAATCAACGGTTTCCTCACCGCCAGCCTTGGGGAAGTTGAGGTTCTCGCCGACTTTCTCACCCGTTTGAGGATTGTAATAGAGGAAGTCGAAACCTGGCCACTCTACATCAAGGAAGATGGTAGGAGCCGTGACGCCCAGCGATGTCTTGAAGAAATTGTGAAGTCCCCAGGCAGCCTTGATGGAGTCGTTGCGAACGCCCAGCATGTAGCCGTGCTGACCGTAACCCTCGTCTTGCTCGTCGCGAGAGATTAACATCGCCCAGGCATCAATGGCCGCATTGTCGTAGCCCGTCACGGTGATGGCGATAGGCTGGTTGATGTCGGCCGTGATTTCGTAGGGTAAACCCGTTTCGTCATCCATTTCGGTCAAAGGAATCGAGAGGAAACCCTCCTTAGGCATAGCCTTCGTCATGTTTGTCGTGCCTTTGGCAATCACATCGCCCAGAATCAGGCTGTCGTTCTCGGCCTTCGATGCGGCATAGACCGTGGCTGTGATAGGAGCATCGCCCGTACCGCTGTAGAAAGCATAGAACACTTTGATGGCGCGAAGCGCATAACGGCTTTCAGGCTGCTCCACATAGAGTGCCATGCCATTGTAGCCTCCCCAGTTTTTACCAAACCAGTAACCATTCTTGCCACCATCGGCATCGGGTGCGCCCGTGTAGGTAATAACACCTCTCGTACCGCCCTGGCGAGTACCTGCACTGAAGAACTTCGGTGTCACGTAGGCATCAATAGGCTGCTGCCCTTGCATCATTGTGGCGTGAGGATCGGACGTGTAACCAGCCAAGCCTTGATAAGGCTTGTTTTGCTTGGTTTTATCGTCATACACCAGCGAATTCAACTGATAGGAATCCTCTGTAGCGCCATTAGAAGCGGTGAGCGTGGGAGCGTACTCGCTCTCGTTGTACATGGTGTAATACACCAAGTCCTTTTCAGTGCTGGTGCGCGTTGTGAAAGAGTCCACGCCAGGCGTGTCGTCATACTGCTCCCAGGTCCAGGTGTAGGATGTTGCACCTGCAGAAGCGTTAGGATAGGTCACGTTACGGCCATTCGGGCAATAGAACATGGGGGTATAAAAAGCGCCACCACCTGCTTCCATTGAGCGGTAGAACGATCCTGCAGGACGGTTGTAAAGCGCTTTCAGGGGAGTCTCGGCCTTGCGGGCAGCCTTGCGGGCAGCGCGCTGCGCTGACGTGGCCATCGTTGCAACGCTTGGGGTAAGGTCTAATTTCGCCACCTGGCTTGAAGCGGCGGGCACAACGCTCTTCACGCTAAAGCTCCTTTGCACGCGCGACTGGGCACTCACCGTAGCAATCGTCATGAGTGCAGCAGCGGCAAACAGTAAACTTTTTTTCATCATTGTTTTTTAAATTAAAAGTTAATAAAAGAGTAGTAAATGTTTTCTCATATTTTGAAATGGCTGGGCAGACGCTTGAAACACTCGGCATCCGCCCAACCCTTTCTGTTTTTTTAGCGAATCCTGCACATCACATAGTCTCCCGCCTGGGCAGCGTCAGCCAGCCTCACATCGAGCGGGGTGAGCAAGTTGGTAGCAGTCAGTGCGAACGTCGTGGCGCTTATCTTGTCGATGACAGCCCTGTAGGCCGCCACGTTGTCATAGTAAGCCTTAGCGTTCACAAAGTTGCCGTGATTTTCCAGATCGTCATAGACTGGGTCGGAGAGGTTCACCTTCAGCCTGACGGCATCGTCGCTCACGCGCTCCACATCGAGGAGCATGGGCAGCGTTTGGGTCACGACCCTGTTCTTTCTCTTAAAGGAGATATAACTGTAGAGCTCATAACGCTTTTCGGTTGCATTATAGGCCCAATACATGTCCTTCAACGTGGTGGTGCGGAATTGCTTCAATTCGGCAGCCATCTGATCACTGAGCGTATTGAACACTCCCCCTGTGGTGGATACCCCCCAGCGGAATGACCAAGAGTTGTTGGGATTGAGCAGCACGTCGCTCAGGTGTCCCGCATTGATGGTCGTCTTGCCGTCGTCGGTACACAGCAAGGTGCCGTCGATTTGACGCACGAAGTGCTGCACCTTGTAGTCCTTGCCACCGATTGAGTCGTGCATCTCGATGGGGCGCATGAACGAGAAGCCATCATGCGTGATGAGCGCGTTGTGCGACACGGCCATAACCGAGTCACCCGTCTCGGGATAAATGTCCATCACCATCGAGGCGCCATTTTTGATGACGTAACGGTAGCCACTGGGCAAGTTGATGTAGGACTTGCTGATTTTGGCATGGAAGAAGCTATCGGTAGCTGCCACGACCTCGCCCATGTAGGTTCGGTCGTCGAGCTCGCTCGACAAGCGTGTCATCATCATGCGAATGCCATGCTTCTTGCCTTGAAGATACAAGGTGTCGCCCGAGTACTTCATGATGTCGAACTCGTAGTCGCCCAAGTGACCTTCTCCCCTATCGCCGAATTGATCAAGCGGGGCCGGGTCGGCAAAGCCGTGGAAGATGGAATTATAGGAATTGAGCGAGAGCACGGGGCCATTGTCGGCAATCACTTCCCACAACGATTTCTCGCTGCCAAAGACGATGTCGTGCGAGTCGGGGCTTCCGCTCTTCACTTTGCCGATATAGTCGTTCTGGCCCGAGATGACGACCGAGCCATCCTTATTGAAGGTAAACAGGTAGACGTAGCCCTTTTCCTTGTCGGTGGTAAAGTACTGGAGTTCCCACTTGCCTCCTTTTTGGGTCAAAATATCGCTATAGTCAGCGATTGAGTTTTCCAGTCGCTCGGCAGCACTGTTGGGGAAGATGTCATCTTCCTCATGCTTGAGGCACGACGTGAGCGCAAGCCCCATGAGCAGCAACGCCAGCGCCGATATATTAAAAAATCTCTTCATAGTCGTTTTTCAATTAAAATTAGAAGTAGAATCATGTGTTATTGAATATTCTCAATTTCCTGGCGCAAGGCATTGATGTCATAGTCCTTCTCGCGCTTGAGCACCTCCTGGCGAAGCGCGTCGAGGTCGATTTTCCAGCTATCCATGAACCAGCCTTTGATAATATCCAATTTCTGAGTAATAATGCTTGGGCCGTCAACCTCGTCCTTGTCCTCGATGTCATAGACCAGCAAAGGAATGGCGATGCGACTGTTGCTCTCATCCAAGAAATAGCCATCGCCGTCGACGCGGCGGCCGTTGGCGTCCAAGAACGTGCCATCGTCTTGCTTGATGACCTTGGCGGTCGTCTTGTAGTACTCCAGGTTGGCCGCTGCGGGATAGAGCACCCTCTTAGTAATGGGGTCACATTTCACCTTCACGGTGTCGCTATCGGGCGTGATGTAGTCGATCACCTCGTTCTCAGCGGCGAGCGAGCGGCTGCCCTCGGCGGCCTTGTTGTTCTTGTAGAAGAAATAGGTGAACCACTTCTTGGTCATGGGTTCCTGCTCCCATCCGCGCTTGGCATCGTCAAGGATTTTAGCCCAAGTTGCGTCGTCGGAGCAAATGTAGGTCGAGGTGACCTCGGCAAAGTCCTCGCGATAGGCCGATGCGGCATAGGGGGTCACAAAACCGAGCGAGCGCATCTCGCCTGAGTTGCGTGAGGCCCACGTTGAAGCATCATACTTGGTGTTCGACAGCAAGTTGAACGTGTTGGGATAGGTTTTCTTCTGGTGCAGCACGTGGGTGAACTCATGGTGCATGGTGTGGAAGCAAAGCTCGTTGAGCGCTTCCGCATTGCTCACGTCCAGGTTGTTGATGTTGTAGAGCGATATTTTCACACCACCCTCGGCAAGACCTACCATGATTTGGTTGTTTTGATAGGCGGGCGAGCCAATGACGTGAATCACACGAGGCGCATTGGCCTTGAGGAACTGATCGTGGTCTTGCGCCACCGTCTTGTAGGCATCGATCCACAAGTACTTGCAGAGCAGCGCCAAGTCGCGGGCTTTGGCATAATCGGCGGGCACCAGGTTATAGTTCATGTTGGTGCTGATGTCCTTCATTTTGTACAAGAACTCCATATTATAAGGCGTACGGTAGTTCTCAATGCACCACTTGTCGAGTTTATAGGTGGCCGAGGCGGGGTCGAGCTTTTCGTCCGTATCAGGGAAAATGGTTTTGCCCAAGTTGTCATCGCTACAGGAGGAGAACGTCATTGCGGCTGCGCCTATGAGCAAAAACGATGAAATATAATATTTGAATGATTTCATTTTCTTAATCCGTTAAATTTTATTGGTCAACAGTTTTACCAGCATCTTTCACCCAACTATCGAAGTTTGGCTTGGGAGCCGACATTTCCATACTCAGAGGAATTGACTCACGAGTCGAGGGTTCGAAACCAGCCGATATGACCTCGGCAGGAATCTGGATCGCATAGCGAGGATCCATGTACCACGTGCCGTCCTTCGAGGCCAGGCCCACCGTCACCGTCTTGCCTAAAGCGCTATACTTGTGCGTGACCGTCAGGCCAAGACGCTTGATGTCAAACCAGCGCATGCCATTGTGCAAGGTGACGAGGCGGCGATAGTGCTGCACCCACTGCAGGTAAGGCATGATTTCGGGCGTGGCGTGATAGGTTGCGCTTGGGCAAACCTCGTCGATGTGGATGGGCTTCATGATGCCGTGCTGGTGTCCTCCCCTGCCGCGGCCGTCGTCCTCGTTGGAGTAGAACTTCTCTACCCTCTCGCGTGTGATGTCGACCACAATTGAGGTCGCGTTGGGGTTATTCTTCCAGTTGTCGTCGATGGCCTTGATGTCCTGGAAGCCTTTCTCGATTTCGCCCAGGTAGAAATAGGCCTCGGCGCGGCACAAGAGCGTCTCCTCGTTGGTGAACTCGGCACGCACGAAATGGGTGTAGCCGATGCCCGCCAGCTTGTCGGTGTACTCAAACTGCTCAAGGCAATAGGGTGCCAAATACAAGCCATGGTCAAGGTCGCCAAACAGGAATTGCCTGAAAGCAGGGTTCATGTAGCCTGAAAGGCCATTGACGAAAGTGACGGTGTTGGCTTCCCAGCTGGGGCTTGGCCCCAAGATGGTGGCCAGCATGGCATCGCGGTTGCACGTGTAGCGCTGGCTGGCGACAAAGCGGCGCCACCACGACGAGTAGGTAGAGACGAGCATCATATTGCCGGCACGCTCGGTGCTGGTGGCGTACTTGAAGATGTCAAATCCATTATAGAAATCCTTTTTGGCCCACACATCGTTCAGCATGGTCTTGGGGTCATTTCCCTTGAACGCTGCTGTCGCATACTCGACCACCTTGGGATAGTCGCGCTTGAACAGATAGAACCGGGCAGCAAACGCATTGGCAGCGGCCTTGTTGAAATGATACTTGGGCGACACATAGTAGAGGTCGGTCACCAGCTCAAGGCCTTTCTGCAAGTCGGCCTCTATCATCTCGTAGTCGGTGGCCAGTGTTCCACGCTCATAGGAGGGCTTCACTGTGGTTTCAGGTTTCGTCACGTAGGGCACGCCAGGGATCGACTTGCTCAATTCCGGCCCGCGATAAGGCAGGCAGAAGACGTTGCACAGGATAAAGTAGTGATAGGCGCGAATAAGATAGGCCTCGCCCTTCACGGCTTGCAACTTAGCCAATTCATCGCCAACGAGCTCTCCATCGCCCGTTTTCCCGGCTTTCTCAAATTCCTCGGCTTTCTCCAGGACCGCATTGGCTGCCGCGATGGCAGCATAGCAGCTCGACCACGTGCCCGAGGGGGAGTCGTTATCGGTCGACTTGTTGACATCCTCAAAAGCAAAGAGCTGGTCGTCGGCCTGCGAATAGCCGCTCACGTTGTAGCGGGCGAATTTCTCGTCGGGCGAGGCATTATCGACCACATTATCTGATGAGAGCTCACAAGGCACAGCGTAGTTACTGCTCATGTAGGCCGTCACCAGCACTTGACGCAACTGCTCAACGGTGTTCAGATAGACGCGCGAGTCTGGTGTCACATCAAGGAAATCATCGCAAGATGACAGCGAGAGC
Organism: uncultured Porphyromonadaceae bacterium; assembly: GCA_902489275.1. Classification (GTDB taxonomy): domain Bacteria; phylum Bacteroidota; class Bacteroidia; order Bacteroidales; family Muribaculaceae; genus Sodaliphilus. The sequence continues at coordinate 116,941 of CABTZK010000002.1, forward strand.
AAGGCAGCCACTGCCAATAATGATAGATATTTAATTTTCTTCATTGTTTTCCTTCTATTTATAGTTTCAATATTAAAGACCAAATCTCACGGTAAACGTCATTTGTCGTGGGTTCGGCGATGCGACACCACCACTGTTGAAGTACTCGGGATCTTGACCGTTCAGTTTCTTGTCGGCATAGAGCAGGCAAATGTTGGTGGCTGCCAGTTTGAGCGAGCAACTGTTCAGGCGCAGGAAGTGGAGGAATGACTTGGGCATGTCGTAGGTGAGCGACACCTCTTTCAGGCGAATGAAGTCACCCTTGGCGATGCGAGCGGTCGAGTAGTTGTAGGCATTGTAGGCATAGCCCAGATATGGGTCTTCGTAGACTTGGCGACGCGAAGCGATGGCAGGAATGTTGGTATAGGCCTCGTCACCTGGCATCACCCAACGGTTTTTGAACTCCTTGGGCATGGCCTTCATGTCGCTGTAGGCCGATGCGAAGGTGGGGGTGAGACGCAAGTGGTTGCCTCCCGAGTAGGTCATGAACACGTTCAAGTGCAAGCCCTTCCACGAGAAGTTGTTGCCGAAACCGCCACTGATGGTCGGGTCCACAGGACCCTCATAGACGAGGTGTCCCAGTCGCTCAAATTCCTGGAAGTTGATGTCGCTGGTGGTCACTTTGCCTGCTTCGTTGATGACTTGAGGAATACCATGGTCATTCAAGCCCACAAACTGGTAGGAGAAAATGGCACGGTGAGGATAATCGACCAATGCGAAGCCATTGCCAGGCACGAGGTCGATCACGCGCGAGCGCGCCATGAGCTTGGTGATTTTCGTCTTGTTGTAAGAGAACGTCAAGTCGGTTGTCCATGCGAAGCCGCCCTCGCTTTTCGGCACGAAGTTGTTGGTGGTCAAGGTGAACTCCACACCATGTGACTTCATCTCGGCGACATTGGCGAATTTCTCGGTGATACCGCCCACGCCCTGGGTGAACACGCGTCCAATCAGGTCGTAGTTGTTACGCTTGTACCACGCAAACTCCAAGTTGATGCGGTTGCGTGCGAAACCTAAGCTAGTCCCTAAATCAAGCTCGTGCTTCTTCTCGTAGGTGAGGTTTTCGTTGGCCAGCGATTGCAGTTCAAGGCCAATCTCAGACTGCTTGGTCTCTTGACGCCAAGGGCGGGTTGAGTAATAAAGCGCCTCGGCATTGGCCAAGCTGGCAGGGCCGCTCTCGCCCGTGAGCGAGTAACTGGTGTGGAACTTGGCATAGGTGAGGATACCCCTCTTGTTGAGGTTGCTCTGGATGAACCAAGGCTCCTCGTGCATGAGCCACACACCCGAAATGTTCCATGTAGGCAGCCAGCGGCTTTGCGTGGTTCTACCCATGAGGTTCGAGCCCTCGTAACGGACTGTTCCGTTGATCACGTAGCGATCCTTGAAGATGTAGTTGGCGTTAGCGAAATAGGCCATGTTGCGACGGTGCCCGCGGTTATCGGCAAAGTAAGCGCCGTTTTCCTCTTGCATCTGCTTGAAGAGCTTGTAGTCGGTGAAGGGGAGATTGCCATTGTTGTAGCAAATGCCCCAGCCCTCGAACGCCTGATAGTAGCGGTCGACACGGCTGGTCTCCATACCGCCAAACAAGGTGATGGCATGGATGCGGTTCCAGTTCTGCGAGTAGGTTGTGGTCAGGCGGAAGTCGATTTGCGTGAGCGAGTTCTTGCTGTAGAAGAGCATACCACCCTTGGGCAGCACCGTTTCAGGAAGTGAATTGGGGTTGTCGGGGTCGGTATAAAGGTAAGAGTTGCTTGAGCGGATGATGGCATTCTCGGGCATCACACCTGCGCGATAGGCCTCGGCTTGGTTACTGTTGTCGAGCACGTAGTGGTTTTGCTCTGACATGTTGTAGCGATAGGATGCCAAGCCCCTAATTTCCCAGCTCTGGTTTTGCTTCATGATGGGCTTGTACTCAAGCTCGCCTTGGAACTTGAGGTCGGAGACAGCCACATCGATGTAGTTGTTGTCGAGCTCATGGAAAATATTGAAACTGGTAAAGTTGCGCGTGTAGATGGCGTTAGGGTCGGAGGTGCGCGAGGTGTTCATGGCATAACTATAGGGGTTGATGTCAAATGAACGGCTCACCGAACCACTCACCACATCGGTCTCCTGGCTCAAGGTGCCTGGCGCCTTTTGCTTGCGGTAGGAGTCGCTGTTCAAGATTTTCACCTTGATGCGGTCGGTCAGGTTGTAGATTGCATTAGAGTTGAAGGTATAGCGCTCAACGTGGCTGTCGCGATACCATCCTGGGTCTTGCAGCAAGGATACCGAGGTATAGAACGAGCCCTTGTCGGTACCGCCGGAGACGCTCAGGGCGTGGTTTTGCATGATATTGTTGTTGAACATCAAATCGAACCAGTCGGTGTTGCGCATCTCGGCTTGACGCAGATAAGCGTTTTTAGCCTTGGTGGTGTTCTCCAAGCCAAACTTGCCCGTTGCGGGGTCGTAGGTGTTGATGAGCTTGTACATCGTGCCATACACGCCCGATGACGAGCCATTGGCCAGGTTGGCAAACTCAAGCCATCCCTTTTGCTCCATTTCCTTGTTGATACTCATCTGCTCTTGCGAGTTACAAATGTTAAACTCGTTATAGCTGGGCTTCAAGCGATAGGTGAACTCACCGGTATAATTAATAGAGGTGTGTCCTTTGCGACCGGTCTTTGTCGTGATCACAATCACACCGGCATTGGCCTTAGCACCATAGATAGAAGTTGCAGAGCCGTCCTTCAAGATGTTGAAGCTGGCGATATCGTCGGCATTCAAGCCAGCCACAGCGCTGGCAATCAAGGTGGTGGCATCACCACTCGACAGGTCGTCGGCACTGATTTCGACATTGTCCTCGAGAATCACGCCATCGACCACCCACAACGGCTTCGACGAGCCATAGATGGAGGTGGCGCCACGCACGCGGATTTTAGGCGCTGTACCAAACGTACCAGAGACGTTCGACACCTGCACACCGGCGGCGCGTCCTTCAAGACCGCGGGAAATGTCGGCCACACCCGAGAGCTTGGTCTTGTCGCCCTGAAGGCTTGCCGTTGAGCCGGAGAAGAGTCGCTTGTCGACCTTTTGGTAACCGGTCACGACCACTTCCTCTAACTGTTCGCCTTTCGGCTTGATTTGAATCTTTAAGGTTCCAGACTTGGCGGCCACTTCGGCGGTCTCGTAGCCCACATAAGTCACCATAATGGATGACCCGTTGGGAACTGTCAAAGTGAACTTACCATTAACATCGGTAGCGACACCGTTGCCAGGTTTGCCTTTCTGAGCAACCGTAGCCCCGATCACAGGCTGATTAGTTTCGTCAATGACCACACCACTCACCTTGATTTGCGCAATCATGGCCAGTGACGATAATGACAAAACCATCAGCAAGAGTAACTTCTTTAAACTCATAAGTACTGATTAATTTTTATATTTACACATGTTGTTCAAGCACTTCAAAAATAAAGCCAAAAAGATAATCACAAGCAAGATAAGGGCTGCGCAACGCTTCGTGTCAAAAAACAGAAAAGCGTAACCGTTTCCCTATAACACTTGTCTTTAGTCTTTCAGTCTATTAACAACTCATTACAAATTGCAGTGCAAAGAAAATAAAAAATTTTCGTATACACTAATTTTTATTGTTAAAATTGGGAATTTCGTCAAAAAAACAAATCTACGCCGAATTGAGCCCCAGAGCGCAAAACAGGCAAGGAAATTGCGAAATCCCTGGATGCAGGCTTGCCTGCTTGCGAGAAAAACGCTAATTTTGCGCTATTATTATTTAAGGTGGAGCAATTATGGAAGTCGTCTACGAAGACAATCACATCATCATCGTCAACAAGGCTTGTGGAGAAATCGTGCAGGGCGACCGCACGGGCGACGAGCCGCTCTTGGGCATGGTGAAGCGCTATATCAAGGAAAAATACAACAAGCCGGGCAGTGTGTTTTGCGGAGTGATACACCGCATCGACCGGCCCACGAGCGGCTTAGTGGTGTTCGCGCGCACGAGCAAGGGGCTGGAGCGCATGAACGCGCTGTTTCGCAGTGGTGCCGTGCACAAGACCTACTGGGCCATCGTGCAAAACCAGCCTCCACGGGAAAGTGACACGCTCACGTGCTACCTCACTCCCATCGAGCAGGGCAACCGCACGCTGTGCTCCTCGACTCCTGTGCCGGGGGCGCAAAAGTCGATGCTCAAGTATGCCATCATTGGGCAAAGCGAGCGCTACTACTTGCTTGAAATCGACTTGATGACAGGACGCAAGCACCAGATCCGCACGATGCTCGGCCACATCGGCTGCCCCATCAAGGGCGACCTCAAGTATGGCGCAAAGCGCAGCAACCCCGGTGGCGGCATCTCGCTGCAGAGCCACCGCATCCACTTTGAGCACCCGGTGTCGCACCTCGACATCGACATCACGGCTCCCGTGCCCGACGACCCTCTGTGGCAAGCCTTGGCGGCGAGCGCCAAGCAGCCTTAGCCCCGCGCCTGGCGCCTAAGCGCCACTTGAAGGCAGCGATGAGAGCAAGACAGGAAGTCCCGGCGCTTTTTCAAGACCGGGACTTTTTCACTCGTGCCGGGTGGGCTTGACTTCAATCGCAAGCCCCACCTCCCCCGGCACGTCATCATCATGATTTCTTGCAAGGGCAGTTGCTGCCGATGGTCTTGAAGAAATCGTTGCCCTTGTCGTCAACGAGAATGAAAGCCGGGAAATTCTCAACCGTGATTTTCCAAATGGCCTCCATGCCCAACTCGGGATATTCCACACACTCGATGCTCTTGATGCTGTCTTGCGACAACACTGCCGCCACACCGCCAATGGTGCCCAGGTAGAAGCCGCCGTGCTTTTGGCAAGCGTCGGTCACAGCCTGGGTGCGGTTGCCCTTGGCAATCATCACGAGCGACGCCCCATGCTCCTGGAACTCGTCCACGTAGGGATCCATGCGGTTGGCCGTGGTGGGGCCCATCGATCCGCAAGGGTAGCCCTCGGGAGTCTTGGCCGGTCCGGCATACAAGATGGGATAATCTTTGAAATACTGGGGCATGCCCTCGCCAGCATCGAGGCGAGCCTTGAGTTTGGCGTGCGCAATGTCGCGAGCCACGATAATCGTGCCTTTGAGGTTCACGCGCGTGCTCACGGGGTACTTGCTCAATTGCTCCCGCGCGGCATCGATGCCCTTGTCGAGGTCGATGCTCACCCCACTGGAGCCCTCGCCAGGCTGCCGGAGCTCGGCAGGAATAAGTTCGCCCGGATTGGTGTCCATTTTCTCGAGCCAAATGCCGTCTTTATTGATTTTTGCCTTGATGTTGCGGTCGGCCGAGCAACTCACGCCCATGCCGATGGGGCAGCTCGCGCCGTGGCGCGGCAAGCGCACCACGCGAATGTCGTGGGCCAGCGCCTTGCCACCGAACTGCGCGCCCAAGCCAATCTTGCGCGCCTGGGCAAGCAGCTTGCCCTCCAAGTCGATGTCACGGAAGGCACGCCCCGTCTCATCGCCCGTTGTGGGCAGGTTGTCGTAATACTTGATAGAGGCTAACTTCACCGTGAGCAAGTTCTTCTCGGCGCTGGTGCCGCCAATCACAAATGCGATGTGATAGGGGGGGCAGGCTGCCGTGCCCAGGCTCTTCATCTTCTCCACGAGGAATGGCAGCAAGGTGTCCTCGTTTTGAATCGTGGCCTTGGTCATGGGGTAGAAATAGGTCTTGTTGGCAGAGCCTCCACCCTTGGCCACCATGACAAAGCGGTACTCGGCCCCCTCGGTGGCCTCGATGTCGATTTGAGCCGGAAGGTTGCACTTGGTGTTCACCTCGTCGTACATGTTGAGTGGCGCATTTTGCGAGTAGCGCAGGTTGTCTTGGGTGAACGTGTTGTAAACGCCTCGCGCAAGGGCTTCCTCATCGCAAAAGCCCGTCCACACCTGCTGCCCCTTTTCGGCATGAATGATAGCGGTCCCGGTGTCTTGGCAGAAGGGCAGCACCCCCTTCACGGCAGTCTCGGCATTGCGCAGGAACTGCAAAGCCACATACTTATCGTTCTCCGAGGCCTCGGGATCCTTGAGGATGGCGGCCACTTGCTCATTGTGGGCGCGGCGCAGCATGAACTCGGCGTCATGGAAGGCCTGCTCACTGAGCAGCGTGAGCGCTTCGGGGGTTACTTTCAGGATTTCACGGCCCTCAAAGGTTGCGGTACTCACACCCTTGGTGCTTAACAGGCGGTACTCGGTATCGTCTTTCCCAACTTGGAACATGGGAGCATACTTAAACTCAGGAGTATTTGCCATAATAATATAATGTGTATAAAGTTTGATGTGAAAAAGTTTTGTTAGCGCAAATTTACGCAACTTTGAGCGAATAAAGAAATTATTCGGTTTTTTTATTGCTGCCCTTTCACCGTGAGCCTTGCTGCCCACCCTAAGCCACCATCTGATGCTAAAAATGACCTTATTTTTACAAATAAATGTTAAAACACTGCTATAGAACACATTTTTGGGCCACAAACCCTTGACAAGCATCAAAAATTATTGTACCTTTGCAGTGCAAATCGCGGAGTGGAGCAGTGGTAGCTCGTTGGGCTCATAACCCAAAGGTCGTCAGTTCGAGTCTGGCCTCCGCCACAACAGCGACCGGAATCGAGAGGTTTCGGTCGCTTTTTTTGCGTTGAGGGGATTGGGATTGTGAGAATTTAGCCGTAAATTTGCAGGGTGCAATCAGCAACGACTGCCAAAACAATGAAAAGAATAGCCGTCATTTTTGAAGGGAACATCGACTACCGCATGGGCGTGTTGAATGCGGTCATCAACCGCGTGAAGCACCTCCAGGCTCTCGCTCCCTATGCCATCGATGTATTCATGATCCAGGTCTATGACCAAGGCTTGTGCCGGTTGCGCCCACACAGCGCTCCCGCCAGCCACAGGCCACAGCAAGTGGTCATGGGTGGCGTGCCCGTGAAGATGTGGTGGGTGAGCCGCTCGTGGCGCGACTCGCTCAGCCACCGCCTGCTCGGGGGCAAGCCTCATGTGATGATGTCCCAGTTCAAGTCGCTGGCGATGCAGCTCAAGGGCTACAGCATCGTCTCGGCTCACGACCGCTTAGCGGCGCTGGCGGCACAAGCCGCCTCGGCCGCCTTTGGCATGCCTTGGTTCATTACCTGGCACGGCGCCAGCATCTACACCGACCCCATCAACGACAAGATGGTGCGCGGCCTCACCATTGGGCTGCTCCACTCTGCCACCTGCAATTTCTTTGTGAGCCACAGCTTGGCAGATTGCGCCCGCAACCTGACCGGCCGTTTCGCATGTGACGTGCTCTACAATGGGGTGAGCCCAGACTTCCACCGCTACGAAACGGAGCAACGCAAAGCCCTACGGGCATCCATGGGCGCCAGCCGCTGCAAAGTGGTGGCTTACGTTGGCCGATTCGAGCCTGTGAAAAACGTGCAGCTTTTGCCCGCGATCTTCAGTGCCATCGGCAAGAAGCACCACGGCGACATCCAGTTTTGGGCCATCGGCGACGGAAGTTTGCACCAGGATACCAAAGCCGCATTAGGGCAAAGCGGCCCCGACTGCCACGTGTGGGGCAAGCAAGCGCCCGAAGCGATGCCCAGGCTGATGAACTGCATCGACGTGCTGGTGCTGCCCAGCCAACGCGAGGGACTTCCATTGGTCACCATCGAGGCCATGGCCTGCGGAGCCAATGTGGTGGCGTCACAGGTGGCGGGTACAGCCGAGGCCATCGGCAAGGAAAATTGCTTTGAGCTCAACGACCACTTTGTGGAACGGCTTGCCGCCAGAGCCGAAGAGATGCTTGCGGGGAAGGTGAAGCAAGAAGTGCCCGAACAGTGCTACTGGGAGAAAACCGCACTCAAAGAGCATGAAATCTATAGGCGCTACCTGTTATCGCCGCAAAAATCATTGTCATGAGTCAATTTGCCGAAGTTTTGCTGCCACTCGCCATCCAAGGCACCTACACCTATCGCATTCCCGACGAGATGCTGACCGCCATCAAGGTGGGATGCCGTGTCCTTGTGCCTTTTGGTCGCAAGAAAATATATACCGCTATCGTGGAATCTATCCATGACCAGGAACCCAAAGGCTACCGCGTCAAGGAGCTGCTTTCCTTGCTCGACACAGCCCCCATTCTGCGCCACCCGCAACTCAAATTCTGGCAGTGGCTCGCCGACTACTACCTGTGCTCGACTGGAGAAGTCTACAAAGCGGCGCTGCCGAGCGGCCTGAAAGTGGAAAGCGAGACCTTCATCAGCGTGAATCCCGACTTTGAAGAGAGCGAGCCGAGCCAACTCAACGACCGAGCCAGGTGCATTCTTGACTACGCCAAGCAACGCGGGCGCGTGCAAATCACCGACATCACCCGCTCCACAGGCTTCAAGAACGTGGAAAGCATCGTGAGCAAAATGCTCGAAATGGGCGCTATCCACGTCTCGGAGCGAGTGATTGACAACTACCGCCCCAAAACCGAAACCTGCGTGCGACTCACCTGTAGCCGTGACGACGAGCAGGCGCTGCACGGCTTCTTTGACCAAGTGCGCCGCGCCCGCAAGCAAGAGTCGCTGCTCATGGCCTACCTCGACCTCTCGGGGTGGCTTCAGAAGAGCAAGCCCGTGAAAGAAGTGCTCAAGGCCGACTTGCTCAAGCGAGCCGACGCCACCGACGCGGTGCTCCTGGCAGCCCGCCAACGCGGCATGCTGGAGACCTACAAACGCGAGATTAACCGGTTTGCCGAACTGGGCGCAAACTTGCAAGAGCTGCCCCGCCTGAGCGAGGAGCAACTGGGAGCTTACCACCACATTCACCAGTGCTTCAAGGAAAAAGCCATCACCCTGCTGCATGGCGTGACATCGAGTGGGAAAACATCCATCTACATGCATCTCATCGACGAGGTTATGAAGCAAGGCAAGCAGGCACTCTATCTTGTGCCTGAAATCGCGCTCACCACACAACTGACCCAGCGGCTGCGCGCCGTGTTTGGCAGCAAGTTGCTCATCTATCACTCAAAATTCAGCGACAACGAGCGTGTCGACATCTGGAAACGGCTGATTTCCAGCAGCGAGCCTTGCGTCGTGATTGGCGTGCGGTCAAGCATTTTTCTCCCCTACTCCAACATCGGCCTGATCATTGTTGACGAGGAACACGATACCAGCTACAAGCAGCAAGATCCCGCGCCACGCTACAGTGGGCGAAACGCGGCCTTGATTCTTGCCCAGATGCATGGAGCCAAGACCTTGCTCGGCTCGGCGACCCCCTCCATCGAAAGCTATCACCACGCCCAGAGCGGCAAGTATGGCTTAGTGACGCTATCTACACGCTATGGCAACATCAAGATGCCCAACGTGCAAGTTATCGACACGAAGCTGGCCCGCAAAAAGCACGAGATGAACCACCTGTTCTCGCTCGACCTCATCAAGGAGTGCCGCCGGGCGCTGCAAGACAAGGAACAGGTCATCCTCTTCCAAAACCGGCGAGGCTTCGCCCCCATGGTGCGCTGCAAGGAGTGCGCATGGGTGCCCACGTGTGAGCATTGCGACGTGTCGCTCACCTATCACAAGCACACCCGCTCCCTCACCTGCCACTACTGCGGCTACACCCTCACCCTGCCCGAGCTGTGCCCCGAGTGCGGATTGCCCGGCATTGAGATTGTGGGTTACGGGACCGAACGCATCGAGGACAACATCGAGGCCGTGTTTCCCGACGAGAAAATCTCACGCATGGACCTTGACACCACACGCAACAAGAACAGTTATGACCGCATCATCGACGAGTTTGGCAAGCACAAGACCAACATCCTTGTGGGCACTCAGATGGTGACCAAGGGGCTGGATTTCGACGGTGTGAGCATTGTGGGCATCCTCAATGCCGACACGATGATTAATTTTCCCGATTTTCGAAGCAGCGAGCGGGCATTTAACATGATGGAACAAGTGGCTGGGCGCAGCGGACGCGCCCACAAGCAAGGGAAAGTGATTATCCAGACCTCTAACCCCTCGCACCCCGTCATTGACTACGTGACACGCCACGACTATGAGGGATTCTACGCCCATGAGTTGAGCGAGCGCGAGAAATTCGGCTACCCCCCCTTCTCTCGCATTATCAATGTCTACCTCAAGCACCGCGACGACAATGTGCTCACCGAGGTCTCGGTGCGATATAGCAACCTGCTGCGCCAAACATTTGGGCATCGTGTCTTTGGGCCCGAGGCCCCTATGGTCTCAAGAATACAGAATCTCTACATCCGCCAAATTATGCTCAAAATGGAGAATGCGGTGTCCATGACCAAAGTGAAGAAAATTCTGCGAAACCTCTACGAACAAATGGTGACCCTTGACAGCCGCATGAAGTCGACCATCCTCTACTACGATGTCGATCCCGTGTGACAAAATGCCCAAAAGCCCATTCTTTGGTCTAAAAGAGATGAAACGGGCGATGCCGGTGGAGCAAAATACCCTTTTTTTTTGGGGGGGGGTGGGCAGCAGCACCACTATAAATCAGTCCACGTTGTTTAGTTCATGATGTCATTCACAACGTCTTGGTCGTGAGGACTGGTTGTGGCATGCTCAACCTGCTCTTCCTTTTCCTCTCTTCCACTTGAGCTCCGGCGCTGGCGCCCCATCCCCTCGTTGTCGTAGACTTTCTCCTCACACATCTTGAAGTCGGCAGGAATATTGAACTTCACTTGCTCACTGTAGGGCAGCGATGGGTCATTATACACCTTGCGCATAAACTTCCCGAAAATGGGCAACGCTGCCGCCGCCCCCTGTCCCTCGCCGGTGGACTCAAAATGGATGTAGCGATCCTCGCCGCCAAACCATACCCCGGTCACTAATTCGGGTGTAAAGCCCATAAACCAGGCGTCGGCATTGAAGTTGGTCGTGCCCGTCTTGCCACACATGTCGCCCTTGAAGCGATAGGGCGCAATGTGGCTTGTGGCTGTGCCGTGGTCAATCACGGCACGCAGCATGTCAATCATGCGATAGGCGCTCTCGGTGCTAATGGCTTGATTCTTCTTGGGATAAAACTCGGCGACCACATTGCCGTGGTTGTCGCAAATGCGGCTCACCATCACTGGAATCACACGGCTGCCGTAGTTGGCAAACGCGCTATAAGCGCTCACCATCTCATAGAGTGAAATCTCGCACGAGCCCAAGCTCAACGTCAGGTTAGGAATCTGCTCGCTGGTGATGCCAAAATCGTTGTGCATCGACTCTACCATCTTTTCAGGCGTGTATTTGTCAAGGATGCGAGGAGGTATCCAGTTGCTTGACTTGGCTAAGGCCTCGCGCAGTTGCGGGCGGCTTCCCAAGCCGTGTGAGCCGCCGCCTGGCGACCAGCCGCCATAATGAGGTTGCGAGTTCTCGAAGTCGGTGCTGCAAGGGTTCAATCCGTTTTGCATGGCCATCGCATAGATGAACGGCTTCACCGTTGAGCCGATTTGCCGAGTGCCCGTCGCCACCATGTCGTATTTGAAATGCTTGAAATCAGGACCACCCACGTAGGCCTTCACCTTACCTGTACGCGGGTCCATCGACATCATGGCACAACGCAAGAACGTCTTCATGTAGAGCATCGAGTCCAGTGGCGACATGAGACGCTGCACCTCTCTGTTTTTTCCATACTCCTTGCCGTACTCAAAGAGCTTCATCTCCATCTTCTGGTGAAAAGCGCTCATGATCTCCTGCTCACTCAGCCCTTGGGCCTTCATGGCGTGGTATCGCTCGGTGTTGTGTATGCCCAACTTGATGACAAGTTCGCGTGTGGACTTGCTCAACTCACTGGAGTTGCGGGTATAAGGATTCTTGTAGCTGCCACCACACTCGTTGCGGAAGAATCGGCGTTGCTGCTCCACCATGTGCTCGTGCACAGCCTCCTCGGCATCCTGCTGCATGCGGGAGTCGATGGTGGTGTAGATGCGCAAGCCATCGCTATAGATGTCATAGTTCGAGCCATCGGCTTTTTTGTTTTTCTTACACCAGCCATAAAGAGGGTTGTTGTCCCAGCTGTACTTGTCGGCATTATAAGCATTGACGTTGCTGTAGTTGCTGCGCACGGGCTCGTCGGCCATCATGATGCGCCGCAACTCCTCGCGGAAGTAGGGGGCAATGCCGTCCTCGTGAGTCTCTACCTTGTGAGGATGAAGCTCAATCTCGGTTTTCTTGTAGGCATCGCAAGCCTCGGCGGTGAGCATGCCAGCCCTGTACATCTGGTCAATGACCACATTTCGCCGCACTTTCACGCGCTCGGGAAAGCGTAACGGGTTAAAGTATGACGGGTTCTTGCACATGCCCACCAGCATGGCGCTCTCTTGAAGATTCAAGTCCTTGGGCTCTTTGCCAAAATACACGTAACTGGCGCTCTTGATTCCCACGGCATTGTTCAAGAAGTCAAACTGGTTGAAATACATCTTGATAATCTCCTCCTTGGTATAATAACGCTCAAGTTTCACGGCAATCACCCACTCGATGGGTTTTTGCAGCGCGCGCTCAAAGATATTGGCGCTCTCGGGCGTGTAGAGCTGCTTGGCCAGCTGCTGGGTGAGGGTTGAGCCGCCACCGGCACTCCTCTGCCCCATGATGACTCGCTTGACGACCGCTCTGGCAATGGCCTTGACATCGATGCCCGAATGCTCGTCGAAACGCACATCCTCGGTCGCGACAAGGGCATCCTTGAGGTACTTCGACATCTGGCCGTAGTCAACGTAGGTGCGGTTGCCCTTGCTGCGGTAGAACTTGCCCATCGCCTTGCCGTCTGACGTGTAGAGCACCGAGGCAAACTGGTCGGTGGGATTACGCAAGGCCTCGACTGGGGGCATATAGCCAATCACGCCATTGTATATCAGAACGAACAGAATAACAGCCAGCACAAAGAAGCCCCCCATTGACCACCACATTGCCTTGACGATCATACTGTTGCGACGACGGCGGCGTTGCTGTTTATTCGCTATATTCTGAGTTTCCATGTTTCATGCAATTTAGTTAATCAGAAGATAATGCTACTGCTGGTAATAAAATGCAAAGTTAATCATTTTCGGGAAATATCTTCACATTTTTCAAAAGGAAAGTTCACGGCGATTTTTTTTTGCGACCGCTTTGGATTTTTCCATGAAAAAACACTAATTTTGTCATGATATGACCAAGAAAAGTTTTGTTTCTATTTCAGACCTGAGCAAGGAAGAAATCGTGGCCCTGCTCAAACACGCCGACGAGTTTGAACGCAACCCCAACCAACGCATTCTCTCAGGCAAAGTGATTGCCACGCTGTTTTTTGAGCCCTCCACCCGCACTCGACTCAGTTTTGAGACAGCGGTCAACCGCCTGGGCGGCCGCGTGATTGGCTTTAGCGACGCCAAGACCAGCAGCCAATCTAAAGGGGAGACCCTCAAAGACACCATCATGATTGTGAGCAACTACGCCGACGCCATTGTGATGCGCCACTATCTCGAAGGCGCCGCCCGCTACGCCAGCGAGTTCTCACCTGTGCCCATCATCAACGCAGGCGACGGTGCCAACCAACACCCGTCGCAAACGATGCTCGACCTCTACAGCATCCTCAAGACGCAAGGCACACTCGAAAATCTCACGATCACCATGGTGGGCGACTTGAAATACGGGCGAACCGTGCACTCGCTGCTGGTGGCCATGCAGCACTGGAAATGCACATTCAACTTTGTGGCTTGCAATGAATTGCAGATGCCCAAGCAGTACATCACCTTCTGCAAGGAGCGCCACATTCCTTACCATATCACCAACGACTTCTCGCAAGAGATTATCGACCAATCCGATATTCTCTACATGACCCGCGTGCAGCGCGAGCGATTCAGCGACCCGATGGAGTATGAGCGCACCAAGAACCTTTACACCCTGCACAACAACATGCTGATTAACAGCAAGGAAAACCTGCGCGTGCTTCACCCCCTGCCCCGCATCACCGAAATCAACCAAGACGTTGACAACAACCCTAAGGCCTACTATTTCCAGCAAGCTCGAAACGGGCTTTACGCTCGCCAAGCGATTATCTGCCGGTCATTAGGCATTGAGTAATTTCTCACACCACACACTGATCAGACCTGAATAAAGAAAAAAACATGGCAAAAGAAAAAAAAGAACTGGCTGTAGCCGCCCTGGAAAACGGCACCGTCATTGACCATATTCCCAGCAAATCGGTTTTCAAGGTTGCCGAGTTGCTCCATCTCAAAGAATTGAAAGGGAGCGTCACCATCGGCGTGAACCTGAATAGCGCGCTCATGGGCAAGAAAGGCATCATCAAGATTGCCAATGTCACCTACCCCGAAGCGATGCTCAACCGCATCGCCCTCATCGCGCCCCATGCGGTCATCAACATCATCAAGGACTACGAGGTGGTAGAAAAGCGTGCCGTGGAGCTGCCCGACGAGCTCGTCGACGTGGTGAAGTGCGGTAATCCCAAGTGCATCAGCAACAACGAGCCGATGAGCAGCCATTTCCACGTGATCGACCGTGACGACACCATCCTGCGCTGCCACTACTGCGAGTGTGTGCAATCGGGCGAGGAAATCACGCTGAAGTAACGGGGGAGGCAAGCCATGAAACAATCCTGGAGGCCAGGCACAATGATTTACCCGCTGCCGGCGCTGTTGGTCACGTGTGGCGCTACGCCCGAAGAATACAATGTGCTCACAGTGGCCTGGGCGGGCACCATCTGTAGCGACCCCGCCATGTGCTACGTGTCGATTCGCCCCGAGCGGCACAGCCACGGCATCATTGAGCGCAACATGGCTTTCACGCTCAACCTCACCACCCGCGAGCTGGCACGCGCCACCGACTGGTGCGGCGTGCGTAGTGGCCGCGATTTCAACAAGTTCAAGGAAATGGGGCTCACCCCCGTCCCAGGGCAGAAAGTGGCAGCCCCCTACCTCGACGAGTCGCCCATGAGCATCGAGTGCAAGGTGAAAGATATCGTGAAACTGGGCAGCCACGACATGTTCATTGCCGATGTCATGAATGTGCTGGCCGACGAGCGCTATATCGACCCCGAGACGGGCAAATTCGACCTCCGCGCCGCCAGCCTTCTCGCCTACTCGCATGGCGAATACTACACCCTGGGCGATTCCATAGGGCATTTTGGCTGGAGCGTGCGGAAAAAGAAGTAAAGCACGCTTTGCAACACGCTAACCACTACTCAACATCGAGCTTGCGGTAGCGGATGCGTTTGGGCTGCTCAATGCCCAAGCGCTTGGCCTTGTTCGCCTCATAGTCGCTATAGTTGCCATCGAAGAAAAAGACCTCGCCATCGCCCTCGAAAGCGAGAATGTGGGTACAAATGCGATCCAGGAACCAGCGGTCGTGGCTGATGACCACCGCGCAGCCGGCAAAGTTCTCAAGACCCTCTTCAAGCGCCCGCAGGGTGTTCACGTCGATGTCGTTGGTGGGCTCGTCGAGCAACAGCACGTTACCCTCCTGCTTGAGCGCCAGCGCCAACTGCAAGCGGTTGCGCTCGCCGCCCGAGAGCACGGCGCACTTCTTCTCCTGGTCGCTGCCCGAGAAGTTGAAGCGGCTCAAGTAAGCCCGCGCCACAACGTCGCGCCCTCCTAAGCGCATCAGCTCATTTCCGCCACTGATGACTTGATACACCGTCTTGTCGGGATCAATATCCTTGTGCTGCTGGTCAACGTAGGAGAGCTTCACCGTCTCCCCCACCTCAAAGGTGCCCGCATCGGGCTGCTCCAGGCCCATGATGAGGCGAAACAGCGTGGTCTTTCCCACGCCATTGGGGCCAATCACCCCAATAATGCCGGCTGGCGGCAGCGTGAACGACAGGTCGCTATACAGCACCTTGTCGCCGAATTTCTTGGCAATCCCGTGTGCCTCAAGCACCTTGTTGCCCAGCCGCGGGCCATTAGGGATAAAAATCTCCAATTTCTGCTCCTTCTCCTTTTGATCCTCGTTGAGCAGTTTGTCATAGGAGTTCAAGCGCGCTTTTCCTTTGGCCTGGCGGGCCTTGGGTGCCATGCGCACCCACTCCAGCTCGCGCTCCAACGTCTTGCGGCGCTTGCTGGCCGTTTTCTCCTCTTGCGCCAGGCGCTGCGACTTTTGTTCAAGCCACGAGGAGTAGTTGCCTTTCCAAGGAATGCCCTCGCCGCGGTCAAGCTCCAGAATCCAGCCCGCCACATCGTCGAGGAAATAGCGGTCGTGGGTCACGGCAATCACCGTGCCCTCATATTGGTTGAGGTGCTGCTCCAGCCAGTCGATCGACTCGGCGTCAAGGTGGTTGGTGGGCTCGTCGAGCAACAGCACGTCGGGTTTTTGCAACAACAGCCGGCACAGCGCCACGCGGCGGCGCTCACCGCCCGATAGCGTGCCTGCCAGTTGCGTGGCGGGCGGCAGCCTCAAGGCATCCATAGCCCGCTCCAAGCGGCTCTCTAAGTTCCAGGCGTCGGTAGCGTCGATAATGGCCTGCACCTCGGCCTGGCGAGCGAATAGGGCATTCATCTTGTCCTCGCTCTCATAGTATTCTGGTTCGCCGAATTTGCGGTTGATGTCCTCATACTCGGCAAGCGCATCCACCACTTGCCGCACGCCCTCCTTCACGATGTCGAGCACCGTCTTTCCATCGTCGAGGTGCGGGTCCTGGGGCAGGTAGCCCACCGTGTAGCCTGGGGCCCACACCACCTCGCCCTGGTAGTCGTTGTCGATACCCGCGATAACCTTGAGCAGCGTTGACTTGCCAGCGCCATTCAGGCCGATGATGCCAATCTTGGCTCCGTAGAAAAACGAGAGATAGATGTTTTTGAGAATCTGCTTGTTGGTTTGCTTGATGGTCTTGTTCAAGCCAACCATTGAAAAAATGATTTTTTTGTCGTCGACTGTTGCCATAGGGATAGAAATTTCTAATGACTGATGAGTAATGATTCAAATCAATAATATTTTTGTAAAGTTACGCATTTTTAGCCTTATCGCAAAAACTAAAGTGCAAACTCCGGGCTAATGCCGCTAAAAAAGCCAGGATTTCGTATGCTTTTGCCAAAAACCAAGCAATGGCTTGCCTTGGCGCTGCCCGTCCCTCTGCCGGTGAAAAACGGCGTGGCGGTGGGGTGAGCATGAAACGCCTCACACGCCTTTCAAGGTGTTCCCAAAACCTGCATTACTTTCCTTTTTTTCTTATAGCCAACAAAGCCACCGATTTTTATGACTTTTAGAACACTTCCTTATGAGTATAAATACCGATTTTTGCATATATAAGAAGAAATTATACCTCATTAACCGAAAAGAAGGGGTACAATTTCTCAAACTGCCAAAAACCCATCACCAGCACACCAATGACATGCGCACCAGTTTCTATCATCTATCAATTCTCGTTTTTCTTGCAGCGATGGGCACCGCCGGCTACGCTTGCCCGCAAGACAGCGTATGCCCCATCGACACGACGAGCCTTACTGCGACCGCCACAGCCACAGGCGACACCACCGGAGAGAGCGAAATCCACGCGACGACACGGGCTGACACGGCCTTGATGAAGCCTTCGCGTCAACTCACCCTTTACGACCTGCCCTACTCGCGCAAGACCCGCATGGAAAATTGGAAGAGGCTGAGTTACAACACAGCGACCTTTGTGGGAGCGGGAATCTTGACCCTTTTTGTGCTGGAATGCCTTCCAGAGGGTGCGACAGCGTGGGACAAAAGCGAACTCAAGCACACAGCATTTTGGCATCGCTATGGCAACCATGTGAAACAAGGGCCCGTGTGGGACAAGGACAACTTTGTTTTCAACTACATCCTCCACCCCTACGGAGGCGCTGTCTACTACATGGGCGCGCGCAGCAATGGCTTCAATATGCTGGGATCGTTTCTCTATTCGTCATTTGTGTCAAATGTGCTTTGGGAATACGGCATAGAGGCTTTCATGGAAATTCCCTCCATCCAAGACCTGATGGTCACCCCCATTGCCGGCTCCCTTGTGGGAGAGAGCTTCTACCGCCTGAAACGGAAAATCGTGCGAAACGATTACACGTTATTCGGGTCAAAAGCGGTCGGGGCGACGGTCGCCTGGCTGATCGACCCTCTCAACGAGTTCGTAAGCCTCTTTGCAGGCAATCCTTGTAAACACCCTAAAGCTAAGCCGGGGCATGTTTCCAGCATTTCATGCGCTCCCGGGATTCACTTCATGGGCAAGCACCCGCAATTCAGCCTCGCCGCCATCATCACCCTGTAGAGCGGCCCAGCTCGGGCAGGAAGCATGCTTGCCGCTTTTTCACTTGAGCGCGATCCATTTTTAGCGTTTTTTGGAAATATTGCCCAGAATCGTTGCAATTCTCGCAAGAATTCATTATTTTTAGGCACTAAAACTCTATTGCGATGGCGAAACTCAACATTTCAACAGAATGGTGGACCTCACCGGCCGAGGGTGACCAGGGCGGCACAGTCATGGTCACGGGGCGCAAAGGACTTCAAAACGTGATTGACACGGGGAAATACATTTACCGCGTGGAGGTCACGTGGTCCTACGACCCCGACAGCCAAGGGATGCCCAGCATGGAGACCTCACGGCGCATGGAGGAGGCGCACGAAGCCCTGGAGCAGGTTTTCACGAAAGACCCTGTGGCGGTGAACACGGGCATCTACACGGGCGACGGCGAGCGCAACTGGGTGTTCTACACCCGCAGCCTCAACATCTTCCAGCGCAAGTTCAACGAGGCGCTGGCCGATTTCCCCACACTGCCCCTGGAGTTTCACGCCTACGAAGACCCGGACTGGGATGAATACCGCGAGATGAGCCAGAACGAGGTGAGCAGCTCGCAATGAGCGCCCCCACCCCTCTGACACGCTCCAAACTTGCGCTTTTTCAACAACATACGAACCTTTAACCCAACATATTGCCTATGAAACAAGTTTACTACTGGATTTTGATTTCGCTTGCTGTGGGAGCAATGGCGGGAGTGATTACCTCTATTTTCAGCCACCGCAGCAAGAAGAAAATAGTGAAAGACAACGATGGCACCGAGCGTGAGACCACTGAAGACGAGGACACGCTCGACGAAATCGAGGGAACGCATAGCGCCAATATCGTGTTTGTGATTCTTGTGATCAGCGTCTTGGCTTTTATCGTGATTTGGCTCTTCATGGCTGTGAACAACCGCCACATCCTCGACTGACGTGAATGCCGCATGGGCATGGAGCAATAGCGGCCGTGGCACTCAACATCCCGGCAACCCCACCCTGGCAAAGACGCCAGCGAGAGGGATTGCCGGGATAGGCATTTCTTGCGTGGAAAAAAGAAGGATGCGTTGCTACATGTTCATGCCGCCATCGACTTGGATGACCTGGCCCGTCACATAGCTCGACCTGTCGGACGCTAAGAAAGTGGCCACGTTGGCAATGTCGTCCACCGTGCCGCCACGGCGCAACGGGATGCGCTCAATCCACTCCTTGCGCACCTCCTCGGGCAAGGTCTGCGTCATGGCCGTGTCGATAAATCCCGGTGCGATAGCGTTGGCTCTGATGCCACGGCGCCCCATTTCCTGGCCGATGCTCTTGGCCAGGGCAATGAGTCCCGCCTTCGAGGCTGCATAGTTGGCTTGCCCGGCATTGCCGTGCACCCCCACGACCGATGCCATGTTGATGATGCTTCCGCCTCGCTGGCGGCTCATGACGGGGATCACCGCGTGGATAAAGTTGAAAGCGCCTTTCAGGTTGACTGCCATCACGGCATCCCATTGCGCCTCGGTCATCTTGAGCATGAGAGCGTCTTGGGTGATGCCGGCATTGTTCACCAGAATGTCGATGCGCCCAAAATCTTCCTTGATTTGGGCCACAATCTTCTCTGTCTCCTCAAAATTGGCCACATTACTGGCATAGCCTTTAGCCTTCACGCCACATGCGGCGATTTCCTGCTCCGTCGCCTTCCCACTCTCGTCAATCACAAGGTCGGTAAACGCAATGCTTGCGCCCTCGCTGGCAAATTTCAATGCGATGGCCTTGCCGATGCCTCGCGCGGCACCCGTGACGAGCGCGACTTTTCCTTCGAGTAATTTCATTTTTAACTTTTTTGTGTTTTTTATTTATTGTTATTCATTGCTCTGCTTCAATGGCTCGCCGAGCCCATGAAACAGCGGCCTGCCCGATTGCGAGCAGCCACAAATTGGGTGCGAAATTACTTATTTTCAAGCAATCTGCCAAATTTGAACACGAAAAGCGTGACAAAAGCGTGTGTGCCAGTTTTGCAGAAAAAAGCGAGAGTCTCGTGGGCGCAGCCAACCGAAACTCTCGCGAATGCCTTTTGCTAAAACAATGTGGACTACTTGGATTTCAAGGCGTCGGTCATCTTGATTTCGTCTTTTTCTTTCAACACGGTGGTTTCGCCAGACTTCTCAATCATGATATTGAGGTTATCGTTCTGTGCATCGTACACGATGGTTGTGTTGAATGCAGGCACACTGTGGGCGCGCCCACCCGAGAGTTTATACACCCCGTTTTCGCTCACGATAGGGGCCTGGGTGTTGAAATTGGCCACGATGGAGTCGTATTGAGCGCCGGCCAGGGCTTTCACCCGGGCAGTGAATGTTTCGTTTTCCAGCAACTTGGCATCAAGTGCGGTCTTGCCCTCGTTGCCCTTCAAGAGTGCTGCAAAGGCGGTGTCTTGCTGCTGTTGGGCGGCACTGTCGGGAGCTACAGCGGTGGTGTCGCTGGCGGCGTTGTCGGTTTGGCTATCGGCGGCTTTCTTGCCGTTGCATGCCACAAGGCTCATGGAGAGTGCGGCGATGCTCAAAATCAATAATTTCTTCATTTTTTAATAGATTGAAAAATTAATTGTTACTTTTACGTGCTGCAAATGTAGGAATAATTGAAAAAAAACAAGCACGACAATAGGATAAAAGTTAGTTAAAAAGGCTTGGTGAGTGTCATAAAGCGTTAGAACCACTTGATTTTGCGGAAGAGGAAGAAGGCCAGCGCCGAGAAGACGACACATAGGGCGACAATGATCCAGAACGCCCACAGGTGATGCACAAACGGCAACTCGACATTCATGCCGTAGACGCTTGCGATAAAAGTGGGAAACATGAGGATGATGGTGGTGGCTGTCATGCGCTTCATCATCACGTTCAGGTTATTAGAGATAATGGAGGCGTAGGTATCGAGGTTTCCCGACAAGATGTCGCTATAGATATTGACCGTGTTGAGGGCTTGCTTCAACTCGATTTCCACGTCGTTGTAGAGGTCTTGGTCAAAGAGGGAGGTGTTCTGGAAAAGGGTCCTCAGGCGCAAGATCAGAGCCTCGTTTCCACGCACGGAAGTGTTGAAATAAACGAGACTCTTCTGGATGTTTCGCAGCCTCAGCAAGTCCTCGTTGAGCATGCTCTCCTCCAAGCGATCCTCGGCCTCGTTGATATCGATATTGATTTGCTTCAGGTATTTCAAGAACCACACGGCCGAAGAGAGGATGAGACGCATAATGAGCGCCAGCTTGTTGCCGATGTCAATCTTCTTCATGTAGTTGTACTTAATGAAATCCTCAAAGACCGGGTTCCCGTAGCAACAAATCGTGACCACTAAGTCGCCATTGGTAATCACGCCAATGGGGATGGTCGAGAAAGGAATATCGTCGTCGCGCGTTTCCTTGGGCACGCGCAGGACAGTGAGCAGCCACTCCTCGTCGGTCTCGGTGCGTGGTCGCTCGTCGGCATCCGAAATATCGGAAACAAAAGAGCTGGGGACCCCAAGCCGATCGAGATACTGCAAATCATCGTCGGTGGGCATGGTGACGTTGATCCAGGCTCCCGCCTGCCACTGGCTCACAGGCTTAAACTCCTTGCCAAACAGAAAAAACTCTCTCATTTTCTCTTTCTTTTTTTTCAAGGTGCAAACTTACACATAATTCTCGAATTTCAATGCGCCTTGCATGTAAGAAATTCATTAAAACTTGCCAGAGATGGCATTCACTATTGCCCACTCAGGGCATTCACCAGCTTGGCCATCTCTTCCTCCCAATGCTCGCTCATGGGATTAACGGTCACCGTCCTCACGTCAGTTCCCTGACGAACCGCCCCAGCCAACCGGCTGTCGAACTGGCGTTGCATGACCAAGACCCGGGCGCCTCGCTGGCGCGCCTGGCCAAGACGCGCCTTCAACTCGGTCACCGAGGGCTCTTTGCCATTGTCAAGAGCCAGCTGAGTCAAGTTGTAGTCGCGGGCGAAATAGCCAAACGAGGGATGCCACACGACAAACGCGCTCGCGCGAGTCGACTTCAGGCGCTCGGCGAATTGCGCGTCCAAGCCGTCAAGATGCGCGAGAAGCGTCTTGCAGCGCTTGGTGAAAAATCTCTTCTCGCTAGGGTAAAGCTCCACGAGAGCCCGCAGCATATTGCCAGCCATGATTTTGGCATTGCGCACCGAGGTCCACACATGGGGGTCGGCTTCCCCATCGCCATACCCGTGCCAGGCAAGGCGAGTGATGCCATTGCTCATGTTGAAAATGTGAAGGCCAGGGTTGTTGATCCTCACTTTTTCCAAGATCGCATACTCGTAGCCAATCGTGCCCACGGTGAAATAGGCCTGGCTGCGCTCCAGCGTTATCATGTCGGTCATGTTAGGCTCATAGGTCTCGGGGTTGCTCTCGTTGCCCAGCAGGCTCACCACCTCTACCTTGTCGCCAACGATTTGCTCCAGCAGAAACTTTTCAGGTTGAATGCTCACTGCTATGAGCGGAATCCGCCTTTGGTTGAAACGGCAACTCGCCGCCACGGTAGCCAGGGCGAGCAGAACAGCCGCAAAAAGGGCAAGGGGCCATATAAAACCAGTCAAGCGCTTCATCGGATGGCACAAAGTTAATACTCTTTAACAAAATATCCAAGACAAAGCCACAAATTTTTGTTATTTTTGCGACCTATAAAGAACTTTTGCAGACATTTGTTCCACAAAATTTTGAACCTACCATGAATATCAAGAAGATGCTCACCATCATGGCGGCGACCGCCACACTGCATGCCCTGGCCCAGGCTCCTGTCGAAGTGCGCTGGGAAATGGGGCAAAACGGGGCTGCCGAGGGCTGGTACAGCTCGCGATTCGTGATCAAGAACGTGTCGGGGCAGGCGCTTGACGGCCATTGGGCGCTCTATTTTAACCAGTTCTCACGAAAGGTGCAACTGCCCGAGAACTGCCCGATCGACTTGAAAGAAGTGTCGACAACCTACTACCAAATCACACCAGGCAACACTTACCGCTCCCTCGCAGCCGGTGACTCGCTGTGCATCGAGGTGCTCTTTAGCGGCACCTTTGTGAACTGCTGCTACTCGCCCATGGGCTTCCACTTCGTGAGAAATGGCGACACCGCCCACCCCGAGGCGGTCAAGGCCACCTACTCTCGCCTCGACGGGCCCAAGCAATGGCTCGTGCGCAACGACTATCCCAGCGGCGACTACATGTGGGCTTTCAACGAGACCCTGCAAAGCGGAAAGCGAGTCTTCCACTGCTACGACATCTTCCCCACCCCCAAAAGCGTGAAATTCACGTTTAATGGCGATTGCGACCTGGGTAAAGGCGTGAATATCGTGTGCGCAAACCCCAAAGTGAGAAAATTCGTCACCTGCGAGCTGCAAAAGCGCGGCGTGGAAGAGAAACCCCAGGGAGGCGTGAAAATGGACCTGCAAATCAAGCCGTTTGACGAGAACCGAGAAGCCTACCTGCTCGACATTGACGGCAACACCTTGACTGCCGTGGGCGCCAGCGCCGAGGGGCTCATGAACTCGATGAAGACACTCGTAGCCGCGATTGACCACAACAAGGGTCTCGCGCTGCCAAACGCCGTGATCAACGACGCTCCAGATTTCAACTACCGTGGCGTGATGCTCGACATCGCCCGCAACTTCACCACCTTTGAAAACCTGAAACGGCACATCAACCTGCTGGCCTACTACAAACTCAACCGCTTCCAGTTCCACTTCACCGACGATGAGGCCTGGCGTGTGGAAATCCCTGGGCTGCCAGAACTGACCCAAGTGGCCTCACGCCGAGGGTGCACGCTCGACGAGAAGGAATACCTGGCCCAAATCTTCGACGGCAACGGGAATCCCGACGACCTCACGCAAAGCGCCAACGGCTACCTGACGCGCCAGCAAATGGTGGAACTGCTCCAGTATGCCGACGAGCGCGGGGTGACGCTCATCCCCGAAATCGAGACTCCCGGCCACGCTCGCGCCGCTATCGTGGCGATGAAAGCCCGCTACAACAAGTACAAAGATACCGATAGGGCCAAAGCCGTGGAGTACAAGCTGTGGGACGACAAGGACAGCAGCACGTTCGCCTCGGCGCAAAACTATCGCGACAACGTGCTCAACCTGGCTCAAGAGGGGGTCTACAACTTCGTGCTCAAAGTGGTGACCGAGTTGCAATCGATGTACCACGACGCAGGGCTGACGCTTGAAACCGTGCACTTGGGGGGCGACGAAGTGCCCAAGGGCGCATGGGACCAGTCGCCCGACGTACAAGCCTTCATGGAAGCCCACGGCCTCAACACCGCCCACCAAATGAGCGAATACTACATCGAGCGCATCACCGATGCCCTCTACCCGCGCGGCATCAAGGTGCAAGGCTGGCAAGAAGTGGGGCTTGACCATAGCGACGCGTTCAATGCCAAGATGGCGCCGCGCTTTGCCGGCGTGAACGCCTGGAGCACCGTGGGAAAAAGAATCGCAGTCCCCTATACCCTGGCCAATGCCGGATACCCAACCCTTTTGAGCAATGTGACCAACTTCTACCTCGACATGGCCTATGGCTGGCACCAGTACGACAAAGGGCTGCACTGGGGCGGCGCAGTCGACGAGTATGCCTCGTGGAGCGCCCAGCCGCTCAACATCTACCGTACCGCCCGCACCGACTACAACGGCAACCCCATCGACCTGAGCCATGCCGCCGACGGCATGCCCGCACTCGAAAAGCCCGAGAACATAGTGGGCATCGTGGGACCGTTGTGGACCGAGACCATCCGCGACTACGACCAGGTGCAGCTCTACATGCTTCCCAAGGTGCTGGGGCTGGTGGAGCGCGCATGGAATCCTGCCGTGGAGTGGAATGACGACGAGCAGGGCAGCTTTGAGCAAGCGCGTGCCGACTATAACAACAAAATCGGCATGAGCGAGCTGCCCCTGCTGGCCAAGCAAGGCTACAACTTCAGGTTAGGGCAGCCCGGCATCAAGGTGGAAGGCGGCATGCTCCACGCCAACAAGCAATACCCGGGCGAAGTGGTGCGCTACACCCTCGACGGAAGCGAGCCCGACGAGCATTCCACCGCATGGCTCGAAGCCGTTGCCATTGGGCAAGCCAGCGTGGTGAAAGCCAAGGCTTTCTACCTGGGCAAGCAAAGCGAAACCACCTATCTCTGGCTCAAACCATGACTTGTGCCTTTTCCTCCTTCTCAACGAGACACCTCGTTTTATTTACGGTTTCACGCCAGCTCCATGCCCGCTTGTCGCGCGCCAGGCTGGCCGTTGCACGGCGCTGCTTTTTTCGTGTAAATAACCATCATGCCCACAGAAAGGCTTGGCTGATTGAGGAATAATGCCTAACTTTGTAACCTTTTTATGGTTTTGCGCAAAAATAATGACACGATGGAAGTTAAAACGAAACAATTGAAACCGTTAGCCGGCATGACACTCACGGAGTTGCAACGCGCCACGAGCACGCTGGGCATGCCCAAGTTCACCGCCAAGCAGCTGGCCCAGTGGATTTACGAGAAGCGCGCGTCGACATTCGATGAAATGCTCAACATCTCGAAATCTAACCGGCAAAAGCTGCAAGAGCAATACAGCGTCGGGCTTCTCGCTCCCGAGAAAGCCAGCCGCAGCGAGGACGGCACCGTCAAGTATCTCTTTGACGCAGACAACGGGATGAAGGTGGAAAGCGTGCTCATCCCCGACGAGGACCGGGCGACGCTGTGCATCTCCAGCCAGAAGGGCTGCCGCATGAATTGCTACTTCTGCATGACGGGCCGCCAAGGCTTCCACGGCAACCTCACAGCCAACCAAATCATCAACCAAGTGCTGAGCGTACCCGAGACCCGCACGCTCACCAACGTGGTGTTCATGGGCATGGGCGAGCCGCTCGACAACATCGACGAAGTGCTCAAGGCCATCGAGATTCTCACCAGCGACTGGGGACTGGCCTGGAGCCCGAAACGCATCACTGTGAGCACGGTGGGCGTGAAGCCCGCACTCAAGCACCTGGTGGAGACCACCCAGGTTCATGTGGCGGTGAGCGTGCACAACGCCATCGCCAGCGAGCGCCAGCAAATGATGCCTATTGAGAAAGTCTATCCCATCAAGGACGTGATGGACATGCTGGGCAACTATGACTTTGCCCACCAGCGCCGCCTATCGGTGGAATACATCATGTGGCAATGGCTTAACGACGACATCAAGCACGCCGAGGCCTTGCGCGAAATCATCCCCAACGCGCACGTGCGCGTGAACCTGATTCGCTACCACATGATTCCCGACCTCCCCAAGCTGCGCACGAGCAGCGACGAGCGCATGGCCCTGTTCCGCAACTACCTGAACCAGCATGGCATCACCTGCACCATTCGCCGGAGCCGTGGCGAGGACATCTCGGCAGCGTGCGGCATGCTGGCTGGCAAGGTGAAGAAAACAAAATAGTGCGGTTGCGCGCGAGGCTCATCCAACTTTTCTAAGCCTTCCTTGCAGTCACGATGCCCATTGACTTGCCAGATTGGCGATTTTGTTGTAACTTTGGAACAGATTATGTGAAATGGAGGGCCGACACGAGCCAGCAGGCTTGCCTGCCGTGTCACCTAAAATATTGTTACTAAAATGGCAAACACGAAAAAAACACGCATTGGCATTACCCAAGGCGACACCAATGGAATTGGCTACGAAGTGATTTTGAAAACGCTCGCCAACCCCGCAATCCTGGAACTTTTCACCCCCATTATCTACGGGTCGAGCAAGATTCTCGCCTACCACCGCAAGGCCAACAACCTGCCAAGCTATCAAATCAACCACACCAGAAGCGTTGAGCACATCAAAGAAAACATGACAAACCTGGTGGAAACCTGCCCCGAGGAAATCAAGATTGAGCTCGGCAAGCCCGACAAGCAGGCCGGTCATGCGGCTTTTCTTGCCCTTGAGGCTGCTGTGGCCGACTTGAAGAACGGCAAGATCGACGTGCTGGTGACCGGGCCCATCAACAAGGAAAACATTCAAAGCGTGGAATTTGACTTCCCCGGCCACACCGAGTACCTTGAGTCGAGCATGGGCGAGGGCAAGAAAGCGCTCATGCTCATGTGCAGCGAGCAAATTCGCGTAGCGATAGTGACCAACCACCTCCCCATTGCCGACGTGCCAGCGGCCATCACCAAGCAGGCCATTTTAGACAAAATGCGCATTTTCAACGAGTCGCTCAAGCGCGATTTCAACATTTGCGGCCCACGCATCGCCGTGCTGGCGCTGAATCCGCACGCGGGCGAGAACGGGCTGCTGGGGCGCGAGGAGCAGGAGGTCATCCTGCCCGCCATCAACCAAGCCCGCGACGAGGAGAAAATACTGTGCTTTGGTCCTTACGCGGCCGACGGCTTCTTTGGCAACCAAATGTACCGCCACTTCGATGGCGTGCTGGCCATGTACCACGACCAGGGGCTGGGGCCGTTCAAGACCCTGACCATGAACAGCGGCGTGAATTTCACTGCCGGGCTGCCATTCATCCGCACAAGCCCCGACCACGGCACGGGCTACGACATTGCCGGACAAGGAGTTGCCGACGAGAACTCCCTGCGCCAGGCGATTTACACGGCCATCGACATCTTCCGCAACCGCAAGTGCTACGACGAGACGCACGACAACCCGCTACGCAAGCAATACTTTGACCGCGGCAGGGACAATGTGGTACTCGACCTCACCCACGACGATGCCAACCAGGCCAAGTAGGACAGCAACCACTCACGCCAACTCCCACTGCCCCTAGCGCCCCTGCGTGACCGAGCATGGCTTGGCGACCAGCAAAAACGAGCTAAATTATGAATTACGCGATTATTGCGGCTGGAGAAGGGTCACGGTTAGCCCAAGAAGGGGTGAAAAAACCCAAGCCGCTGGTGGAACTCAACGGCGAGCCCATGGTGATGCGCCTCATCAACATTTTCAGGCGCTGCAACGCCGAAAGCATCACTATCATCGTCAACGAACAGATGACCGAGGTCAAGACGCTGCTCGACACGGTGCGCCGCGACATCCCCCTCAGGGTGGTGACGAAAACGACCCCCAGCTCGATGCACAGCTTCTGGGAACTGAGCAAGGTGATGAGCCCTGGCAAGTTTTGCCTGACCACCGTCGACACGATTTTTCGCGAACCTGATTTCGCGCGTTACATCGCTGCCTTTGAGGCCGATGACGAGCACGACGGGATGTGGGCGGTGACCCCCTTTGTCGACGACGAGAAGCCCCTCTATGTGGAGGTGGCCGATGAGCAGTCGATGCGCATTGTCGCGTTTCGCGACCAGCCATGGGATGGGGCAAAATATGTGTCAGGCGGCCTCTACGCCATGACGAGCAAGGCCTTTCCCGTGCTCAACCAGTGCATCGAGCGTGGCATCTCGCGCATGCGCAACTTCCAGCGCGCGCTCGTGGATGCCCACTTCAGCCTGCAAGCGTTCAGTATCGACAAAATCATCGACGTGGATCATGCCAGCGACATTGCCACGGCACAGCACTTCATCAATGAATAGCAACCCACAACAACAGAGAGAACTATGGCAGACATCAAGATAGCAGGCATCATGCGCGCTGGCGCTTACTCCCCCAACCACATTGGCAACGACACGGCCATCTTCAACGCGACAGCCGACCAGTTGCGCAAGCGTGGCTGCCAAGTGAACTTGTACAGCGAAGAGCAATTCAACAGGTTGGGCGTGAAAGAGAGCGTCATCATGTGCATGTGCCGCGAAACAACGTCGATTGAGAACCTGCAAAAAGCCGAAGAGACCGGGAAAATCGTCATCAACTCGGGCTATGGCATCGAGAACTGCACCCGAGAGCGCATGACGCGCATTCTCATGGGCAACGGCATCCCTTACCCCGACAGCCTCATCGTGAACACCAACGAGGCCGTCAAGCCTTTGCTCAAAAAGAAAGGGTTCAAGAGCTGCTGGATCAAGCGAGGCGACTTCCACGCCATGCACAAGGAAGACGTGAGCTACGTTCGCCACCCCGAGGAGGCGCAAGAGGTGCTCCAGGAGTATTTCCTGCGGGGCATCAAGCGGGCTGTGATCAATGTGCACCTGGAGGGGGACCTCGTGAAATTCTATGGTGTGAACGGCACCTCATTTTTCTACTGGTTCTATCCTTTCGACATGGGGCACAGCAAGTATGGGCTGGAGCAAATCAACGGCAAGGCCCAAGGCATCGCCTTTGACGCGAAACAGCTCAAGAAGATGTGCAACCGCGCGGCCATGGAACTCAACGTGGAAGTGTATGGCGGCGACTGCATCATCTCGCCCAGTGGCGAGATACGCATCATCGACTTCAACGACTGGCCCAGCTTCGCGCCCTGCCGCGCCGAGGCTGCCCCGCACATCGCCAAGCGCATCCTCTCCATTGTCAGGGAACGGCAATGACCCGCCTCCCCTCCCTCCCCCTAATTACCCATCCCCAAAAAGGTTGATAACACATAATGAATTTCAAAGAATTAAAAGAAGAATACAAGGCATCGCTCAAGTCAATGGACACCGAAGAGCACATTGACCTCTACTTTTACCGCCCCATCGGCTTTGCCTGGGCTAAACTATTTGCCAAGTTGGGCGTGTCGCCCAACGCGGTCACTATCGCGTCTATCTTTTTAGGCGTGGGAGGAGGCCTGCTGCTCTACTATGGCGCCCAGCCTCTCATTTGGCTCAACTTCGTGGGCATGCTGCTCATCGTGTGGGCCAACACCTTTGACAGCGCCGACGGGCAGCTGGCTCGCCTCACTCAGCAGCACTCGCGCCTGGGGCGCATCCTTGACGGGTTGAGCGGCGACTTCTGGTTCTTCACCATCTATTTCACCCTCGTGTTTCGCGAGCTGCGATTTGGCGACAGCCTGCTGGGCGACTACTTCTGCTACGGGAACGGGCACAACTGGATTTTGTGGACCATCGCCTGGAGTGCCGGCATCCTGCATGCCAAGCAGGCCGCATCGGCCGACTACTACCGCCAGTTTCACCTCTACTTCCTCAAAGGCAAGGAGGGCAGCGAGCTCGACAGCACCAAGCAGCTTGACCGTGAAAATGCCGAGCTGACTTGGAGCAAGCACTTCTGGAAAAAAACGGTCATGCTTTTCTATCGGAACTACACCAAAAGCCAGGAGGCGCTCACGCCCCACATGCAGCGGCTGCGCCACAAGCTGAGCGAGCGATTTGGCGACGGCGAGATTCCCCAGTCGTTTCGCGACGCTTTTCGCAAGAGATCGCTGCCTTTGATGAAGTACACCAATATGCTGTCGTTCAACACGCGCATCATTGCCTGCTTCATCGCTGTGGCCATCGAGGTCCCGTGGCTCTATTTCGCGTTTGAGCTCGTCGTTCTCAACGCCATGCTCATCTACATGATTGCAAGCCACGAGCGACACTGCAAAACGCTCTTGGCCGAACTTCAAGCAGGACAATATCACGATTAGCCCATTTTTTACCTTCACCCACACATGAAAGGAATAATATTTGACTATGGCGGCACCCTCGACAGCCGTGGCGTTCACTGGAGTTGGGTCATCTGGGACGGCTACCGTGAGGCGGGCGTGGATGTGACCCTTGAACAATTTCGCGAAGCCTACGTGCATGCCGAGCGCGAACTGGCGCGCGCACGCCACATCCTGCCCAATGACAACTTCCACGACCTGCTCATCAAGAAAATGGCCATCGAGTTCCAATATATAGAGGAGCAAGGGTGGTTGAAACTATCGCAAGCCGCAAGCCGTGCCCTGCCTGCCGCTGTGGCCGGCTATTGCTACCAGAGCGCTAAGGCGTGCATCGAGGAAGCCCGCCCCGTGCTGGAAACCCTGAGCGCGAAATACCCCATGATGCTCGTGAGCAACTTCTACGGCAACGTAGGTAGCGTGCTGCACGACTTCGACGTGCGCAAGTACTTCAAAGGCGTGATTGAGAGCGCTGTCGTGGGCGTGCGCAAGCCCAATCCCACCTTGTTCAAACTTGGTGTGGACGCGCTTGAACTGCCTGCCGAGGAAATTCTTGTCGTGGGCGACAGCCTCAAAAAAGACATTCTGCCTGCCGAGTCACTGGGCTGTCAAACCCGCTGGCTCAAAGCCCGCGGCTGGACAAGCGACGAAGACGCTGCCACCCACGAGGGCATCATTCAGAGTCTTGACGACTTGCTGACAATCGCCTGAGAAAAGCAAGCACGCCACTCCCACGCCAGCAAGAGAAACCAGGGCAGCAAGAGGCACTACAGCCTGCTAAACAACACTGGCTTTAATCTCGGCGATGACGCGCTCGCAGTCTTCGCAAGTCACCATGGGCCCGCTTGGCAAGCACAGCCCCCTCTCAAAGAGCGACTGGCTCACGCCATTGACGTAGGCTGGCGCATCGCGGTAGACGGGCTGCAAGTGCATAGGCTTCCACAACGGGCGGCTCTCAATGCCAGCCTTGTCGAGCGCTACGCGCAAAGCCTCGACATTATCATTAGGCTCACAGTCGGTGTGGGCTTTCTCAGCCTGCATCACCGTGCCCGCTGCACCGCCTACAGCGCCTCTCACCACCGTCTTGTAGGCGCACTCCTGCCCTTTTATGCGCAAGCCGGGGTCAATGATGATGGTACTTAACCAGAAGTTGCTGTCGCAATGCCCGTCGGGATTATTATGAAACGTGATACCCTTGAAGCCGCGGAATCCCTCGGCATACCTCTGGGCCAACATCCTGTGATGCGCGATGTGCTCTTCCAGCACGGTCATCTGCCCCCGGCCGATGCCCGCGCAAATGTTGCTCATGCGATAGTTGTAGCCAATGTCAACATGCTGGTAGTAGGGATAACTCTCGCGAGCCTGAGTGGAGAAATACATCACGCGCCGCTTGGTCTCTAAGTCGGGGCATACCAGCGCGCCACCACCGCTCGTGGTAATCATCTTGTTGCCGTTGAACGACATCACGCCAAAACGGCCAAAAGTTCCCACCAGCTGGTTGTCGTAGCGCGAACCCAAAGCCTCGGCGCTGTCCTCAACCACGGGGATGTCATATTTGCTGGCTATCGCCATGAGGTCATGAATGCGGGCTGGCATTCCGTAGAGGTGAACAAGGATGATGGCTTTGGGCTTCTTGCCGGTCTTGGCCATGCGGTCATTGATGGCCTGTTCAAGCAACTCGGGGCTCATGTTCCAACTGTCTTCCTCGCTATCGACAAACACAGGCGTTGCGCCCTGGTAGGTCACAGGATGGCTCGACGCGCAGAACGTGAAACTCTGGCAAATCACCTCGTCGTCCCGCTGCACGCCCAGCGCGACAAGCGCCAGGTGAATGGCCGCCGTTCCAGAACTCAAGGCCACGACCTCGCGCGGGCCACCACACAGCTGCTTGAGGTCGTCCTCAAACGCATCCACGTTAGGTCCTAAAGGCACCACCCAATTGGTGTCGAAAGCCTCTTGGATATACTTCATCTCGTTGCCCGACATGTGAGCCAAGCACAATAAAACTCTTTTTTCCTTCATCGCGTCAGTCATGTTTTTTCTCGTGAACACAGGGCCACGGGGCTGCCATGCCCATGATTTCGGTCGCAAAGTTAGTTTTTTTCTTGCGAAAAAGCGATGGGCCGCCCCCGATTTTTGCATCAAGCCTTTCTCCCGCTCTGGGCGACAAGCCGCGCCACTTTCTCGTTGAAGGTGCTATTGCGTTGCAACTCCTCGATGCTCACGTGCATGCGGTAGCGCCAGTAGTGGCAAGGATTGGCAGGTACGTTGATGCGCTCGGTCTCGTGGTCAAGGCGGCGCGCCTGCTCGTCAATCGACATCCAGTCTTGCCACGAGATGAGACAAAGCATCGATGGGCAATTCAGATGGTTGGCCACCACTTGCTCGGCCAGCCAGCCAGGCATGGGGTGAGGCGCGGAGCCTTGCTTCCACAGCACCTCGTTGTAGTAAGCCTGGGCGCGCTCCAAATCCTCGTCCCACCACTGGCGCAAAGTGGGCATGTCGTGGGTCGAAATGGTGCTCACCGAGCAGTATGGGTTGTTGGCCAGCATGCCAAACCTCGCACTTGCCGCCTTGGGCATCGACTCAATTTCAAGGCTCAAAATGTGCAGATCGCCTACCACCTCTGGCACGCAATCGGGCACCATGCCGAGGTCCTCGGCACACGCGAGCATGCGCGTGGCCTCGATGAGACGCGGCAACTTGAGCATGGCCTGGCGGCGCCACAAGTCGTTGTTGCGCCTGTAATAGTAATCGTCGTAGAGACGATTGAGCGCCTGCCGCTCACGGTCGCTCAAAGCCTGGTAGGCCAGCGTGTACTGCACGGCCACGCGTGGATGATACAGGCCTTGCTCCTTGTGGTCGGGCAAAAAAAGCACATTGGTGACGAGCGACATGAGCCCGTCGCGCAGGGCCTTGCCGCTTTCCGTCAAGTCACCCTTGAGCGCTTCGGCAATCTTGCGCTGGGTGTTATAGGCTGGACGCATCTCATAGCGGTCGCCCTGCATGTGACGCACATATTTCTCTCTCACCTCCATCGCACGGTCGCCAAAAGTGGCATCGAGTGTCCAGTCGGCAATATACGGCTTGCAGAAGCTGTCGCGAAACGAAAGCCCATAGCCCTCAATCTCTTGCGGAGTCATCCCCAATGCCGGCGAGAACTGGCCCAGCAAGCCGCTCACGGCATCGGCGGGAATCTCCCAAATGCGGAAAAAGCCCAGCACGTGGTCGATGCGGTAGGCATCAAAGTAGTCAGCCATCTTGGTGAGGCGCTTCACCCACCACACGCATCCATCCTGGAGCAGAGTATCCCAATGATAGGTCGGGAAGCCCCAATTCTGTCCCTCCGCGGCAAAAGCATCGGGTGGCGCGCCCGCCTGGCCGGTCAAGTTGAAATAGCGGGGCTCTGCCCAAGTCTCGACACTGCTGGGGCTCACGCCAATGGGAATATCGCCCTTGAGTATCACGCAGCACTTGCGGGCATGGGCATGAACAGCGCGCAACTGCCCATCGAGGTTAAATTGCACATAATACCAAAAAGCCGCCGCGCTGAACGCTGTGGTGCGACCGTCGGAGAGGGACTTGCGCCACGCGTTGTCAAAAGACCGGTGAGCCGGCCACTGTCCAAAATCGGAAGTGCCATAAAGGTCGCGAAAGTGGCAGAATGCGGCATAAGGCACGAGCCAGGACTGATTGGACTTGAAAAAGCGCTTGAACGCAGGCGACTTCAGCACCTTGCCTCCCTCTTGGGCATAGAGTTCGCGCAAATAGGCGCACTTGGCACGATTCACACGCTCGTCATCAACCTCGGGCAGGGCATTGAGCTCTTGCTGCAAAGCGGCATAGAAGTCGCGCCGAGCCGGGTCCGTCAAGTGGGGCAGCTGGCGCAAATCGGTGTACTTGGGGTGCAACGCGTAGACACTGATGCTCTTGTAGGGGTAAGAGTCCCGCCAAGTGTGGGTGCTCGTGGTATCGTTAACAGGGAGCAGCTGAATCACCGATTGCCCCGTCGATGCCGCCCAGTCGACCATCGCTTTGAGGTCGCCAAAGTCGCCCACCCCGAAGCTGCCCTGGGTTTTAAGCGAGAACACCGGAATAACCGTGCCGGCCGCGCGCCACCGCTCAATGGGGAAAGCGGCAGGTGTCAACTCATAGACCACGCAATCGCCACGCCTCATCTCGGGGAGGTCGATGTAACGGTTGCCAGCAAGTTCCCATCCGATGATTTCTTCATTCCCCCTGCGCTTGCACACAAACTTGAACTCCAGCCTGCTGCCCGGCAGCGACGAGGCGTCGAGCACAGCCGTCCACTCATTTCGGCAATGCTCCACCATGCCGACAGCCTGCAATGGTGACCAATTGCCAAGCACCGATCCATTGCCCACCAGCGCAAGGCGGTCGCCGCGGCGCAACTGTGGCGCACGCACCTTCAGCATCACTGTGGCTGCATGGGTAGTGGCAGGCACCACGCCGATAACGCGGCACGCCACACACTCGGTGTAGGCCGAGCTGTAGAGAAAACTGTCTGCTGGCAAGTCAATCCAGTAGTCATAAGCGATCACCCTCACCGCCCTCACCGCTGTGAAATCGAGACGGTGAGGATGCAAAAGCCACTCGTGGCGCACCACCTTGCCAGCGCGCTCCACGCTGTAGAAATAATCAATGTGCTTTTGCGTGATGGAGGCAAGCGCTAACTCGCACGTCCATTGGCTGCCATCGGCCGTGGTCATCGGGCATCGCTCGCGCCTTGCGCCGTCGTCCAGGATATTGAGCACGATTTCCTCTCCGGGGGCCGTGTAATACTCTATGTTGAATTTCAGTTTCATGTCACTGTTAGATTTGGTGATGAGCAAGCCTCCAAAAGAGGCTTTTCACGGCAAGCTGCCGTTATTCACGTGTAAAATTACAAAAAATATCTCATTTCTCGTTCAAGACGAGCCCAATATGACGCAAGGCAGCGCACGAAACGCATTGCGACTTCATCGTTTTCATAATTTTAAGATGGATGCTTTTCAGATTGCCAAAAAATGATTACTTTTGTTGCCCAATCTTTTAGCACAAGCAAAGAAAGAACCAAATCAACACATCTACCCAATAAAATGAGAACATTTCTTGTAAAACTGAATTTAGCACTGGCAGGGATAGCGTTATGCGCTTGCCTGACGGCCACGGCTGAAGCCCAGGAAATCAAAGCGACATCGGCGCCGGGCATGGCTCACGTGACGGGTATCGGCGAACTCCGGAACTTAGCGTCGGGCACCACCGCGCGGCTATACTTGCCCGATAGCTACAACGCCCGCGTGTGCTACGTGAAAGATGATGACACCGAGGCCTATGTGCGTGACCACACGGGAGCCATCTGCTTCTACAACGTGCCCGCCAACCCCAAGATGCGCTACAACCAGCACATCGCCGGCTGGATTACGGGCAAGTACCTGATGAGCGACGAGGGCGTTCCCGAGTTCATTGTTGCCGAGGGCGACCTCACCAACACCTGCATGCTCGTGATTGCCGACCGCGTGACCGAGGCCATGACCCATCCCGTGGAAATATCGAGCCAGCAGTATCACGACTACATCGCCGACTGGGTCACCATCAAGAGCCTGCGCACCAGCACCGACGGCAGCGACATCAAGGTGGGCGACTTTGTGCTCAGCAACCACTTTGTGATAGGGGAGCAGCAATACTACCAAACGCCCTACACGGGCGCGCTCGTCGACCTCACGGGCATTGCCCGTCCCGAGGATGACCGAGCCACCATCGCCCCCATCATGGAAAACGGCAACCGTCCGCTGACCTATGTGATTGACCAGGACTCGGCCTTTGTGTCGCCACCTGCCGACATCGCCGAGGCACGCGTGCGGCTCGTGCGCAAGTTCAGTCCCGGGCTCTGGAATCCCCTCACCGTGCCATTCGAGGTGAGCGGCGACCTACTTGGCGCGCAAATCAAGGCACTCGACAGCCTGTCGCCCGCTCAAGTGGCAGCAGGAAGCCAAAGCATGACGGGAGCGCTCCTGAACTTCACCGAGGTGAGCCACACCACGGCTGGCACTCCCTGCCTGGTGAGACCCCAGCAGGAAATCACCGAAATCACCCTCGGCAGTGTGACCCTATCGGCCACTGCGGCACAAACGGTGACTTTGACACTCGACAATGAGAATTACTCGCTGAAAGGCACCTACAGCCCTCTTGCCATCGAGAAGAACGAGCGCAACTGGATTTTTGACCGCGACGGAAACCTCGCCATGGCACGCGAGCAAAGCGACAATTCCCTGAGCATTGGCGGCACAAGCGCCTGCGTGGTCGCACCTGCGGGCAGAGGCGTGACGCTGACAGACAACGGCCCGACAGGCGACGTGAACGAGGACGGAATCATCAACGTGTCCGATGTGACCGCTCTCATCAACACGACCCTGGGCGTTGCCAACTGGACCTACGTCGACATCAACCAAGACGGCTTGCTGAACGTGACCGACGTGACCGCCCTTATCAACAAAATCACAGGCATTTAATTAAGGACTGGAGGAACATAAAATGAAGAAATACAGCCAATTCCTAATCGTTGCGCTCCTGAGCGCAACTGTGGCGCAAGCAGCCCAAGCGGCAGGCATCGACACGGTGTCTGTCACCATCACCCTCAAAAACGACACGGTGAAGACCTATCAAATGGCCGGCATCGACAGCATTCGCTACGTGAACGGGCACTTTGGCGACGACAACGCCATCGGCATGAAACTCTACCTGAAAGACCATGACGAAAGTGTTGACTACCTGTACTCGCAAATCGCCGACATCGCCTACGCTACCCGGGAGCATGCCGACGACGGCAACGCGAACAGCAACAACAAGGGCAACGTCTACAGCAACTTTGACCGCTACTGGGATTTAGAAATTCCTCGCATGAGCGAAAAGGGGACCAACTCATGGGTGACCAAGCGCACGAAAGACTATGGCATCACCTGGCGCGTGGAATGGGACAACAGCCTGATTGCCAACCGGTGGACATGCTACCAACTGCATGACGGCAACAAAAAGGCCAACGTGAAGCGGCAAGATGCCTTTGCCGAGGACCCCGACCTGCCAGCCAATACCCGGTCAACCCTAAGCGACTACAAAGGCAGCGGATTCTCACGCGGACACTTGTGCCCATCGGCCGACCGGCTCTGCTCCAGGGAGCAAAACCGGCAAACTTTTTACCTGAGCAACATGCAACCGCAATGGCAGGCACACAACGGCGGCTTGTGGATGAAACTGGAAAATCAAGTGAGGGCATGGGCCGACAACTGCGACACCTTGTACATTGTGAAAGCCGCCACCATTGACGACATCAGCCTCGACGGCGCCACGACAAGCGGCGTCTACGACTTCAAGTGCAACAACCGGCTGCCTGTGCCCAAGTACTTCTACATGGCCCTGCTCACCTACGACAAGCGCACCAACACTTACCAGGCCATCGGGCTATGGACCGTGCACGAGAACAAAACGGTGAGCAACAAGAATTATGGCGACTACGCCATCACCATCGACGAGCTTGAGCAGCGCACGGGCATCGACTTCTTTTGCAACTTGCCCGACGACATCGAGAATGCCGTGGAATCGACATTTGACCTCAACTACTGGCACATCACAACCTCAAAATAGCAGAATAGCAAAGGGATGCGGCACTCTGCACGGATTCCGCATTTTTTTCGTAGCACTCGCGTTTAGCCCAAGCGGGCCGGCCTGGGCTAAATTAATTTTTGCAAAAATTGACAAATTGTGTTATTCTTGGAGGGGAAAACAGTGCGTTTCTCAAACTAATTGCTACCTTTGTTCTATAAAACTAAATCAAAATCACGCAACTATGTATAACCCCAAGTCGGCTCATGCCGATGAATTTATCGACGACAGCGAGATCCTTGAAACCTTAGACTTCGCATCTCGCAACAAGAGTAACCGCACACTGATTGAAGACATCATCAACAAGGCAGCCCTCTGCAAGGGCATCACCCACCGCGAGGCCGCTGTGCTGCTGGAATGTGACCAGCCCGACCTCACCGAGCGTTTCACGGAACTCGCCAAGGAGGTGAAACGGCGCTTCTACGGCAACCGCATCGTGCTCTTTGCCCCACTCTACCTTTCCAACTATTGCATCAATGGCTGCGTCTACTGCCCCTATCACGCCAAGAACCACGAAATCCAGCGCAAGAAACTGTCACAAGACGAGATTCGCGCCGAGGTGATGGCCCTGGAGAAGATGGGACACAAACGCATCGCCCTGGAGGCTGGCGAGCACCCCATCTACAACCCGCTGGAGTACATCCTGGAATCTATCAAGACGATCTATAGCACCAAGGTGGGCAAGGGCGAGATACGCCGTGTGAACGTGAACATCGCTGCCACCGAGGTCGAGGCCTACCAGAAGCTCAAGGCCGCGGGCATCGGCACTTACATTCTCTTCCAGGAAACCTACAACAAAAAGAACTACGAGGCGTTGCACCCCACAGGTCCCAAGAGCAACTACTGCTACCACACCGAGGCCATGGACCGCGCGCAACAAGGCGGCTGCGACGACGTGGGCATCGGCGTGCTTTATGGCTTGACCACCTACCGCTACGACTTCGTGGGCGTGCTCATGCACGCCGAGCACTTGGAAGCCCGCTTTGGCGTGGGGCCGCACACCATCAGCGTGCCGCGCATTTGCCCTGCCGACGACATTTCGCTCAACGACTTCCCCAACACGCTGCCCGACGAGATTTTCGAGAAAATCGTGGCCATTATCCGCTTGGCCGCGCCCTACACAGGCATGATTATCTCCACGCGCGAGAGCCGCAAGGTGCGCGAGAAAGTGCTCGACTTGGGCATCTCGCAAATCAGCGGCGGCTCACGCACGAGCGTGGGAGGATACACCACACCCGAGCGGCACGACGAGACGGCACAATTTGACGTGAGCGACACCCGCACCCTCGACGAGGTGATTGGCTGGCTGCTTGACCAGAACTACATTCCCAGCTTCTGCACGGCCTGCTACCGCGCAGGACGCACGGGCGACCGCTTCATGAGCTTAGTGAAAGCCGGGAAGATTGGCGACTGCTGCTCGCCCAACGCCCTGATGACCCTCAAGGAGTATCTCATGGACTACGCCAGCCCCGAGACCCGTGCCAAGGGCGAAGCCCTCATTGCCCATGAGATAGCCAAGCTCTCCAATAGCCACGTGCGTGAAATCACGGCGACCCACCTCACCGACATTGAGAACGGCCAGCGAGACTTCCGATTCTAACAAGGAAAAAGCCACGACACGAGTCCTTGCTCATCCGCAACCAAGGGCGGGACTCGTGTGATTTTTCACTTTCACAATGACTATGGACAATCACCCCGACACCCTCACCCAAACGCCCAATGCCGAACGGCTGCACATCGTCATCTTCGGCCGCCGCAACGTGGGCAAGTCAAGCCTCATCAACGCCATCACGGGGCAGCAGGTAGCCATCACGAGCGACACGCCCGGCACCACCACCGACCCGGTGAACAAGGCCATGGAAATCTATCCGCTTGGTCCCTGCCTGCTCACCGACACGGCAGGATATGACGACACGGGCGAGCTGGGGGCACTGCGCAACAAGCGCACCCAGCAAGCCATTGCCCAAGCCCACTTGGCACTCATTGTCATCGACCAAGAGCCGCAAGACCTTGACCAAGCGTGGATGGATGCCCTCAAAAGCCGCCACATCCCCTATCTTGTCGTCCTCAACAAGAGTGACTTGCTCGATGCGGCACAAATCGCCGCCGTCAAGAAAAAAACAGGAGCTAAAATCATCGCGGTGAGTGCCTTGAAGCATGAGGGCATTGAGGCCTTGCGCTTGAAAATGGCATCGCTGCTCCCCCATGACGAGGCACGCTCCATCACGGGCAGCCTGGCGCAAGCAGGCGATGTCGTGCTGCTGGTGATGCCGCAAGACCAGCAAGCCCCCAAAGGGCGCCTCATCCTGCCACAAGTGCAGACCATCCGCGACCTGCTCGACAAGAACTGCACGGTGGTCAGTGCCACAGCCCAAGGGCTGCCAAGCGCGCTCAATGCCCTGTCAAAGCCCCCCAGGCTCATTATCGCCGACTCACAGGTCTTTGGCCAAGTCTATGCCCAAAAGCCTGCCGAGAGCCTGCTCACGTCGTTCTCGGTGCTCATGGCAGCCTACAAGGGCGACATCGCCTACATGGTGCAGAGCGCCAAGCGCATCGACCAACTTCACAAGCGTTCTAAAATCCTCATTGCCGAGGCCTGCACCCATGCCCCGCTGAGCGAGGACATCGGGCGTGAGAAAATCCCGGCACTGCTCAAGAAGCGCTATGGCGTGAGCGACGTGACGGTGACCAGCGGCAAAGACTTTCCTGACGATTTGAGCGCCTACGACTTGGTCATTCACTGCGGCGCCTGCATGTTTACCCGCCGTCTGATGCTCGCCAGGACACGGCAAGCCATCGAGCAGCAAGTGCCCATGACCAACTACGGCCTGGCCATCGCTCACCTCAAGGGCATCTTAGACAAAGTGGTGATTCCCTGAACTTCCCTGCTAAACCCAATTCTCTTTTAGATTTGCCATTGCCAAAATGGTCAGAGCGCACAAGTCAGATTGCTGTGCAGCCGGCATGCCGATGTTGGCCAGCATGTTTTTAATTGTATTTAATTTATCCATTTCTTTAAAATGCTATCACATGCCGATTGACTCAAATCTGTCCCTTTCAATCCTTTTCCCATCTGACAAATGGTATCTTTAGGAGGAACAGGCATATTATTGATTTCTGTGGAGTTAACCTGCGTAGACCCATTCAAAATCCTGTAATATTGATCATGGATAGTAGAGTTAAGCAGCACATACAGTCCATAGACTTCTTCCCGAGAAGCGCACTTGATATAGTTGATCTTGTTCTGGGTGCTTATGTACTTGTACTCCGGGAAATCGGAGGACAGGTATATGCCACATTGCAGACGTCTTTTCTCTTCCTTTGCCGTAAACCGCTTGACGGACAGATAAAAAGATTCGAGCACTTTTATTATTGGGAGAATTGGTGTAGGTTACAAAACACTTCTATTTTTCCATGTTCGCCTTGTCTTTCCTGCAACGCTGGTGAGCCGAAGCGGCGCGCGCTGTTTTTTGGGGATGGCAGGGGGCTTTTGGGTGGAATCCGGGGAATTGATTTTGTATTGCGGGCAACTTGCAGTAACTTTGCAGCACAAAAAACAAAAAAACAACATCTGACTATGGCACTACAATGCGGTATCGTGGGGCTTCCCAATGTGGGGAAATCGACCCTGTTTAACTGTCTGTCGAACGCTAAGGCGCAATCGGCCAATTTCCCTTTCTGCACCATCGAGCCTAATGTGGGCGTAATTACGGTGCCCGACGAGCGACTGAACACGCTGGCCGAGCTCGTTCATCCCGAGCGCATCGTCCCGACAACGGTTGAAATTGTCGACATCGCCGGCTTGGTGAAAGGCGCCAGCAAAGGCGAGGGGCTGGGCAACAAGTTTTTAGCCAACATTCGGGAGACCGACGCCATCATCCACGTGCTGCGCTGCTTTGACGACGAAAACGTGACCCACGTTGACGGCAACATCGACCCCGTGCGCGACAAGGAGGTGATTGACACCGAGTTGCAACTGCGCGACCTCGAAACGATTGAAAGCCGCATCGGCCGCGTTCAAAAGCAGGCGCAGGCCGGTGACCGCGAGGCCAAGCTGCAACTTGACGTGATGAGCCGCTACCGCGACGCGCTCGCCCAGGGCAAGAGCGCCCGCACGGTGGAGCTGAACAGCAAGGAGGAGGAGAAAGTGGCGCATGACCTGTTCCTGCTCACCAACAAGCCCGTGCTCTACGTGTGCAATGTGGACGACGCCAGCGCCAAGGACGGCAACCCGCACGTGGAAGCCGTGCGCCAGGCGGTGAGGGACGAAAACGCTCAAATCCTCAT
This sequence comes from uncultured Porphyromonadaceae bacterium, assembly GCA_902489275.1. Taxonomy (GTDB): domain Bacteria; phylum Bacteroidota; class Bacteroidia; order Bacteroidales; family Muribaculaceae; genus Sodaliphilus. Next base: position 159,554 of record CABTZK010000002.1, read on the forward strand.
CGTCGCTGCCCAAACCGAAAGCGAGATTGCCGAGTTGGAGACCCGCGAGGAGCGGGAAATGTTCTTGCACGAGATCGGGCTGGAGGAAAGTGGCGTGAACCGTCTCATCAAGAGTGCCTACGCCCTGCTCAACCTTGAGACCTTTCTCACGGCCGGCCCCAAGGAAGTGCGCGCCTGGACCTATCGCAAGGGCAGCAAGGCTCCCCAGTGCGCCGGCGTGATTCACACCGACTTCGAGCGGGGCTTCATCAAGGCCGAGATCATCAAGTATGACGACTACATCGCCTTGGGCAGCGAGCAGGCAGTGAAAGAGGCGGGAAAGATGCACATCGAGGGCAAGGACTACGTGATGCAAGACGGCGACATCGTGGTGTTCCGCTTCAACGTGTAGGCTCCCAACCAGCCAGCGCAGAAATGGCTCTAAGACAACAAAACGAAAGGAAATCTCGCGTGGCACGCTCATGGGGAATCGTCCCCACAGCGTGCCACGCGAGATTTTGATGATGAGGATTGGGCTATCGGGCCCCATCCTTTTTTTCAGCAGGAAAAGGCCTTGCGCATATCGCCCTCCCGCACCAACGCGCGGTGGAACGCCAGCGCATGGTCGAGGTTTTGAACGATGTGACCGCCCTTTGACATCTTGAGATAGTCGCGCAACAGGGGGCGATAGACCGGGTGGGCAGCCTTCTCGATGATTTCCTCAGCAGCCTGTATCGGGTCTTTGAAACGCAGGTCGGCAACGCCCTGGTCGGTGATGATGACATCGACCGAGTGGATGGTGTGATCCACATGCGTGGCCATGGGAACGATGGTGGAGATCGTGTCGTCTTTCTTGATAGAGGGGCAGAGGAAGATGCTGGTGTAGGCATTGCGCGTGAAGTCACCGCTGCCGCCAATGCCATTCATCAGGCGGGTGCCGCTCACGTGCGACGAGTTGACGTTGCCATAGAGGTCGCACTCAATGGCGGTGTTCATCGAAATCACGCCCAGACGGCGAATGACCTCGGGGTTGTTGCTCATCTCGGATGGACGCAGCAGCAGCTTGTCGTGCAACTCGGGGTTGCCGAAGAACTCCATCATGGCATCGTGGGAGAAAGTCATGGAGCAGGTGCTCGCAAACTTGCAACGGCCGCTCTTCAGGAGTTTCAGCACACTGTCCTGAATCACCTCGGTGTACATTTCAAACGCGGGAATCTCCTGGCTGCTTTCCAAGCTGTTGAGCACAGCGTTGGCAATGTTGCCCACGCCGCTCTGGATGGGGAGGAACGACTTGGGGATGCGTCCCGCGCGCAGCTCGCCCACAAGGAAATCACACACGTTCTCGCCAATCTTGCGGGTTGTGTCGTCGACTGGGGTGAACTTGCTGGTCAAGCCCAGCGGCTTGCTGGAGCGCACCACGCCCAGCACTTTCTTGGGATCGACATGAGCCGTGGGCGAACCTGCCCGGTCGCTGACGTGATACACTGGAATCTCGCGGCGCTCGGGGGGGTCGAGCGGAACATAAACGTCGTGCAGGCCGCAGATGCTCTCGGGCAGCTGGTCGTTGAGTTCCACAATGACTTTCTCGGCCATTTTGAGCCACGTCGGGGTATTGCCCAGCCCTGTGCCCAGCACGACCTCGCCCTCGTCGGTGATGCTTTGCGCCTCGACAATCGCGAGATCCATTTTGCCATAGAACCCATAGCGGAACTCCTGGGCCATCTCGCTCAAGTGGCGGTCGTTGTAGTGCACGTGGCCGGCGTTGATTTCCTTGCGCAACTCAGAAAGTGACTGATAAGGGGCACGGAAGTTCATGGCTTGGGCGCGCGCAAGCTCGCCGTCGGTGTAGTCGTTGGTCGACGCGCCCGAGAAGATGTTGATTTTGAACTCACGCCCTGCCTCATGCTCGGCCACGGCTTTTTTCGCGATAGCGGGAGTGACCACCTTGGGGCTGCCCGGGCTTGTGAATCCCGATACCCCCACATTCATGCCATTGCGCACAAACTGGGCCGCTTCTTCAGGAGTAAGGATAGGATAAATCATTACTGTCTAAAAAGTTTTAAATGTTGTTTTTTGATAAGTTTTTTTACTAGCTGCGTGCAGGTGGTGAAAAGAGCCGGCCGCTTAACAAGCAAACTTCCAGCACTTGCCTTCCTGCGCACCTGCCTCCAACAAATTCAGCACAAAATTACAGAATTTCACTCAACATTGCAAATATATAACATTATTTAATTTTGCGCCTTTTTTCACACGTGCGCTTCGTCCTTTTTGTGTAATTTTGCAAGCATGACACAAGGAATGAACCACGAAATCTTGAAAATCGCCCTTCCAGCGATAGTGACCAACGTCACGATACCGCTGCTCGGGCTGCTCGACACAGCCGTCTCGGGGCACCTTGACCCCACGCGTGGCGCGGCTTTCATTGGCGCCGTCTCGGTGGGCGCGATGATGTTCAACCTCATTTACTGGAACTTGGGGTTCCTGCGCATGGGCACCTCGGGGATGACAGCCCAGGCCTTTGGGCGCGGCCACCGGGGCGAGAGCGCCACCGTGCTCGGCTATGCCACCCTGATGGCGGCCGGCATCGGTCTCGGCATCATCTTGCTTCAATGGCCGCTCCAGTGGCTGGCCATGCTGGCCATCGACCCCAGCCCGGGGGTGAGAGGGCTGGCCATCACCTACTTCCACATTGGGGTGTGGGGCGCTCCGGCCACGCTCATGTCGAGTGCCGTCAAGGGCTGGTTCCTGGGCATGCAGGACTCTCGCAGCCCCATGGTGATTTCCATTGGGGAGAATGTGGCCAACATCGTCCTAAGCCTTGCGCTGGTCTACTTGGCGGGCATGGGGTTCAAAGGCATCATCTTGGGCACGGTGCTGGCGCAGTGGGGCGGTTTCCTCTACGCGGCGGGGCTATTGCGCCGCAAGCATCCTGCCGTGGTGGCCATGCTGAACTTGAGCGGCTTGCGCGACAAGCGCTTTGCCAAGCGTTTTTTCTTGGTGAACAGCAACATCTTCTTGCGCAGCTCGCTCATCATGCTGGTCACGCTCTTTGTCATGGCAGTGGGCGCGCGCAAGGGCGACATGGTGCTTGCCGTGAACTCGCTCATCATGCAGCTGCTCACGCTTTTCTCCTATTTCATGGATGGCGTAGCCTTTGCCGGCGAGGCCGTGGTGGGCAAGTATGATGGCCGGGGCGACCGCCAGAGCGAGCGCAGTTGCGTGCGGCATCTCTTTGCGTGGGCCATTGCGCTCACCGTTGTGGCCTCGGCACTCTATGCCCTCTTTCCTCGCGCCATCTTTGCCACGCTCACGAGCGACATGGCCGTGGTCGATGCCTCGATGCGCTACCGCTGGTGGGTGGCGGCCATTCCCGTGGCCGGCATGGCGGCGTTTGTGTGGGATGGCGTGTTCATTGGCCTGACCCGCACCCGCCCCATGCTCATGGCGATGGCCGTGGCCGTGGCGACATTTTTTGCCATCTATGGCCTGACCCCCAGCACCATGGGCAACCACGGCCTGTGGCTCGCTTTTGTGTGCTACTTAGCCATCCGCGGCTTGGTGCAAACGGTGCAGTACACCCTGTTTCGCCGTTAGGCGGCCAAAAAAGAAAAGTCATAATTTTTGTTTTAAAAAAATAGGGGTTTGGGCTTGGAGGATTGAAAAATGATGCGTACCGTTGGCGTGAGGAAGCTTTTCGGGCATGGTTCACTGACGACTGTAAAAGAAAAGAACAGCAACTCCCTCTTGACAAGCAAATAATGTTACCTCTTTGCCCACATATCCGCTCAGCCGCATGGCGCTGGCTCGCGCCGCGCTCGACGCGTCGAACCTCAACACCGCGAACGTCACCGGCATGAGCACAATGTTCGGGAGTTGTGACTCACTGACCACGATCTACTGCAACGATGACTGGAGTAAAAGGAGGGGGGGTGATGTTTTTTTAGGCAACTATATAATAATCACGAGAATATTTACGTTATCTTTACACTATTTTGAATATTTAACTTCCTCGTGCATCCATTATGGAAAAACGTGTCTTACTTGTGAACAAATTCTACTATCCCCGCGGCGGAGACTGCATCGTGACCCTCAACACCGAGGCCCTGCTGCGCGACAAGGAGATGGAAGTGGGCATCTACGCAATGCAGTATCCAGAGAACATTGATTATCAATATAGCAACTACTTTGCCAGCCAAATCAGTTTTAGCGGCGGAATCGGCGCCAAGGTCAAGGCGCTGAAGCGCACCATGGGCATGGGCGACGTGAAAACGTCGTTTTCGCGCCTGCTCGACGACTTCAAGCCCCGCGTGGTGCACTTGCACAACATCCACAGCTACCTATCGCCCGTGCTGGCCGAGATGGCCCACAAGCGTGGGCTGCACGTGGTGTGGACACTACATGACTACAAGCTGCTGTGCCCGGCCTACACGTGCACACGCGACGACAAGCCTTGCGAATTGTGCTATCGCGACAAGTCGCACGTGCTGCGCAACAAGTGCATGAAAGGGTCTACCGTGGCGAGCCTCATCGCCTGGCTCGAAGCCAAGCGGTGGAACCGGGAGCGGATAGAGAGAAGTACCGACGCGTTTATCTGCCCCAGCCAGTTCATGGCCAGCAAAATGGAGCAAGGCGGTTTCGACAAGCTCAAGCTGCACGTGCTCAACAACTTCGTGGATCCTACCAAACTTGAGCGCTTCAAGGCCCAAGACCTGGGGCCACGCAAGGACTACTACTGCTACGTGGGCCGCCTCTCGCACGAGAAAGGGGTGGAAACGCTGCTCCGCGCTGCCGCACTGCTGCCGATGGAACTGCGCATTGCCGGCACCGGGCCGCTTGCGGAGCAACTGCGCGAGCACTACGCGAGCCACACGCACATCAAGTTCTTGGGGCATCTCAATGCCCGGCAAGTGAGCGCGCTGCTGGCCGAGGCGAGATTCTCGGTCATCCCCTCCCAATGTTACGAGAACAACCCCTTGAGCGTGATTGAGTCGCTATGCTCGGGCACGCCCGTCGTGGGAGCGCGCATTGGCGGCATCCCCGAGCTCATCGACGAGACGAGCGGTATGCCCTACGCCTGGAACGATGGCCACGCGCTGGCCGAGGCCCTCGAAAGAGCCTGGGAGAAGCCTTGGGACTACGCCAGCATCAAAGCCACGGCAATCGCGCGTTTTTCGCCCGAGGCTCACTACCGGCAACTGATGCGGATTTACGAATACCCGGTGCCCGCCCTGTAGGCAGCCACAGAACGGCTTGCCTGTTTTTCCTCGAAAAGATGTGCTTACCGTGAATTATTTTTGTACCTTTGCACAATATTTCAGCAGAATCCGTTGTTATAATGTAAATATGCACTCAATAACGCATTCCACAATTTTCATCTCATTATGAAGAATGTCATACAGGGCAGCTTAATCACGACCTTTCGTTGCAACGCCAAATGTAACATGTGCAACATCTGGAAATGCCCCACGAAACCCAGTGAGGAGATAGACCCTTCATACTACGATAAACTCCCCAATGGCCTGAGGATCAACATCACCGGCGGAGAGGCCACCATCAGGCAGGATATTGACGAGATTTTCGCGAAACTCTATCAGAAATCGTCACTGCTTGAGCTGAGCACCAACGGCTACTTTACCGACAAGGTTGTGGCGCTGGCCAACAAATACCCCAACATCCTCATCCGTGTGAGCGTTGAGGGGCTGCCTCACATCAATGACGAGAAAAGGGGCATCAAAGACGGCTTCGACCACGCGTTGCGCACCATGCTGGAGCTGAAAAAGACCAAGTGCAAAAACATCGGCTTCTCGGTGGTGATTTCTCCCGACAACTACAAGGACCTGCTGTCGCTCTACGAGCTGTGCGTGGCCTTAGACGTAGAGCTCGGCACCTCGGCCGTGCACAACAGCTGGTACTTCCACAAAGACGACAACCAAGTGACCAGCCAAGAGGCGCTCAAGCAGCATGAGCTCTTTGTGCGCGCGCTGCTCACGAGCAAGCGCCGCCGCCTCAAGGCGCGCCTCAAGGACTACGGCCGCGCCTACTTCAACAAGTCCATCCACCAGCGCTTAGCCGGCGACCAAAGCGACTACCGGCCAGCCTGTGGCGCGCTGACCGACTTCTTCTTCATCGACCCGTGGGGCAACGTCACGCCTTGCAACGGCAGCGGCGAGGAATGGATTATCGGCAACATCAAAGAGCAGTCGTTTGAAGAAATCATGAGTAGCGACAAGGCGCGCGAGGCGCTGAAGCGAGTAAGGGCCTGCAAGCGCAATTGCGCTTTCATTGTGACCGAGCGCCATGACATGGTGCGCCGCCCCTGGGTGCCCATCAAGTGGATTGTGAAGAACAAAATCAACATTTGGCGCGGCAGGGACATCTGTTGGGATTGAGGCCTTTTTGCCCTCCTGCCGTGCATTTTTTGAAAAAACGATGATGAAGATTGCGGTGATTGGAACGCGTGGCTTCCCTGGCATTCAAGGTGGTGTGGAAAAGCATTGCGAGAACATTTACTCGCGCATGAAAGGCGTGAGCATCAGCGTGTACCGCCGCAAGCCCTATCTCCATGAGAAATCGTCCAAGACCTATCGCCACATCGGCTATATCGACCTTCCCTCAACCCGCGTGAAGGGGTTTGAGGCGGTGTTTCACACTTTCCTGAGCGTGATGCACATCCTGTTTCACCGGCCCGATGTTGTACACGTGCACAACATCGGGCCTGGCATGTTCATCCCGCTGCTCAGGCTGTTTCGCGTGCCGGTGACGCTCACCTACCACAGCCCCAACTACGAGCACAAGAAGTGGGGCTTTCTGGCCCGGCACGTGCTCAAAGGGTGCGAGCGCATCTCGCTGCACGGGGCCAACCAGATTATCTTCGTCAACAAGTTCCAGCGCGAGAAATACAGCCAGCGCGTGCTCGGCAAGTCGGTCTACATCCCCAACGGCATTCGCAACATGACACGCAGCAAGGAGACGCTGTTTCTGGAGCGCTATGGCATCAAGGCCGGCCGATACCTGCTCTCGGTGGGGCGGCTCACCCCCGAGAAGGGGTTTGATTACCTCGTGCAAGCCGCCAATGCCATGCCCGAAGTGGAGCAAGTGGTGATTGCCGGCACCAGTGATCACGACAATCTCTATTTCCAGCAATTGCGCAAGCTCGACATCCACAAGAAAGTGGTGTTCACGGGCTTCACCCACGGCGAGGACTTGCGGGAGCTCTACAGCTATGCCCGCCTCTTCGTGCTGGCATCGGTGAACGAGGGATTTCCGCTGGTGCTGCTTGAGGCCATGGGCTACGGGCTGCCCCTGGCGGTGAGCGACATCCCCGCCACCCATCTGGTGAAGCTCGACCAAGACGACTATTTCGCGTGCGCCGACGTGCAATCGATGGAAAAAGCCATTGCCGCCAAGCTGGCCCAGCCCTATGCCGCCGTGGCCTACGACCTCTCGGCATTTAACTGGCAGGAAGTGAGCAATCGCACCCTTGAGGTTCTCGAAATCGCGGCACATTAGCGCCGCTCGCTTGAGCTCGCGCAAGCGATACCCCAGCTCAGCGTGTTTTTTCCCAGAAATTATTGCAAATATTGATATTATTCCCCAACTTTGTAGACATCAAACAAAAGTACCACAAAGCATCAAATGAAATACTTTATCCACATCAATGGGCAGCAACAAGGTCCCTTTGAAGAGAAAGAACTGTTACTGCATGGCGTAACTGCCCAAACCCCCGTGTGGTGCGAGGGGATGGCGGAGTGGCAACCTGCCGGGCAAGTGGCCGCGCTGAGCTACCTCTTTGCCAGCAACGCGCAGCCCACGCAGTACCCACAGCAACCCCAGTACCAGCAGCAACCCCAGTACCAGCAGCCGCAATACGGCAGCTACTCGCAGCAACAAGGTCCGATGCCCGACAATCACATGGTGTGGGGCATCCTGGTGACCATCTTCTGCTGCTTGCCGTTTGGCATCGTGAGCATCATCAAGGCTGCCGATGTGAGCAGCAAGTACAACACCGGCGACTACCAAGGAGCCGTCGAGGCCAGCAAAAGCGCCAAGAATTGGGCGATGTGGGGTGCCATTGCCGGTGTGGCGGGGGGAATCCTCTATCTCATCGCGAGCATCAGCGCAGGGCTTTTTTCGCTCCTATGAATTTGACCCGCCACGCAGTTTCCTGAGCAGGAACCTGGGGACAAAACTCACGTGGCGCAACACCGTGGGCACGGTGCCGTAATACTTGCACATGATGTGAAAACGCTCCTTGAGCGATGCCTTGCGGCGGCGCGCGCTCACCCCATCGATGAGGAAGTTAACAATGGGCGCATCGCCCACGTAGGCGTTGCGCTCCGACTTCTTGAGCACGGCCACGCACCAGTCGAAATCGGCGCTGACGGGATAATCCATGCTGTAATGTGGCATGAGGTCGCGCCGCGCGACAAAAGCCTGATGGCACACCAGCATGCCACGCTTGAAACTTTTCCACGAGAGCGACTTTGGGGCGGTGAGGTGGCGGTTGCCCACCACTGCCCGGCGCTCATCGACCAACTGAGTCTGGCCATAGATGACGCCCGGGTTGCCAGCGGCATGGGCGGCAATGCGGGCTAGCGAGTCGGGCGCTGCAAAAGCGTCGCCCGCGTTCATCCAGACGAGATAGCGTCCGGCAGCGTGGTCAATGGCCTTGTTCATCGCGTCGTAAAGGCCCTTGTCGGGCTCGCTGATAACGCGCGTGGCAGGAATGCCAGCGGCCTCGACCAACTGGAGTGTGCCATCGCCCGATGCCCCATCGACGACAAGATACTCAAAGTCGCCGCACGTCTGCTCCTTCACGCTCTGCAGCGTGGGAGCGATGACCGCCGCCGCATTGAAAGTGACGGTCACAATCGTCAATAAAGGCTCTGTCATGTCGTGATTTCCATTTTAAGGCTCAAAATTACAACCAAAAGTGGAACTTTGAAAATATTACGGTCACTTTATCGTTATCAAAAGAAAAACGCAGTAATGAAGAAAGCATTCCTCACCCTTGTGCTGGCAGCCTGCTGCATGGAAGGGTGCCAGACGGTTGACAACGAGCGAATCTCGGGATTCCGGGTCTATATCGACTTGGGCAGCTACGCCTTGTGGAACACCTACGGGGTGAACGGCGTGGGCGACTACCGCATTTTCAACCGCCTCAAGGGCATCCCCGCCAATTTCCCCTATAACGTGAACACCTACACGGGCTTTGGCGGCGTGCTGCTCATCATGGGGCTTGACAGCGAGCAGTCGTCCTACGAGCCGCTGGCCTACGATGCTGCCTGCCCCGTCGAGAACGACTATAACATCAGCGTGACCATCGACCCCGAGAGCTTAGAGGCCATCTGCCCATCATGCAAGTCACACTACAACGTGGTCACGGGCATGGGAGGCCCCATCGCGGGTAAGGCACAAGACAAGAGGCTCGGCCTGCGCAACTATGCCGTGCGCCAGTCGAGCAACACCCTGGGCGGCTACATCATTACCAATCGCTAAGGCAAGCGCGGGAAGATTTGGCAACTCACGGCATTTTCACTACCTTTGCAGACCGAAATGATGAGCGACAACAAACGCAAAACCGCTAAAATCGTGACTCTGGGATGCAAGCTGAATTTCTCGGAGAGCGCCACCCTTGGCGAGCAACTGGCCAAGCAGGGCATCATGCCTGCCAAGGACAGCGAGCCCCCCACGGTGTGCGTGGTGAACACGTGCAGCGTGACCGAAGTGGCCGACAAGAAAGGCCGCCAGCACATCCGTAGCCTCATCAAGCAATATCCCGATGCGCTCATCATCGTCACGGGTTGCTATGCCCAGCTCAAAAGCAAGGAAATTGCCGAAATCCCTGGCGTGGATATAGTGCTGGGCAGCGAGCAGAAGCAGGACATCGCAAAGCACATCGGCCAGTGGATTGAAAACCGCCAGAAAAGCGTTGAGGTGACCCCACACCACAGCATCAGGACATTCTCACCCGCCTGCGAGCGTGGCGACCGCACGCGCTACTGGCTCAAAGTGCAAGACGGGTGCGACTACTTTTGCAGCTACTGCACCATCCCCATGGCTCGCGGGCGAAGCCGCAACAGCAGCATCGGCGAGCTTGTGCGACAAGCCCGGCAGGTGGCCAGCGGCGGTGGCCAGGAAATTGTCATCGCAGGGGTGAACATTGGCGACTTTGGCAAGTCGACGGGCGAGACTTTCATCGACCTGATTCAGGCGCTCGACCAGGTTGAGGGCATCGAGCGCTATCGCATCTCCTCGATTGAGCCCGACCTGCTCACCGACGAGATCATCAGCTTCTGCGCCCACTCGCGCGCATTCATGCCGCACTTCCACATCCCGCTGCAAAGTGGCAACGACGAGGTGCTCAAACTCATGCGCCGGCACTATGACCGTGCCCTCTTTGCCCACAAAGTCGCCAAAATCCGCGAACTGATGCCCCACAGCTTTATTGGCGTGGACATCATGGTGGGCAACCGAGGCGAGACCCCCGAGCGCTTCAACGACTCTTTGGAGTTTGTCAGGTCGCTTGACGTGCAGCACCTGCACGTGTTCCCCTATAGCGAGCGGCCCGGCACCATGGCCCTGCGCATCCCCTATATCGTGCCGCACAAAGACCGGCAAGCGCGCGTGGCGCGCATGATGGCGCTGAGCGACGCGAAACAGCGCGAGTTCATCGGCCGCTACTTGGGCACGGCGCGCCCAGTGCTGCTTGAGCAACCCCATGACCATGCGCCCATGCACGGGTTTACCGACAATTACATCCGCGTCAACGTCGCCCGCCGCGACGCCCTCGTGAATCAAGTGGCCAGCGTGAAGTTATTGAGCATCAACGACGACTTGAGCGTTGACGGGGAAATCATTGATTCTTGAATAGCGCATTCCCCCAAAAGCAGAACCTCATCCCGAAAAATGAAAGAAAAAATTCAAAACATATTGTTAGCGCCGGTGGGCTGGGCACTCAACTTGCTGGCATTCATGCCATGGTGGTGGATTTACCTCAATGCCGACGGTCTCTTTTTCGTGGCTTACTACCTTTTGCGCTACCGCCGCAAGACCGTGCGAAAGAACCTTCAGGAATGCTATCCCGAGAAATCGGCACGCGCCATCAAGGAAATCGAGAACGCGTTCTACCATCACTTTGCCGACTACTTCTTTGAGACCATCAAGTTGCTGCACGCCAGCGACGAGGCCATCAAGCGGCGCATGGTGTTTCACAACGTGGAGTTCATCGACGAAAGCATTGCGCGCGGGCAAAGCGTGATGATGTACTTAGGGCACATCGGCAACTGGGAGTTCATCCCAAGCATTGTCATGTGGTTCAACGAGTCGACCCGCGCCAGGGGCAACGTGCTGGGGCAGGCCTACCACCCCTTGCGGAACAAGTGGTTCGACCAGTTCTTCCTTCGCATCCGCACGCGCTACAGCAGTTGCTTTCCCAGCCGGCAAATTCTGCGCGTGATGATTCGCAACAAGCAGCAAAACCACCCCATGGCCTTAGGCTTCATCAGCGACCAGCATCCCCACTCCAACGAGAAGGGGCACGTCGTGAAATTCCTGAACCGCCCCACCGCCATGATTATCGGCACAGAGCAAATCGCCCGCAAGCTCGACATGCGTGTGGGCTACTTCCACATCCGCAAGACAAGCCGCGGGCACTACGAGTGCACCATCATCCCCATGGCAGACCATGCCAGCGAGGCTCCCGAGTGGTCAATCACCGAGCGCTATGCCCAACTGCTTGAAGAGAACATCAACGAGTGCCCACCCTACTGGCTATGGACCCACAAGCGCTGGAAGCGCCCCGTTGAGCTGCCTAAAGACTGGGAGGTGAAGCCATGAAACCGGTAGCTGTTATCATCCTAAATTGGAACGGGGCAAAGCTGCTGCGCCGCTACTTGCCGAGCGTGGTCACAGGCACGAATCCCGACCTTGCCGATGTGATTGTGGCCGACAATGGCAGCAACGACGAGAGCCTGAAAGTGCTTAGCGAGGAGTTTCCCGAGGTGCAGACGCTCGCTTTTGACAAAAACTACGGCTTTGCCGAGGGCTACAACAAGAGCATCGGCGAAACCAACTACCGCTACACGGTGCTGCTCAACAGCGACGTGCGCACCCCTCAAGGTTGGCTCGACCCACTCTACCACTACATGGAGGCGCATCCCGAGGTGGGCGCTGTGCAGCCCAAGCTGCTCCAAGACCGCGATGACGGGAAGCAGGTGTTTGAGTATGCCGGCGCTGCCGGCGGCTACATCGACTGCCACGGCTATCCCTATTGCCGAGGGCGCATCTTCAACAGCATCGAGGAAGACCACGGGCAATATGACAGCGAGCACAAGGACATTTTCTGGGCTACCGGGGCATGCCTGATGGTGAGAAGTGGCTTATACAACAACGTGGGCGGGCTTGACAAGGATTTTTTTGCCCACATGGAGGAAATCGACCTGTGCTGGCGCATCTGGCGCAGCGGCCACGTGATTCGCATGGTGCCCGAGAGCCGGGTCTACCACTTGGGCGGCGGAAGCCTCCCACAAGGCAATCCCCGCAAGACCTATCTGAACTTTCGCAACAACCTGCTGCTGCTGCACAAGAATCTGCCCGCAAGAGAGGGGAAACGGCTGCTCATCGTCCGCCGCCTCTACGACGCGCTGGCTCTCGGCATGTCGATGGCCAGGCTGCACTTTGGCGACTCCGCGGCCATCGTCAAGGCTCACCGCGACTTTCGCAAGATGCGTCCCCGCTATCATGACCATCCCGAGAAAAACCTGCTCGAAGACTTCAAGGAGGGCCGCATCAACATCATCGTCTCCTACTACCTGCTACGGCGCGACATCTACACCCGGCTGTTCGAGTAGCCACACTCCCCCGCCCGCTCCGCTACACGAAGAGCTGCTGGAGAATGGCAGGCGAGCGCAACGTGCCAATCGTGGAATTGTGCAACCGGAAATAGGCAATCATCACGTCGAGCATGCGCCCGCGCTCCTTGCGGTTAAACTTGAAGAGGTGCAAGGTGCTGAACGACATGCGCGACAGCAACTTGATGACTCGCGCTTCATCGGGCCGCAAGTTGCTCCTGCCGGCATGAGGATAGGGTGTGAACACGCCGCCGGTCATGTCGAACCAGTAACCATCGCGATAACTGTCGATATCGGGCTCGATACCCAAGAAAGCACCCAGGTGATACAGAAAACAGATGTGGAAATTGGCCACACCCTCGCTCATCGTCTCCAGCAAGCGCACCGAGGTCTCGATATAGCGAAAAAGAGCCTCATTCCGCTCCCGCTCCTGAATGGAATGGCTCAAAAGCTCGCTGACAAACATGGCCACAGCAGTCTTCGCCGGATGGGCGTGGATGCTGGAGAGCAAGTGGGTGTGCCGCACGTCGCGCAAGGTGCTCAGCTCCTTACCTGGCACAATGCGCGCCTCAAACGAGAGCAGGCTCAGCGGCATGAACATGGCATTACGCATGCGCGCCGAGGGGGTAGAGCCCTGCGCCAGCAGAAACGACATGATGCCGCGGCGGTCGGTATAAATGTGCGCTATGTTGTTCCGGTCGTTGTACTTAATCACATTCAGCACAACGCCATGCATCGACTCATACATCGTTTTTGCTCATTTTAGAAGTGCTAATTTAGACAATTTTCATGAATGGTGACCTCAAAAAAGAAAAAATCACTAAATTTCACGTTTTCGGACTTTTAAATTTTGCCAATTCAAAAAATACCCCTATATTTGCACTCAATTTTATGGGAATATCCCTTATTTGGCCCATTCGTATATCGGTTAGTACGTAAGATTTTCATTCTTAAAAGAGCAGTTCGACTCTGCTATGGGCTACCA
>CABTZK010000003.1 GCA_902489275.1 uncultured Porphyromonadaceae bacterium
TTGATACGGTGGATTTCCTATAATAGCGTCTATTTTCATTTGTTCTTTATCGTTTATTTCCCAAAAGTATTTTCCGTTCCTTAGCGTATTTATCACGAGGTCTGGCTTTTGGGTGATGTTTTCAATAAGGTTCTTGTAATACCGTGCATTCACCGTAGTGTTACGGAATCCTGCAAGGGTGCGACGTGTAATGCTGCTTGCCATGGGGGTTTTGCAGACCACGAGGATGTTTTTTTCAAGTGTCAAATCCCACAATTGCAGAGAAAAGGCGCGGCCTATCTCGCCATACTTCTCCTTTGCGGCTTTTACACGCGTGCGATAAATATTATAGGCAGCATACAGTGGATAAAGGCCACTCTTGGAGTTGATTTCAAGAATGACGCTATCGCGTCGGAAAACATTTTCTGTCACATTTTCTTGCTTGATGTAACGTGGCTCCTCAAGTGCATTTTCCCATTTTTCGTCGTAGAAGCAGTAACCGCCCAAGCAGTCTCCCAAGTGCATGTTCACCACTCGCCATGGGGTGAGCACAGTCTCTTTGTCTGGATTACGGAATGTGTTGAAAATGGCGGATATGCGCTCAATACGTTGCTCAATAGTGAATTTGTCTGCCATGCGAGCCATTTCACGAATGCGCTTGCCCGCTTCACGGAAAATGTCGGGATCATAGTATTTCTTGAAGCGATTGAACATCTCTTTGTCCACCCCTTTGGGCATGAACTCTTCCCACGATTGGTCGTCAACGAGGTTGGCAAAATTGTCTATAGTGAGTTCTGCATCCTCATCTTTTATCTCCGCTCCATAGAGCATAAGAGGCATGCGGATAGAGATGCCACGAAGAATGGAGATAGCCTCCCTGCGTTGGTTGCCTAAAGCCTTGAGTTCGTCAAGTCGCTTCTGCTCATCTGGGGAACGTTTGCTTTTCTTTTTCTTCTCTATTTTTTCTTTCTCGGCATACTGCTCATCGGTGAACCCTTGCTTATTGATGTCAATATTGCCTGGACGTGGCATTGCTTTGGTCTTGCCAATGACCCCTTTGAGTTCTTTGAAGTCTTTGAGCTCTACATCTGTGAGTTTCAACAACTCGTCGTTGTAGAGCGCTCCATCCTCGAAGCCACACTGCACCACTTTCTCAATTTGTGCTCGCTTGAGTTGCCCCATCATGTTGTCCACGTCGTATGGCTTCATCTGGGAGCCTTCTATCGATATGACCGGACAGAAATTCAGGAAGTCTCCCAATATCTTGCGGTCTTCGCTCGTCTGCTTTCCCGCTTTCGCTGAAACTTTGGCTGTTTCGGCCAAAACACGTAGTGTGCGGTCGGGTGCGAAATCGAAAGCATAGCATTCGGTTTTCATGCGGCCATTGTGCGTGTATG
Organism: uncultured Porphyromonadaceae bacterium; assembly: GCA_902489275.1. Lineage (GTDB taxonomy): Bacteria > Bacteroidota > Bacteroidia > Bacteroidales > Muribaculaceae > Sodaliphilus. The sequence continues at coordinate 1,377 of CABTZK010000003.1, forward strand.
GAGTCTGCACACGGAATATCGTTTGCATGTATCCTGCTGCCGATGTGCTGAACGTCCCTGCCATCATCAAGACGGCTGTCCATGGGCGAATGCTTACTCCCGTGGTGAGTCGTCCGCAAGAGAGTGTGATAGTGTATGTGCTATCTGGGTCTGACCCGATGGCCTCGTTGACCATCTTCAGCGCATCCCTGCTTTCTTCCTCGTCGCCATCACCAGCCACATTTACAACAGTAAAAGCACTGAATATTGGATGATTCCTTAATTTAAGGCTTAGCGCACGTGCAGCTTTAACTCCAGGAAGTATCCATAGTGTGTGGCGGAATATTTTTCGGAAGGAATCGTTAGCATAAGGGTAGAGAGATTCTTCGTCGTTTCTGCAAAGCAAATCAAGAAAACGTCCCACATCACGGTCGTGTATGAACGTGTTATCTTCGCGTGTGCGGAAAAACTCCCTGAAATTGAAGGCTTTTTCTTCGTCGCTAAAGTCGGCCATCAGTTCCCCGAGATCGTAGGTGTAGATGTTAATCGCAGGTAGTGAGGCGTATGGATTGGGATCTCCAAGGTGAGTTAAATCCCATTCGACTTTTGCTTTTTGTTCCATCACGTAATCCCACGTGAAGATTTCTTCCTCCTTATATTCGTCAAGCAAGTTAAAGGGGGTGCCTGATAGTCTGAGAATTTTGGTTTGCGGTTTGGAAAGCTCTGCTATCACCGCTTTCCCGAGTTCAGTTTGCGTCCCCTCGTGTGCCTCGTCAACGATAAGTAAATCCCAAGTAGTGGAGAATATCTCGTTGTTCTTGTCAAACTTTCCTCCAACCTGCTCCGAACCTCGCATGTCCTGCATAGATGCAAAATAAACGTATTTGTCCCCCTTGGTTGCCAAGCGTTCTAATGATTCAAAAGATTCTCCCTGGTTGTGTGAGCCATAGTGGTAATTGGGGCGGTCGTAAAAAGTCTTTCCAAAATCTTCAAACCACCCCTCGTCCACTACTGGGCGATGAGTGACAATGATGGTCCGTTTCATTTCCATGTCCTTAGCCACTCGTAGCGCACAAAGTGTTTTGCCAAATCGCATTTTGGCATTCCAAAGCATTTGTTTCCCACGTTTGAATTGCTTTTTGGTTTTTTCTATGGCCTCTGATTGCTCTGGACGGAAAATGATGGGGTTTGGGGCATCTGAGATCTCTTGTGGATTGAGGCTTATTCTCCCTTTTTTAGCAGCTTCAATAGCGTTCTTTACCGTCTCTAAATTACAGCAATACCATTCGTTTGCCCCTTTGACAGCATCAAATGTCTTCCTTTTGATGCCCGAACGCTCAAGTACCAGGTGTACTTGCTTGTCGTTGAATGAACAAAATTGTCCATCTTGAATGAATAGGGTGAGTTCGGTATAAAGCAATTCAAAGGCAATGCCGGCGGTTTTCGTATATTGGCCGATGCGCTTACGAGCTGCTTGATTGAGGATGTCACTGTTGGGCTGTGGGAAAGAGCCATTGTCCTCCTCCAGCGTGGTCTCGCCAATCTTCAGGCAATCTTTGTGCTTGTCGTCGTCGATGGCAAAGACATAGATCAATCTTGATTTTAGCGATGAATTGAATGTGGCCATTTGCGATTATTGGATGAGATCAACAAATCTGATTTTTCGATTATTCTCTCCTGTTTTAGGGTCTCGTGAACCCCAATCCCGGATAAGACAATATGTGCCATTGTGGCGCTTTATATCGTCTTGACGGCACCCGTCACAGTTCTCTATGATTTCTGATTTCCCAAAAAGCGTTTTTTCGGTACTCTTGTGATGATTGCGGCAACTTTGCGGAACGACTCCTTTTAATCCGTCCATCTGCCACACATTCCAAGAAATGATGTAAGCAATATACGCTATAGATTTGCCCACTGGTAGTTTCCTGAATTTAGCTTCGTAGTACTCAATAAACGACATGAGCAGTGCCTCTCGCGCCAAGAGCAAGTTATCACCCTGCCATTCATAGGCATAGGTGTTCTTATAGGCTTCTTGCGCCATTGCGAGCCATTCTCCGCTTGTTTCCGTATTTTCACTGATAACCCGAAGTTTCCTATCAAGCAATCCTATACGTTCCCGTAGTGGTATGAACGCCCCAGTAGTCGTGTCATATCTGCTCACGAGATAGGGAGACTCTCCACAAGTAATCTCCATCCGAGTGGCTCGAACGTAGTCTTTCCAAGTTCTTCCCTCTGGGAATGCAATGGGTGCTTGTGTTGATTTCCATTGCTTTTCCTCGGGATATTCAATATTAAACACATTTCTTCTTCCAAACCACGCCTCATCCACAAGATTGTTCTGGGCATTGCATACCCACGATGGCGTGAACACTTCTGCCATATCTTTCGTCCGTCCTGCTTGTTCTTCTTTTGTTTTCACGGAACGAGGGCGAATGATAAGTCCGTTTTTACCAATAATCTTTTCTGGAGTAATCAAATCAAAAAAATGATAACCATCACCCCTGAAAGCATAACTTTCTGTGGCCCAAAAAATAGACCTTTGAGTGGTGTGATCTTTCAATAACGTTTCCAAAACTTTTGGGAAAGTCTGATAGATCATGGTTTCACTGATGTCAACAATGTTCTTCATTGATGTCTTTCGTTGATACAATTTTTTTTGGTATGGAATTCCTGCAAAATGAAAGAAGATAAAGTAAACCAAATGTATCACATCCAATTTCTGTGGTGCTCGCTTTCTTTCTTGAATACGATAATGGAGTTTACTTTTTCCTTTCGCTTCTTTTTTGATGAAAAAAACATAATACAAAGTTATCGATTAAGTTTTAAATTGTCAAAGAAATATGCGGGAATTTTATTCTTAACATCAAAAGCGTATGCATGTCACGTGTCTATGAACAAATGCGCTTAGCAGGATGGCGTCACCCTGCGTAATTAAAAGTGCCTTCATGGGTTGATTCTCGAAAGTTTTTCTTAATTTTGCAGAAACGCTTTTGCTGGCGTCTTTGCCGGCTCTCACCCGTGGAAAGAGGGGAGAGGAGGCATGGGATGGCGGGCTATCGGGCGAAAGCGTACTTATTCTACGAATCATGAGAAAGAAATTTTTATTGATGATGTGCATGACTACACTATTTGGATTCGCCCAACTCGGACACGGGTTTGAGGCTATCGACGTGCCAAAGGATTTTGGCGAGAACGCATTCTCCTATTTCACGGGCGCTCCCATTCTCATCGCTGGCGACAAAGCGGCCAGCAATGCCATGACGATTGGCTGGGGTGCGATGGGCAACGTGTGGAGTCAGGACCCTGCCGTGACGGTCTATGTGAAAGAGACGCGGTTCACCCACGAGTTCATGGAGAAATCAACCCGCTTTTGCGTGATGGGGTTTGACGACCCCAAGATTGCCGACTACATGGGCAGCCACAGCGGCCGCGATGGCGACAAGGCTAAGGCCCTAGGCCTGACGATAGCCTACACGCCCAATGGCACTCCCTACTACCAGGAGGCCACGCTGGTGATTGAGTGCGAAACCATGTACGGCGCGCCTTTCCAGCCCTCGGGCTTTCGCAGCGATGCCCCCAGGCGGTTCTATCAGCGCAGCCCCGGGCTGCACAGCATGTATATCGGTAGGGTCGTGGGCGCGTGGAGGAAAACGCTTCGCACCGTCGATGCAGCCACTTTCGAGGCCATCATCGAGAAGCGCAGCGCCATTTTGCTGGATGTGCGCACCGCCCAGGAGTTTGACGACGGCCATATCGAGGGCGCTCGAAACCTCGATGTGAGCAAAGCCGACTTCATGCAGCAGGCTTCCTGGCTCGACAAGGGCAAGACCATCCTCGTGTATTGCCGCTCAGGCAAGCGCAGTCTCATGGCCGCCACCATGCTGGTGCAAGCGGGCTACCATGTGGTGAACTTGAAAGGCGGCTGGCTCGAATGGAGCGAGCGCAAGAAATAAGATAGAGCGGTATCGTCTTAAGATTCTGTGATGCTCATGTGGGCTCTGGAAATCGGCAAAATGCTGTTTCAGAGCCATTTTTGTCGTGTTTCAGGGGCAAAATCCCCCTAAAAGGTAGGGGTGATGCTGAAAAATCCCCATTTGTTGCGATTGCCGGCACTGGAAAAACGCCATAATTTTGCCATCGAAATTAGAAACACAAATTTTAGAAAAATGAGCATGAAGAATTTTTACATGATGGCAGCTGTGCTGATCGCGTCAAGCTCGATGTCGCTTGGCGCGCAGTCTCTTGGTGAAGTAACAGCAATGTGGGGAAAGGCCATAACGACCCCTTACACCACTCAAGGTAGCGACATCGCTCGCGCGCAGGACGGCAGCCTATACCTGATAGGTGGCGCCGGAACCAAAGCCACGACCGAGGAAATCAAGTTTGGCGACGATGTGATAGGCACGGGCACGCTCTACACGGGCACGTCATCGTCGGGCAACCAAGCATTGTTCTTGTCGAAAGTCGACACGAGCGGAAATCCCGTCTGGACCGTCTATAGCACCAATGGCGAGGTCTCCAGCAACCAGTTGCGCATCGCAGCCACTGGCGATGGAGGTGTCGTGGCAGGCTTCAAGTATCGCCACACCAGCGACTTTGGTACCACGCGGCCTACTTTTGTCGACGCGACGGGCAACGTGACGACTGTGGACTGGACGCTTAGTGAGCCCAGTGCGCTGCGCCACTACAGCGTGATGGTGATGAAAGTGAGCGCTGCTGGCGCTATCGAGTGGGTGAAGCGGATCGACATGAACCATGACCCGCAGCCCGCCGCAACCTATTGGGCCTATCAAAAAAACACGCCCGATGCCATTAGCCTCAACGCCTTGTTGCTTGACCGTGATGGGAATATATACTTGACGGGGCGCATGAGCAAGGAAATGTACGTGCCCAAGGCCGATGGCACCACGGTGACCATTCCCGCGCATAACAATGAGGAATGGGACGGCGATTCCCAAAAAGACAGTGGCAACCTTTTGGTCTTGAAACTGAGCCAGGACGGCAACTATGTGAGCCACGTCGTGACGGGAGGGCAAGCGGCCAAGGAGTCGCCCCTCGACATGGTCATGAGCGATGGGAAAATCTACTTGTTGAGCTTGATTAAAGGTATAGCTGGCACCGATGTGACTTTGGGGAACTGCACCGTCACGCCCGCCAATGACTATGCCAGCGTGTCGCTGTCTTGCCTCGACACCGATTTGAGCGCATCGTGGATGACGCTTTACCCAAGCGAACTCAAAGGCAGCATACTGCAAACGCCTTGCCTCAAAGTGGGCGGGGACAACATCTGGATCGCTGGCAAGGCCAAAATGACCATTGGCGATATAACGACGGGGTCATTGACCCGCGCTGGATTGCTCTTGAAGGTGAACGCCAGCGATGGCACGCTACAGGGCGGCCATGTGATGGAAGTCAACCAATCGGGCTACTTCGATTGCTTTGAAAGCGAGAACGACACGCTCTATGTGATGGGGCATAGCCTGTTTGGACCTCTTTTCATCGAGAAATTTGACAAGGGCACGATGCTTCCTGTTGAGCGTGTGGACCTTTATAGCACAACGGCCGATGTGCAAGGCATTGTGACCGATCACAGCAAACTCTACGCCATGAATCGCACGCGGGGCGCTGGCAACGCGATAGGCGACGTGTTCAGCCTGAATCCCGACAAGTTCTCTTGTATGGTGAGCGCCTACGATCTTGGCTTCCAGGCGAAAGAGACAGGATCGTCAGGACCCGCTGCTGTCGAGGATGTCGATGTTGAGAAAACCGTCACCAGTGTTCTGTACTACAATTTGCAAGGTGTGGCCTCAATCGAGCCCTTCGATGGAGTGAACATCGTTGTGACGAGCTACAGCGACGGCAGTAAAAAAGCAAATAAAATTTTGAGATAGAAAAGTTTAGTGTGATTTAGTTTTATGGGGGGAGTCGTTCCTGAGGCGACTCCCTTTCTTATTCTCGCATTTCAGTGATTTTCAACGTGTTCAAGCAAATTAAGCCTTAAAATCCCCTTATCTTGGGATGCCCTGCGTGATAAATCCCCATTTGTTGCGATTGTGCAGGGGGCATCATGAATGTACCTTTGCAATAGAAAAAATGAAAAACGCATAGTAGATTAAAAATTGAATTAGTTAACTGTAAAAAACGGCCCTGCCAGCGCATGATTGCGGCGGCAGGGCTTCTCTCTTCGATGGTTGCTTTCGGCGTGGCGGTAGCGCTACTCCTTAACGAGGTTGTGGAGCATGGCGTAGACCGTGAGGCCGGCAACCGATTTGATGCCGGTCTTGTGCATGATGTTTTTGCGGTGCGAGATCACTGTGTGTACCGAAACGCTCATCTTCTCGGCAATTTCTTTGTTGGTCAGCCCCTGGGCCACCTCCACGAGCACAGCCGTCTCGCGCTTGGTGAGGTCGTAGCTGACGGTCTTGTGCCCCTTCCCCTCAACGCCATTGAGTTCTGCCAGTCCCACCAAGTGCTCGATGAAGCTGCCCGCGTTCTCGCGGATGTCGATAGCGGTGTCGTAGTCGCGCAATTGTGATGGCTGCACGTACTGGTAAACGAGTGCCGCGGTCTTCACGTCGAGCGCCTCCAACCGGCTGGCCACGTTCTCCAGCGTGGGGTTGGCAATGACAATATCGGGCTTGAGTACGGTCACCTTGGCTTCTATATCGTCGAGATTCTCACACGGGGTGAGCGCCACAAAACGCGATTGGCGTTTTAGGATGGCGCACAATCCCTCCACGATGATTTGCGAGGGCTCAATAATTAATATCTTGGTTTTCATTCCCGCTGTCTCTCAATGTGTTTAACGTAGGGAACCATGATTTTCTCCTCGACGACGTTGTGCTTCTGGAGGTCTTGGGAGAGTTGCAGAATGTCAAAGACCGCGTCAATCGTGTCGTCAGTAGTCACACTGGCAGGGAGATATTTGAAAATGATTTGTGTGAGGTCGTCCAGCTTGTCCTGCAAGTTGCCATGTATGGATATGAAATCGTCCACGCTGTAGCTTGAGTGCTGCTCGCCCCGTTGCGACCGCAAGATGTGAGGGAACACATGCTTCTCCTCGTGATGAAAGTGCGTTTCAACCTCGTTGCGGTACAGGTTGAAGAACGCCACGAAAGACTCGCGCACATGCCCCTCGGGAAGGAGTTGCGCGATGCGGGTGATGTGCCCGGCAATGTGGGGCAGCCTTTTCCCAAGGTAGTACGAGTGCGAGCGCATGAGGTAGTCCACCAGCCCGCTCATGTCGGTGCTGTTCATGGTGGCTCTGCTGGGCACGTAGTCGTCAAAGGCCTGCACGTTGCAGATGAGCAGGAAAAAACTGGTGCTCACGCCCGATCGCTGGCACACTTGCGCAATGGTTTTCTCGCCAAAGCCAAGCGTGATGCCAAATCGCTCAAGTGTGAGCAGCACGTTGGGGTAGGCCGAAATGACATCGGCCAAGCGGCAATCGCCGTCAATGAGAACTTTTGTCATCGTTGTGTTGTTTTTGGCAAAGATAATGAATTTTTAAGCGATTTGCCTACACCATCCCCCGAAAATGGGATATTTTTCCTCAAAAATCATCACGATAGGGGATAGCGCTCTCGGCACAGCAACTCGCCACACGCCACTATTCGAGCCTTGTTTCAAGGGGCGGGCAAATGTGACGTGCATCATCGCCGAATAGTTACGGGCGCTACTGGTTTCGTTAATAATATCAAAAATGAGCGAATTATTTCAGGCTGTTATTTGAAAGGAGAAAAATAGTTGCTACCTTTGCAAAACATACAATAAAACGATAGTACAAATCCGAGGAGTCTCAATTCAAACTGAGATTCTTCTCATTTTTAATCATGACAAAAAGTAACTTACCATGGCAATAAATTACATGACCAAAGATGGTTACGACAAGAAAATGCAGGAATTGGCACGCCTGGAGAATGAGGAACGCCCCGAAGTCGTGCGCGCGATTCAGGAGGCACGAGAAAAGGGCGACCTCTCTGAGAACGCCGAGTACGACGCTGCAAAAGAGCGGCAAGGGATGCTTGAGGCAAGAATTTCGGCGCTCAAGAACCTGGTCGCTACGGCACGCATCATCGACGAGAGCAAATTGCAAACCGAGGAGGTTCAGCTGATGAATAAAGTGACCATCAAGAACGTGAAGAACAAGGCCGAGATGACCTACACCATCGTGAGCGAAACCGAGGCCAACTTGCGCGAGGGCAAGATTTCCATCACCACCCCCATTGCAAAGGGGTTGCTGGGCCACAAGGTGGGCGAGGTGGTCGATGTCGTCGCCCCGGCAGGAAAGATGCAATTTGAAATTGTGGAAATCGGGATTTGAGCGGTGGCGCGCGATCGCGCATCGTAGTGACGGGCAATGACGCCCTAAAAATCCATTTTTTTCACTAGAGGATCAACCATCAACAGAAATAACGACAACAACATGGCTTCTATTTTCAGTAAAATCGTGGCGGGTGAAATTCCCAGCTACAAGGTGGCCGAGGACGAGAATTACTATGCCTTTCTCGACATCAACCCCGTGAGTGCGGGACACACGCTGTGCATTCCCAAGCGCGAGGTGAGCTACATCTTTGCACTCGACGGCAACGAGTATCAAGGTCTTTGGGCGTTTGCCCGGAAAGTCGCGCGCGCCCTTGAGGCGGCAGTGCCCTGCAAGCGCATTGGAGTGGCTGTGATTGGCCTCGAAGTGCCTCATGCCCACATTCACTTGGTGCCCATCAGCCAGGAAAGCGACATGGACTTCAAAAACAAGAAAACCCTCCCCGAGCATCAGATGAAGGCGCTCTGCGCCAAAATCAGCGCCGAGTACGACAAGCTCGCTTAGTTGCGACCAATACGATAAAAGCGATAAAGAAACCGCCCTGCCAGAGAACGTTGATGCTGGCAGGGCGGTTTTGCTTGAGGGTTCATCAGAAAAAACTGACGCTATGGGTGGCTTTCTTCTTGCTTTACCTCCCGAGGATGATGTTGATGAGGGCGGTCACGTCGCTCACGTCGTATTTGCCGTCGCCATTCAGGTCGCCGGCTTGCTCGTTGAACGGATTGGGATTTTTATTAAAAATCTTGTCAACCAGCGCGTTCACATCGCTCACATTAATCAGCCCGTCGTTGTTGATGTCGCCCATCGTGATGGTTGAGCCTTGGGCAACGTAGGTGGCGCCGCACACTCCGTAGGCCTCAACACCCTCGACGGCAAAGGTCACCGTTGGGTTGGTCTCGGCGCTCTTGATGCTCTTGATGCCGCTCTTGTGCAAGGGGTTGCTGGCGTCGAGCGCGACACTGCCGGCGATGGCTTCGGCATCGGTAGCAGGAGCCACATAGCCCCAGAACACGTTGGTGCCGTCACCATTGATTTGAGCCACATTGGCAATTTCTCCGCTGTCGGGCGTGCCTTCCAGCTTCACGGGAGCGTCATCAATGAGTTGGCAGTCGGCAATCTTCAGGCTGTTGTTGTCGGCCTTGTCGCTGCCATCGGCATTCTGGATGCGGTTCAAGGCGATGCGGTAGATACCAGGCTTGCTGCCATTGGGGTCTTTTTGCACAAACATGTAGAGGTAGCCGTTTTTCTCGTCAAGATAGATGGTCTTGATAATCACGTCTTTGAAAACCATGTTGAAGTGCTTCGTCTTTCCAGCGCCGCCATCGGGATAGATGTCGGCATCGGTGAAGCGGAGCAGGCCTATGCCGTTGAACTTCTTGGTCATCCAGTAAATGCCCTTGCTGTCTTTGGTGAAGCCGCCTGTGATAGAGCCCCAACTGATTTCATCGTTGTAGTAGGGCAGGTACTGGTTTTGGAACAGGAATGGCTGTGAGCCATAGAGGCCTGTGGTGTCGGCATTCAGCTTGTGAACGCCCACATTGCGGTCGCTGATGTAGATGGTGTTGCTCGTCGAGTCTATCGCCATGCAGAAGGGGTCTTCGGCAGGATTATAGCCCACGTTGTTGAGCACCGTCACGCGGTAGAAGTAGTCATTGCTCTTGTTCACGTAGAAGAGTTGCCCGTCGCCCAAGGGCTGGCTTGCGTTCTGATAGGTGAATTTGGCGCCGGCATCGGCCACGTAGATGCGGTTTTTGTAGCTTTCCAGGGTAAAGGCGTGGGCTCCAGTCTCAAACTCGGTGTCGATGACCGTGCCGTCTTCGGCCTTGTATTTGAGTTTGCCGTCGGTGGTGGCGAAATACAGGCCGCTCGGGCAGCCCAGGTTAGCGCCAGCCGATGGGATGGTGGGGTCGGACACGATGTGGAGATATTGCCATTGGCTGGCAGCCTTGAAAGAGGCGACCGAGCCTGGGGCGACCTTGCAGGTCACGTTGCCCTGGCTGGCCTCAAACACGCCGGCGGCCAAGGCTGGCGCCGTGGGATTGAGCACGCGCAAGGTCTCGATGGTCGCCGGCACCGAGCCTGGCTCCATGTAGTTCACGTTGGTGGGGATTTCCATGCTCTTGAGCGAGGGGCACTCGGCAAAGCAGTCCTTCATCATGTTGGTGGCGCTTTCGGGCAGGTTCACCTCAGTCAGTTTCGGACAGCCGGCGCACAAGCCTTGAGGAATTTCGTGGATGCCCTCTTCCACAGTGATGGTCTCCAGGCCAGAACCCTTGAAGAGGTTCAGCCCCAGTCTCATGCTGGGTTTCACCGTGAACTCGCGCACCTTGCTGTGGGCAAACGCGTAGTCACCAAGGTTTTCCAGGTTTTCAAACTTTGGATATTCAATGGGCGAGTAGGCCATGCCATATGCGTCAATCGAGGTGATTGTGGCAACCGTGAGGTTAGTTGGCATGCCTGGTTTCTGGTGCGCAGTCACCAGCAGGCGGGTTTTGTCCTTGCTCATCAGCAAGCCAAGGTCAGTCACGCAGAAGTTGGCGTTGCTCTCGTCGCAAGTGATGTTGGCCAGGGTCGTGATGGGGGCAAAGGCCGCGTTGCCGATGCTGGCCACGTTAGGCCCGATGGCAATGCCCGTGAGTTGAGTGCCGGCAAAAGCCTGCTTGCCAATGGAGGTGATCGCGCCACCGAAATTCACATTGCCGCTCAAGGGGCAATTTTGGAAAGCGCCCGGGCCAATCGTTTTCAGAGCCGATGGCATGGCGAGCCTGGTCAGCCCCGTGTTCATGAAGGCCGCTTCGCCAATGTAGGTCACTTGGTCGCTCATCGTTGCGCTGGCGAGCGCTGTGCAGCCCTGGAAAGTGTTTGGCAAAATTTGGGTGACAGCGGCGGGGATAGCGATGCTCTTGAGCGACTTGCAGCTGGCGAAAGCGCTTCCGCCTATGCTGTCGATCTTGTTGCCCTCGGCAAACGTGACCGTTTCCAAAGCGGTGCAGCCTTGGAACATGGTTCCGTCGACTGTCGTGGCCTCGCCCCCGAAAGTCACACTCTTCAGCCACTTCATGTTGTGGAAGGGCTGCTGGTTGTTGGCGTAGGTCGAGGCATCGATGTTGCGGCCAAAATAGATTTCCTCAACAGGAGTCGTTGGGGCTGTGGTGACATCGGTCGTGAAAGCCAGCAGATTCATCTTGAAGGGCTTGTTGCTGTCGGCGAAAGTGATTTTCTTCAAGCTGGTCATGCCCTCCCAGTTTTGAGCCGTGAAAGTGCCGCTCACGCCTGTTGGCACCGTCACCTCGGTGATTGACGAGCAGCCTTGCAGATAGCCATTGCCAATGCTGGTCGCTGTTGACGGGGTGGGGTCTTGCGTCAGGGCGGTGCAGCCTTTGAAGCAGTTGCGCCCAATGGTCACGCAGCTGTTGGGCAGGGTCACCGAGGTCAGCTCGGTGCAGTCTAAAAATGCGTTGGCATTTGTGGCAACCACCGTGTAGGTCGTGCCGCCCTCGCTGAAGGTCTCGGGAATCACGATAGCGCCCGAGTAGGGACTGCCCGTGTTGTACTTTTTCACTTTGGCTTTTGTGCCTGTGCAATCATAGTTGATGCCGTCGTGCACGACGGTTTTGGCATTGAGTGCAGGCACAGCAAGCATGGTCATCATCAAGCCGGCTATGAAGAGCCGCAAGCGTGATTGAGTAATTCTTTCCATGTCGATCATGATTAATAAGTTGTTAAAATATTGATGAATTTACAAACTGTGAGCTTGCAGGAAAAGGCATTGCCCTTTTTACTGCCTACAAATATAGGGCTTTTTTTCATGATATGCCACAACTTTTCCTTAAAAAACAATTACGTTCCCTAACAAATCTTTCAATCACGTCTTTCTCTCCCACATCGACAAGCTTTCTCCCGCCGCCTGTGCCGATGCTTCGGCACGGACAACGGGAGAAAAAATGGTTTTATATGAAAAAAGCATGCTTAAAAAGTCCCATCTTCCTTCCCATCTTCTGTTGTTGTGCGTTCCTTTAAGAAATCCTCCCATTTTGTGTGCCATTCTTCTAAAGCCCCAATAAAGGGATCTTTATCCGTATGGCATAATATCTTGGATATGGCAAGGAGTTCTTCTTTATAAGATTTGGTGAGTTTCCGATAAATTGTCCTTATGGATACGCCGTATTCTTCAGAAAGGTCATTGACAGTCAAATTTCCCTTAGAATAACGGGTATTCACCATGTCATTGGTGAGGCGTTTGTGTCTTACATAAGCTCGTTTACAAGACTTACAATACTTACAATACCAACGTTGGGCACCATTCAAATGACCACGTTTTATGGTCGATTTTGAGCCACAATAAAAGCATATTTTTTGCCATAAAAACATAAATGGAACAAAGGTAATGTCACATTAGCCATTTTTCCTATCTTTGAAGACGTAGTTGCGTTTTGGTGTTGAATCTACGCAAGTGAGAAATTACGGTGATTTTGTGTAAATTTGTGGAAAAAATCCAATTGACGATGAGAATCATCAGGAAATCAACAACCGCCCACATCGAGGCGCTCATGGAGTTGAGCGCCCAGGCCAGGGGAATCATGCGCGCCAGCAGCAACGTGCTGCAATGGGCCGACGGTTATCCCCAGCGCGAATTGTTCCTTGACGATATTGACCATGGCAATAGCTACTTGATGGAGGACGACGGCGTAGCCGTAGGCGCATTCACGCTGATTGTGGCTCCCGACCCCACTTACGCTAAAATCTACCATGGGGCATGGGTGGACGACGAGCACCCTTATGGGGTGGTGCACCGCATTTGCTCTCGGCCCCAGGCGCATGGCGTGTTTTCAAGCATCATGGAATTTTGCTTCGCCCAAATCGGCAACGTGCGCATCGACACGCACCGCGACAACCACATCATGCGCCATCTCTTGGCTCGGCATGGCTTCCATTACTGTGGCATCATCTATTTGTCCAATGGCGACGAGCGATTAGCGTTTCAGAAGGTGTTGCCCTGCAAAGGTGCTGGCAAGTAGACGTGGAAAAGAAAGCAGCCCCTCTGGCCCTTTCCCCGAGGGGGGGCTTCGGCTTTAAAGAAAAGTGGTGCTGAGTCATCACGACCCAGCACCACCCGATTGTTACTATATAAATTTCTGCGATTACCTCACAAGAATCTTTTGAGCCTTGCCATCGGCCACGACGATGTAGACACCTGGGGCTACATCAATGCAGGTGCTGCCTGCGCTCACTTGAGCGCCTGCTGCCGTGTAGACGGCCACATGCTTGGCGCCATCGACCATGATGGTGTTGCCACTCACCGTGACTTGAACGCCATCAACCCCCTTGCGGGTGTCGTTGATGCTGGTGGGCATGTGTTCCTTGTCGTTGAGGTTGTCAAGGCAAATGTAGGCTGGAGTGTTCAGGCCGAATTTTCCCGTGTCGGAACCCTTGAAAGTGAAGGTCACTTTCTTGACTCTGCCCAGGGCGCTCAGATCCATCCACGTCCAGTCTTGCACCATGTAGTGCTCGGTGACGTCTTGGCTGCGGTAGTCGGCCAAGTAGAAGTCAACGCTCTTGGTGGAGCCGTCGGCAGCTGTGCCGGTAGCCGTTGCCATGAACCAGTCGCCCGTCTCAAAGGCCTTGCCATAGCTGTCGCCATGGCTCATGCTATTGATGGCGTATGCGCTGTTCGTCACCCAGACACCACCGATCTCGTCGCCGTCAAGGCTGTTGGTCACGTCGATGTACATGCCCGATGGGTAGGCCACACAGTAGTTGCTTGAGTTGCTGTAGCCATGGCCAGCCGATGAGTGGAACTGGTCATCAAGGCCTTTGAACTCGGTTGAGGTCTGGTTGCTCATGCCATAGCCAGACCATGCGCTGAATTCCGGGAAATAGCCCACATGGAACGCGTAGGAGCCGCTGTAGAACACATCATCCTTGCTGTCGCCTCTGAAGTAGGACTCCTCGGGCAGGAAATTGTCGTCGAAAGTTGCCTTAACGGCTTCGCGCAGCACGTAGACACCCGTCTTGGCCGTGGCGCTTTGCCCGTCGGCACTGGTCACGGTGAGCTTGTAGCCGTAGGTGTACTCTGGAGTAACCTTGAGCGTGTCCTTGTTGCCTAACACATGGTTCATCTGGTCGCGCCACTCGTAGGTGTAAGGCTCGTCACCGCCACTCACTTGTGGCACAATGATGGCGCTTTCACCATTGTTGATGGTTGTGTAAGGCACGTCCATCACAATCTTGAGCGGGTCGATGTGGCGCAAGGTTGTGAACTCGCACTCGGTCAACTCGCTTTGACTGCCGTCGATGGCGCTCTCAAGCACGAAGTAGGCCTTGTAGCGTGTTGATGGTTCGAGCTCGGTGAACTTGCTCGTCGCCTCGCTGCCAGCCGTGTAGTCGACGGGAGTGGTGCTGGTCACCTCGTCAACCGTCACTTGATGGCGAGGAAGCTGAGCCATTTTGCGGCCAGGCGCGAGAGCAGGGCTGCCGGCAGCCGCTTGTTTCTCGACCTTGGCATAGAGCTTGCCGCTCACGTTCCACTTGGTCTTTACGCTGGCAGAGGTTTCTGCCACATTGGAGACCACAGGATAGCCATCTTCGATTTCAGGCGCTACCACCACCACGGTCCTGTACTCGTAGGCGCCAATGGTCGGGTGTGCGGCATCGCGCTCCACGCCATTCTGGTCGGTCGTGATGAAATCGACAGGAGCGGCGCAGTTCAGCTTGCCGGCGCTCTTGAGCTGCAGGTCGGTTTCGCTCACGAAATCGGCCGAGTCGGTGATGTTGGTCGCGTTTCCACAGGCAGCGGCCATTGCCGTGCTATCGGCCACGCCGGGCATGATTGCGCCGTTGGTCGAGAAGGCATTGTTGCGGAATGCCACGCGGCTTGCGTAGTTGCCGAAGAAGAACATGTTGCTCACCTTTGTCATGTTCTGCATCAAGTTGTTTTGCAGCGTGATGCCCGTGAACATCTCGTTGCTGCGCGCGCGGGCGCTATAGAATGTGTGGCCTTTGTTGCCATCAATGCGGATGCTGTTGTAAATCACGCTGATGTTCTTGTTGTCGCCATCAATTTCAATGCCGCCGCTGCTGCTCGTGCTCGAGTTGGTGATCGAGATGCTGTTGTTGTAGACAAGAATAGGATGCTCCTCGCTGCCATAGCACTCTTGGCGCAACTCGATGCCGTAGCTGTAGGAGTTGTGCGTGTTGGTGATCTTGTTGTTGCGCACCACGGTGTTGCCGCCGCGAATGCGGAACAAGTCGATACCATGGTAGCTGCTCTTCTGGGTGGTGGATTGCGCGATTACGTTGCCGTCGATCACGGCATTGTCCTCGTCGGTCACGTAAATGCCCTTGCTGCCAGCCTCGGAGATAACGTTGTTCTTCACCACAAGACCCTCTTCGCGAGTCAGCCTCACGTAGTTGGTCCCGCCTAAGTAGAGGGCGATATAGCCACCATTGAGCGTGCAGTTTTGAATGGTCAGGAAGTCATTGTTCTTGCCGTCTTCATCCTTGGCCTTGGCTTGAATCAAGTTAATGCCGTTGTACACGCTTGAGCCTGTCACCGGGTCGGCCGTGACGGCCACGCTGTCGATGGTCACGTGGCGGCTCTGGTTGTAGATGTGGATGGCGGAAGGATAGGACTGCGACTGGGGAACAAACGACATGTTCTTCAAGGTCACGTAGCTCGTGCTGTCAATCAGGAACATTCCTGCCTTAAACCCGCCGTATGGCGGCTCCTCGTAGCCTGAACCCTTGATGATGACATCGGCTGCGTTGCCGCTTTCGCCCACAAACGTCAAGGGGTGCTTGGCGCTCACGCCCTCAACCCTTGAGATGGTCACGTTCTCGGCGTATGTGCCAGGCTCGACGGTAAAAGTCACTGGTCCCTCGATGCCACCTGCCAGTGCGGCCGTAGCCTCGGCGAATGTGGGGTAAGTGGCTTTGGAGCTCGAGCCAATCACAAAGTTGCCTTTCAGGCCGCCCTTGATGGCTCGCTCGGCGGCGATGCCCGTGATGGGCATTTCGGTCTCGTCGACGGTGATGCTGGTAACGGCGGCGTCAACCTTGTTGCCAATCGTCGCGTCGCTGGCAAGGTCATAAGTCAGCCACAAGTAGTAGGTGCCGTTGTCGGTCAGCTCGATGGGCGATTCTGCCACGAGCGTGTTCTCGCCACCCACAGAGGCAATCGTTGCCACGAGATTCTTGTCGTTGAAGTTGTCGGTCTTGGAGGTGTAGTATAGCTTGGCGTTCTCGATGTTAGCCACCTCGGTGCTGCCTGTGGTGTTGAACTTGATGTTGTTCAGCTTCAAGCAGCCGCGGTCACCTGCCACGGTCACGGCAATCTTTTGCATCAATGCGTTGCTGGAGCCGCGAACGACCTCTCGGCTGACAGGGGTCGGAGTGATGCTGTCGGCACTGAGTGCGACGAGCTCATGCAGTTTCACCTCAATGGCAAAGCCATCGTAGTCGCTATAAGTAGAGGTCGGACCCGTGTAGCGCACGGTGAATGCGCCATCGGCAGCCTTTGAAATCACCGAGCCAGGGCCTTTGTTGTAACTATAGGTGTCAATCAGGTTGTCGTCGTTCACCTCGCTGCCTTTGTACAAGTAGAACTTGCCTTGGCCGGTAGAGAACGACTTGGTGGCGAGCTCCACGGCGTGGCCTGGCTTGCCAGGCACAAATGTAATCACGCCCTCGAAGCCCTTTTTCGTTGGCCCGTTGGCACCGCCATCGTCGTAGAACATGAGCGGGTTGTTCACGGTCACGACCTTGTTGCCCGTTTCCATGTTCACAATGTATTTCACGACACGTCCGCCCTCGGGGTCACCATGCTCGACAGGCGTGATGGCTAACGCTTCGTCGGCAATCGAGACGAGTTGAGCGTCGAGCAGCGTCTCGGCAGCGGCATCGCCTGCCACGTCGAGCGTCACCCAGAAGTAGTTGTTGCCGTCGGCAAGCTCAGCCTCGCCAGTGACGGCGACCGTGGTCTCGCTTGGATGCTCGACACTGCCAAAGAGGGTTGCGCCAGCAAAGTCATTCTCCTTGCTGCATTTCACGCTCACCTTTGCCACGCTGGCCTGGCAGCCTTTCAGGTCGAGGTTCACGGTCTTGATGGTCTTGGTTGTGAGTGTGCCCTCGGTCATCACGTTGAAGTCGATGATTTGGGCATCGGTCATGCCTGGCGACACCACCTCGGTGCTGCTTTGGTTCACCGTCACCGATTGAATCTCCATCGCGTGGTTCTTGAATGGGGTCACGGTTGCTTTCCAGCCCTTGCCGGCATAGTATGACGAGGTCGTGTTGGGATTGAACTTGACGGTGATGGCGCCATTGGCCGCGGTCGAGCGCAAGGTGTGACCCGGCCCGGTTTTGGCCTGCTCGGCGCTATTGAGTGCCCACAGTAGGTTCTCGCTGGTGCAGCGGCTGCCGCTGTAGACCTCAAAAGTGGCTTTCGTCCCGTAGGAGCTTGCGCTGTAAGTCACGTCAAACTCCGAGAAGTCGAGTTGTGCCATGGCACCAGCCTCGGCAGGTGTGAAGGTCACGATGTAGTCGGCTTGCTCGGTCTCATATTTGTCGCTGTAGTAGGGATTTACTGCGTTGAGGAAAGTCCATGTGTCGTAGATGGTGTGGCTGTGGCTGCCTGTCTTGGCGCGGCACACGTTGTCGATTGTACACTCGGCAATGGCCTCGCCTGGTGTTTGTTCCACGCCGCCAATGGTGGCGCTGGCCAGTTTCAAATTCACCTTTTCGCCATTGAGGGCAGTCTCTTTCACGTCAATCACGGCCACAAAGAAGTTGTGCCCCTCAAGCAGTTCCTTGTCGGTGGTCACTGTGAGGTTTTGGCCGCTCATGGTGCCCTCGCCCACAAGATTCGTCGAACTGAGTTCGGCGGTCTCGCTTTCGCCCAGGTAGTAGAGCTTCACCTTGTCGATGTTCTTCACGTCGGTGGTGGTGAAGTTGAAGCGAGTGGCGTGAAGGGCGTTGCTGGTGTTGTCGGTCATCACATCGACGAGAATCATTTTTTGCTCCTTGTCGCCAGCGGCAACCGTGCCTTGGCCGGCCACCTTGGCGGTGATGCTCTTGAACACCATGTCGCCGGGCAGGAATTGCGAGACAATTGCCTCCCAGCCATCGGCGGGCACGCCTGTCACGCTCTTGAGCGTCACGGTCATCGAGCCGTCATCGGCTGTCGATTTCACTATCTTGGCGTCTTTGAGCAAGGTCGTGATGAGGTTGCTCTCATCGGCCGTGCGCCCGTTGTAGAACTTGAAGATGTCGTTATAGCCCACACTTGAAGTGTTGAAAATGGCCAGTTTCGAGAAGTCGATTTTGATGGCTTGGCCGGCCGTGGCGGGAACAAAGGTAATGGTGCCGTTGAATTTCGAGCCAATTTTGCCGTCCTTGCCGCCATCGTCATAGAACGCCGCGTCGTCGCCAATGGTGAACGTCGTGGCCTCGCTGGTCATGAGAATCACATTGTGCACGTTCACGCCGTTGCCCGTGGCGGTCTCGATCGTCTTGTCGTCCCCATTCACTTGCAAGTTGCTCAATGTGAGGCTGGGAATGGTGCCCGAGGCGTCGGGCGTGATGTCGCATACCACGGTGAAGAGATTGTCGCCGCTTTTCAGCGTCACATCGGTGG
Source organism: uncultured Porphyromonadaceae bacterium (assembly GCA_902489275.1). GTDB lineage: Bacteria > Bacteroidota > Bacteroidia > Bacteroidales > Muribaculaceae > Sodaliphilus. Next base: position 20,312 of record CABTZK010000003.1, read on the forward strand.
CTTCTAAGGCATTGCCCACGGTGGCGGCAGTGCTAAGCAACTGCTTGCCGTAGTAGAGACGCGTGTTGGTCACTTGGGTTGAGCCCGATAGCGCGTTGCAGTCGATTTTCAGGCTGTTGAGCGACAAGGCATTGTTGGAGCCTTCCATTTTCACGTTGACGCCAAAAATCATTTGGTCTTTCGCGCCACGGTTCACCCCATTCTCGTTGCCCATAATTTCCATGCCCTTGTACTCCATGTCTTTGGGCGATAGGCTGGTAATGGTGATGTTGAAACCCTTTTGGCTTTCTGGGTTCCTGGAATGGAAGCCAAACGACAGAGCCCCGTCCTGGGCTGTTGACTTGTAGGTCTCGCCTGCGCTCGCGCTGGTGTACCATTTCACCCAGCCGTCGGGCAGGTAGTGGCTTTGCTCTCCGGTGCGGGTGTTGTCACTTTTCCCGATTCCAGTCACTGCTCCGTCGTAGAGCAGCAAGTAGTTCTCGCCACTCAGGTCAATGCTGTTGACTGTGATTTGGAGCACTTCGCCCTCGTGAGCAGGCTTGAAGGTCACCCCACAGTCGCGATAGGAAGCAATGGTCTTCCCGTCGGGCACGGCCTTGAAGGTGATGCTCCCCTCTACAGCGTAGGTCTCTTCCTGGCCGTCGCGCGTGGAGAGGTAATAAACCCCATCGGTTTCGCTCCATGCCTTCCTGGGACCTGCTGCCGTTGCTTGAACAGCGCCTCCCAACAGGAAAATCGCCATTAAAGCAAACATCAGATTGAATTTAAAATTTCTCATAAATACTAACTATTAACTAAAAAAATGAGTATTAGCACGCATTTTCGTCAGTTCAGTGGAGTATGAAATGAGCGCACAGGGCGGTGCGGCAATCCCGCGACGGGACAAAATTCAAGTCGAAATGTGGAATGATTGTCGACTACATCATTTTGTTTTTGCCTGCCTCGTTCAATTCCTCGTGAACTGTGCAACTTGCATGGGGTCAAGTTGGCAAGTTGCTTTGGCATGCATTCAGGCAGGTCTTCTGACTTGTCCCCCTTTCGCGCTCACGCCTTCCCGGAAAATGATGTAGTCTCTTGACTTCTTAGAGATTAGCAACCAGTGGCAAATGTGCGAGGCGATTCTTCTTGAGGACTCACAGCAGCGAGTACTGTTCAGGTTTTTCACCTGATTCCCTATTAATCCTTGCCCACATAGCAGGCGCAGGAACCTCATGCATTATGTTTTGCAGGCAAAGTTAAGGCTTTTCTTAGATATTCCCAAATAAATCATCAAGATTCGTCAATTTTAGGCAACCGGCTGTTTTTGGTGGCTGAAGGAAAAGCAGGAGAAGCCTTTTCGGTCACCAACCGCAGGTTTTTTCCCGCTTTTTCTCTAATTTTGTGCCATTGAACGAAATTGGATGACAATGGCGACCCTCTACACCCAAATTTATTCAGCTCCATGCGGTGACTTGCTGCTCGGCTCGCTGGGGGAAGAATTGTGCCTGTGCGAGTGGGCTACTCGGGCGGGGCGTTGTGGCGCGCTGGCGCAAAAGCTGGGAGCCGACGTCCTTGACGCTCCGTCTCCAGTCAGCGATCAAGCAGTGCGCGAGCTTGATGAGTATTTTGCGGGCGGGCGCAGGCAATTTGACGTTCCGCTGTTGCGAGTAGGGACCGATTTCCAAAAACACGTGTGGCAGGCGCTGCTCGACATCCCCTTTGGGCAAGCGCGCTCCTACGCCTGGCTGGCGCAGCGTGTCGGTCATCCCAAGGCAGCGAGAGCCGTGGGCGCCGCTTTGCGGGCAAACCGCATCGCAATCTTTATTCCCTGTCACCGTGTCACAGGTAGTGATGGAGGGCTCACGGGATTTGCGGGCGGTCTCCCGGCCAAGGAGTTTCTCTTGAAAATAGAGCAGTGCTCACGAGGCCTGCAAGAGAACTCGTGATGCCTTGCGGGAACGTGTTTTCCGTTGGAAAATGTTAAGCCGTGCGCGCCTTTGCTTAATTAATGTTATAGCGCTAATTATTTTCCATTGGAAATTTGTTTTTCTCGCAACGCGCGCATACCTTTGCAATGTTTTCCAAAGGAAAATAATTTACCAGAGGGAAACAGATAAAAAAACAAATGAAGAATATGCGCATGAGAGTTTTAGTAATGATTTTGCTGGGCGCGGTGCTCCTGAACACCAGCTGCGCCAATGCCAAGCAGCCATCGGCCACCAGCCAGCAAGAGCAAAAAATAAAGGAGACCAAGAAAATGAATGTGAAAGTTTTGACACAAGAAGAGTTCAAGAACAAGGTGATGGACTACGAGGCCAATCCCACGGAATGGAAATTCAAGGGCGACAAGCCCGCAATCATTGATTTTTACGCCACATGGTGCGGCCCGTGCAAGGCCACAGCGCCTGTGCTCGATGAGCTCGCCCAGGATTATAGCGGGCAACTCGACATCTATAAGGTTGATGTTGACCAGGAGCAGCAGTTGGCCGCCCTGTTTGGCATCCGTTCAGTCCCCTCGCTGCTTTTCATCCCCATGGAGGGGAAGCCGACGATGCAAATGGGGGCCATGGACCGCGCCGGTTTTGAGCGTATTATCAAGAGCGAATTGCTGAAATAATATCGATTTGCGACATGATTGCACAAGCCATGCGTGAACGCCCGCATGGCTTGTGCGATTGTACGTGATTTTTTTAATCTGAAGCATGAAAAAGGAATGTCTGGGTCGCATACGCGACATCTATTGTGCCATTCGAGCCTTCGAGCATCAGTTTGAGAAGGCGTTTGGCCTTAATATCAATGAGGTGATGCTGCTCTGCCTCGTGGCCGAGAAAGACGACATCTCTTCAGGAGAGATAGCCGAGCACATGGGCCTCACGTGCTCCAATGCGTCAAAGGTGATTGCCTCGTTAGAGAAATCGGGACTCATTGTGCGCCGCACTTGTAAAAACGACAAACGGTGCATGAAGTTCAGCATCACCCCAGCTGGCATTACCCTCATCTCGAAGGTGGGCTGCGAATCGGTCCAGTTGCCCGAAAGCCTCAAGTGCCTTTCCGAAAAGTCATGACTATTTTTTGAGAAGAAACTTGTAGATGATGTTCAGATGAATTAAATTTGTGATATTAATCTTTTAAAATAACAAAAAAAATGAAAGAAAAAGTTCTACAAGCCATGCGCGAGGCTGGCAAGCCTCTCTCGGCAGGCGAGGTGACGAAAATCCTGCAAGCCGACCGCAAAGAGGTCGACAAGGCTTTTGCCGAGTTGAAAAAGGAAGGCGCTATCACATCGCCAGTGCGCTGCAAGTGGGTGCCAGCCCAGTAGCAGGGCCGTCTTTCCACTATTGCCACGTTTCCCTGGCGGACCATCATTTTCCCCTGGTGGAGGTGTGGCGATGACACGTCAGTGAGCCGTTCTTCCTTGATCATTTGTCGAGGCTGAAAAAATACTGGGGCGCATCAAGCAAAAGATGCGCCCCAGTTGTGTGATGGCTCACTTAGCAGCAGTGAGTTTATTTCAGCGTCTTAGCCGTTTGGGTGGTGCCGTCGCTGTAAGTGGTCTTGACGATGTTCACGCCATCAAAGGGCTTGTTGCTTTCAACGCCAGCCAGGTTATAGTACTTCACGTTGCTCACGGTCTTGGCAGCCACGTTCTCGTCAACTCCAGTAGGAGCCCAAGTCCCCTTCACGTTGAAGTTGTTCACTTCCCAGCCACCAGCGGCGTTCTCGGTGCTGGTGTAGACAAATGCGATTCTCACGCTCTTGCCAGCGTATTGGCTGAGGTCAATCGTGTTGCTTTCAAACCCTGTCCAGCCCTTAGCTGGTTTCTCAGGATAAGTGATGCCGAGGTTCGTCCACTCGCCATCGGCCTCGATTTTCACAACGGCTTCCTCTTCGATAGTGCCAAAGTAGGCATTGATAGCCTGGTCAAAGCTCAGTTCAACCGTTTCGGGCACTGCGCCATCGGCATTTTTCAAGTTAATGGTGGGCGAGATGAGCCAGCTCTCCACAGCGTTATTGGCGTGGTTGAAGAAAGCCGATGCTTTCATGAAGCCCGTTCCGTTGAAGGTGCTATGGTTCCACACGTAGCTCATGCCGTCGGGCAGCGCCGTCTTGTTCTCGATGGTGAAGTTGCCTTGATCGTTGGCAAACGTCTCGGTGTAGTTGAGGTTAACCTCTGAGACAGCGGGAGCGCTCACCGTGAGCGTGTAGCTGGCAACGCCTGCGTAGAAGTTGTCGGTTTCGGCAGTCTCGGCCTTGATGGTGGTCGTGCCAGCGCCCACGAGCGTCACTGCGCCAGTAGCGGCATCAACAGTGGCCACGTCCTCGTTCGAGCTCGAATAGGTAGCCGTCAGGTTGTTGGGGTTGATGAGGGCAGGAGCCGTGAAGGCTTCGCCAAGTGTGGCCTCGTATGAGGTCGTCTCGAAAGCGATTCCTGCGTTTTGCTTGGTCGTGCCACTGGTGGTGTAAGTAATCTCGATGCTCTTGATGTACAAGGCTTTCTTGGTCTCGGGCTGCGAGTACTTGATGGCAATCTCGCCACTGCCGTTACTCTCAAAGGTGTAGTCGGTTGATGCGTTGGTCAAGTCTTTCACGCCCAGCGACTTTCCGCCCACCGTCACTTCGAGGGTGGCTACGGCTTGGTTGGCTGTGCTGGCATTCACTTTGACCGTCGTGATTGTGCCCTCAATACCTGTTGTTGCCAGGATGAAGCCCTTGCAGCTTTTTTTGGAGCTGCCCACTTGCAGGCCTTTCCCATTTTGGGTATCGAAGCCAAAATAAGAATAACGCGTATTCCAGTTGTAGCTCTGGAACCACTCCACGCCGCTTAAGGAAGCGGGATCGGGGGTATTGCTCAATTCACCTGTAGCAAAGGTGTGGGTGTAAACCTGTGCCCATGCGGCTCCTATAGCCAGGACACACATCATGAATAATGAGAAAATCTTTTTCATAATGAGTTGATTAAATGAGTTGATTGAAATAATAAAATTAACATAATCGCTATTGTAATCATAATTTGATCATCGCTTTAAAAGGCCAAAATCGGGTCACTTCCTCATGAAGGCGTGCAGCTCGCGGTTGAGGCGCGGCCTCCTTGAACTGCATTGCAAATGTACGAAAAAGGCGCTATATTCTCCTTAACATTCATGTAAAAAGGATGCCTTTTTTGGTGTTTTTAACCATTTCGCCATTTTTTTGCCGCCGTCGGTGGGCAAATACCTTAAAATCCGCATTTTGTGCCGCGCGGGCCGTGTCACCTCCCTGCGCGCTATCCTGCGATCAAAAACCGCTTTTTAGGGTTTTTGCCCCTTGCTTGGAAAACTTTTGCCAGGCGAGTGTGTGCGGGTTCATGTTTATTTGTATCTTTGCCTTTTGAGATATAAACTTTAAAAAGAACAGAAACATGAAGAAAAAACTACTATTCTGTGCCTGTGTGCTGCTTGTGGCCGCCGTGTCACATTGTTTCTCTGCCGCTGCGAAGCCTGCCATTGCAGGAATACCAGGGCTGGTCATCGCCAATTTCCCCAAAATGGACGGATCAGACTCGACCGAGCCTTTGCGCTACATTGTCATGTGCCGCCTGCTGGGCTTTGACTACACGTGGCAGCGGAGGCCTTTCACGCAAGACCCTAATGCGGACATCAAGCAAGTGATTCCCAACTTCACCTGCTCCGAAAGCGAGCGTTGGTTTCTCGTTGACCGGGTGGGGAACTCCAACACGCATGCTTCTTTCGAGAAACTCATTGACGGGCAGGTGGAGTTGATTCTTGTCGCCCGGTCGATTTCACGCGACGAGAAAGCGGTCGCCAACGAGAAAGGGGTGACCCTCATCGAGAAGCCCATTGCCAAGGACGCGCTCACGTTCATGGTCAACAACGACAATCCCGTCAGCGATTTGACCATTGAGCAAATACAGAAAATCTACACGGGCGAAATCACCAATTGGAAAGAGGTGGGAGGGAACGACAGCATCATTCATCCCTACGTCAGGAACGCCAACTCTGGCAGTCAGGAAAAATTCGAGACCATGGTCATGAATGGGCTTGAAATCATGAATTTGCCCGTCATGTATGTCGGCTTGACCATGACAGCGCCCTATGATCAAATCGAAAGCGATTATAACAGCATAGGCTTCACTCCTTTCTACTATTACAGTGTCATTGTCGGCAACGGGTCGACCAAGGCCATCGGGGTGAATGGCGTGCCCATGACTCAGGAAAACGTGAAAAACGGGGCCTATCCTTTCTGCACCGATGTCTATGCTGCGGTGCGCTCTGACATTGACCAAAACTCAATGGCCTACAAACTGTTTCAATGGCTCACGGCCACCGATGGGCAACTCGTGGTGCAAGAGAGCGGCTATGTGCCTATCGATGATCCATCGGGCATTTCCTCGCCCTTGGCAACCATTGGTGAAAGCGCCACAGTGGCCTATACCGATTTGGCCGGCCGGCCTTGCGCCCGCGGCCAGAAAGGCATCGTGATAGAGACGCGGCTCGACAACGCCACCCACGAGAGAAGTAGCCGGCTGATATTGCGCCGCTAAATCTCCTTGCCGACGGAGCAGCCGCCCGGGGCATCTTTCACACGTGAGGGCACCCCCAACACGCAGCACTCCCTGCAAGCGCTTACCGTCGCGTTGCAGGGAGTGCGATTTGTGTCAGGTATCGTAGTGGCAGAATGCGGTTACTGTCACTTGACGAGGCTTGCGCCTTTCTTGAGGGCCTCCTCGTTCATGGGCAGCAGGTGCCAGTGGCGCTCGGGCAACGATTTCTTGAGGCCCTTGAGCACCGATTCCATCATGACGATGGGCTTCAGTTGCAAGTACGCGCCCAGCACAATCATGTTGAACGACTTGGCGTTCTTCATTTCCACCGATGCCTCGGTAGCGTCGATTTTCACAATCTTGATATCGGTGCGAGTCGGGGCTTTGTGAATGCCATAGCTGTCATACATCAGCAGGCCGCCAGGTTTCACCTTGCTTTCAAACTTGTCGAGGCTCTGCTGGTTGAGCACGATGACCGTGTCGTAGGCATTGAGCACGGGCGAGCTGATGCGGTCTTCGCTCAGAATCACAGTCACGTTGGCAGTGCCGCCGCGTTGTTCAGGACCATAGGAGGGCATCCAGGTCACTTCCTTGTCTTCCATCAGGCCACTATAGGCCAAAATCTTACCCATTGAGAGGACACCTTGTCCACCAAATCCGGCAATTACTATTTCTTCTGATTTCATAATGTTAGTCTTCCTTTTTAGCGTCAACATTCTTCAAGTCACCCAGGGGGTATTTCTTGAACATATTCTCCTCCATCCAGAGATTAGCCTTCTCGGGGCTCATCTTCCAGCCTGTGTTGCAGGTGCTCACAATCTCTACCACCGAGGTTCCCTTGCCGGCCATGCTGTTCTCAAACGCTTGGCGAATGGCTTTCTTGGCCTTGCGCACGGCGGCTGGAGTGTGGACGGCTTGGCGCGTCACGTAGCAGGTGCCGTCGAGTTGAGCCAGCAGCGGGGTGATGGCCAGGGGGTAGCCGTTGAGGTCGGCGCGGCGGCCGTAGGGGCAGGTGGATGTCTTTTGGCCCAGCAGCGTGGTTGGCGCCATTTGGCCGCCTGTCATGCCGTAAATCGCGTTGTTGATGAAAATCACCACAATGTTCTCGCCGCGGTTGCAGGCGTGAATCGACTCGCAAGTGCCAATGGCCGAGAAGTCGCCGTCGCCTTGGTAGGTGAACACCATCTTGTCGGGCATCAGGCGCTTGAGCGCGGTTGCCATGGCGCAAGCGCGGCCGTGAGCGGCTTCGCACCAGTCCACGTCAATATAGTTGTAGGCAAACACCGAGCAGCCCACTGGCGAGACGCCAATGGTGTTTTCGGCAGCACCCATGTCCTCAATCACTTCCGAAACAAGCTTGTGAACCACGCCATGGCTGCAGCCTGGGCAGTAGTGCATGTGGGTGTCATTCAGGAGTGATGGTTTCTTGTAAACAAGATTCTCAGGTTTGATGATATCGTTAATTTCCATTTTTTGTCCTCCCATGCTTATTTGATATTAAATTTTTCTTTCAATGCGTTGAGCACCTCGTCAGGTGTCGGCACATTGCCGCCTGTGCGACCGTAGAACTCTACAGGAATCTTGCAGTCAACAGTGAGTTTCACATCTTCAATCATTTGGCCAACGCTCAGCTCAAGCGAAAGGATGCCTTTCACGTTCTGGGCAGCCTTGCGCAAGTGCTCGTCGGGGAATGGCCACAGGGTGATGGGACGGACGATACCAATCTTGAGACCTTGCTCGCGGGCGAGGTCGGCAGCCTTCATGGCGATGCGGGCCACACTGCCGAAAGCAACAATCAGGTAGTCGCAGTCGTCGGTGTTGATGAGCTCGCAGCGCTTCTCGTTCTTCTCGATCTCGCGATAGGTGGCTTGGAAACGCTCGTTGTTGGCTTCCATCTTGTCGTCGTCAAGCTCAAGCGAGGTGATGACGTTCTTGGGGCGCATGGCCTTGCGGCCGTTCACAGCCCAGGGGCACTGCTTGCGGATTTCTTCCTCGGTGCGGCGTGGACGCTGCTCGGGAAGGATGACCTTTTCCATCAATTGGCCAATCAGGCCATCGGCCAGCAGAATGGTCACGCAACGGTATTTGAACGCGAGATCCCAGCCTAAAGCCACAAAATCGGTCATCTCTTGAACCGTGCTGGGAGCGAGCACGATCATGTGGTAGTCGCCATGGCCACCGCCCTTGCAAGCCTGCCAGTAGTCGGCCTGCGACGGGTGAATGGTGCCCAAGCCTGGACCGCCGCGCATCACGTTCACCAGCAGGCAGGGTACCTCGCTGGCAGCGATGTAGGATACGCCCTCCTGCATCAGGCTAAAGCCCGGGCTGGAGGTGGTGGTCATGACGGCTTTGCCAGCACATGCGCCGGCGTAAACCATGTTGATAGCAGCAATCTCACTCTCGGCTTGCAGCACGACCATGCCTGTGGTGTCCCAAGGCATCTCGGCTTCAAGTTTCTCAAGTACTTCCGACTGTGGAGTGATAGGGTAGCCGAAGTAACCATCGGCTCCATAGCGAATGGCCGCCATTGCAAGGGCCTCGTTGCCCTTCATCAATTTGACTTCTTCTTTCATTTTTCGAACCAGTTTTAAAAGTTATTTTTCAACTACCCTGTACACCGAAATACAAGCATCTGGGCATACTAACGCACAACTTTGGCAACCAATGCACTTTTCTGGATGAGCCATGTAAGAATAGTGATAGCCGCGGTCGTTTACTTCTTTTTCCTGCAATTTCAACACGTTGCAGGGGCATGCGACAACGCACAAGTTGCAGCCTTTGCAACGCACGTCGTTGACAGTTACAGCACCTTTGATTTTTGGCATAGTTGTTTTATTAATTAGTTAATTGTAAATAATGAATTGTTCTTTGAATCGTTAATAGAATGATTACAGTGTGGCAAATATAGTAAAAACTTATGGATTGTCACTCCTTTTTCACATTTTTTTATCTCCACATCGCCGTTTTGCCGTGGAAAGAGGCTGCCATAGCACTCCCTTCATCCCGTTCCTGGCAGCGAGATGCGCGCTTTTTCAAGATTTGCATGGTTTTTGCTGCTTGCGTATTCACGAGATTATCACTAAATTTGCACGATTCAAGACACCCACATCATCATCTATGAAATCAATCTCCAGAATATTAAGCACGCTATTCCATGGCAACGCCAATGAGGGCGGTGCCGCCGGTGCCGTGAACACTCGACAGGAGTTTGTGCCTGCCGAGAAGGCTTTGCGAGCCTTTTTCAAGCAGTACAACTGCAAATTCAAGGTCGATGAGCCCGATGGCGAGAATTTCCGCCGCTACTATTTCGACTTCCAGAGTGGTCACTTCCTCGCTTTTATCTACAAGGAGCAAGAGGGGGTGGAGGTGCTGTTCCCGCGCATGTTCGACACCTCGCTCGACCGCTTGAGCATCGTTCGATCCACGTGCAACCGCGCCAACACGCTGAGCCTGCATTTCAAGCACTGCTACAATATCGACGAGGAGGAGAATGTGGTGAACGTGAGCATCTCTTTCTTCCAGGACGTGGTCGTGCCCGAGATTTTCAAGAGCACGCTTGAACGCTGCTTCAGCGCTCAGCGCGATTTCGTCGAGGCCTATCGCAATGCCAATGGAAATGCCCAGGCGCTCAAGGTGGATGATATTGAGCACAATTGGGCGCAAAACAACCGCGAGACGTTCCTCCTGCGCCAACAAGAGTTCTTGCAGCAGGACAGGGCCTTGCAGTGGCGGCCCAATGACACGGTGCATCTCACGCTTCGGCAATTTGTCAGCCGGCTGCTGGAGCGTCCCGATGTGGCTCTTGGCACCGTTCAAGTGATTGCCGGCGGGAAGATGACCGAGCGCACAGAGGGTGCCGACTCAATTGACCTCTCGTCCATCTTGATTGCAGGCGAGGGCATGGAGGCCAAGTTCACGCACGACAGCGCCACGGTCATCGTCCATGTTACCGTTCCCGAGGCCAAGGGCGAGGGGGAGCGCCTGCTGGTGCTCGCCATGCGCCAGCAGGGCCGCGACGACAAGACACTGTACTACCGCGTCAGCGCCTGCTTCGAGGCGCTCCCCATCAGCCGCCGCAACTCGCTGCACAGCCAGCACGATGTGATGCCGCGTGCCATCGCTGTGCTGGTGGCCCGCGACCTCACGACCGATCTCAAGCGCCAGCAGGAGTTTGAGTTCATGTGGCATGACGCGCAAGATAAAATCATGGAGGGAAAGGCCGCCGAGCTCACCAGCGAGCAGCGGCTCGTCTACGACGTGACCGATGCCAATATCGGCTTCTGCCTCTACTGGGGGCGGCATCACATGAACCAGAAGTGCTACTACCAGGCGCTGCTCTATTTCGAGAACGCATTCAATGCCCTGCGCCTGCAATTCCACAACATGGACAAGGCGCTGAAGAAAACTTTCTTCGACATTTGCTACTTCATCGGTTTTTGCTATTGCGACTTGGGGCTCTACTACAAGGCATTCTATTATCTTGACTTGGTGGCCGACATTGGGCGCATCGACTATGCGATGGAGTATATCAACGCCTTGGCCAACTCATGCGATTTGCGCGTTTTCAGCGAGATTGACAACGTGGTGAGCGACATTAGCCAGCAGTATGACCTCAGCGACGAGGACATTCCCGACAAAATTCAAAATTTCATGAATTTCCTCAATCGCCGCAAGGGCTATTCGTGGATTAATTTCGGGGAATTTGGCTATGCCGAGAAAATCTTCAAGGGCATGCTCACCGACCCCGAGAACCGCGACTACGCCATCAGCGAGCTGGCCTATATCAAGAAGTGCCGCGAGGCTCAAGAGAAATTGGGAAAGGACCACAGGCCCCTGGGAATGCGCAGTCAGAGCGGAACCTCGGGCAACCAAGGCTCTGGAGGCGAGCAGGCTGTCTGAGAAATCCAGCCACCGCCATTCATCGCGCGGCCGTTTCACCCTAATGGACCATTGCCGCAAGTTGCTCGTGAAGCACAGGGTTGGCAATGCACATCGAGCAGCCGCGCCCAGGGCGCAAGGAGCTCACTTTGGCTCCAGCCTCCGAGGCGATGAGCGTGGCGGCGCACACGTCCCACTCGTGCAGAGCCAGTTCCCAAAAGCCGTCGAGGAAGCCTGCTGCCACGTAACTGATGTCGAGGGCTGCCGAGCCCAGCCTGCGGATGCCCCGCGTCACGGGCATCACTTGGCTAAAATTGTCGAGGTTGTTGTCGCTCGTCTGAGCCTTGTCGTAGGGGAAGCCGGTGCAAATCACCGCATGGCTCAAGCGGTCACAGGCCGAGCAATGGATGGGATCCCCATTCAGGCGCGCGCCCTCGCCTTTCACGGCCGTGAATAGCTCGTCAAGGCGCGCGGCATAGACCACGCCAACCACCGTCTCTCCCTTGTGGCGGATGCCAATGGAGATGTTGAAATAGGGGAGTCCAGCATTGTAGTTGGTCGTGCCGTCAAGCGGGTCGATAACCCATTGCCACTCGCTTGATGTCTCTTCCATGCCCGACTCCTCGCTCAAGATGGCGTGTCTGGGGTGCAGGCGGTGGATGCCATTTTTCACGAGTTCCTCACAGCCTTTGTCGACCTTGGTCACCAGGTCGAAGTCGTTGCCGGCTTTTGTCTCGGTATCGAGATGGCCACGGCGAAAGCAGGCAAGCTGCAGTTCTCCTGCCTGTCTCGCTAAGCCGATGGCCTCTAAGAGAAGTTCGCTGCTGGCCGCTTCCATTGCGCTAATCCTCGTCGCTGATGGGAATCTGGCGCTTGAACACTTCCTTGAAGGTGATGAGCGTTTCGGTGCGCCCGAGCCCCAGGTGCAGAAACTCGTTGTGAATCAGGTTCAGCAAGTGGTCGTTGTTGTGGGCGTATAGTTTCACAAACATGTCGTATTTCCCTGTCGTGTAATAGCATTCCACCACCTCTGGCATGGCTTTGAGGTGCTCCACAACCGTGTCAAACTTGCTGGAGTCGTTCAGGAATATCCCCACGTAGGCGCAAGTGTCGTAGCCCACCGACGAAGGGTTAATCAGCGAAATGGAGCCATTGATCACACCCAGGTTCTTCAACTTCTGGATGCGCTGATGAATCGCAGCGCCGCTCACGTTGCACATGCGGGCAATCTCCAGGTAAGGACGGCGAGCGTCGAGAGAAAGCATCTTTAAAATCTTGTAATCAAGTGAGTCTAATTTCGTATTGGACATAAAGCGTTTATTTAGTAAAATATGGTTTGGCTTCCATTAGAAATGTGTAATTTTGTGATTCCATGACTGGAATTGCTCAAAAAGTTGTTGCAAATATAAGAAAAAAACATGATATGCTACTAAATTACAACATTATTTCTTCAAAAAGTTCGGTTTTTAAGAAAATTGAGCAACTCTATGTCGACAGTTTCCCTCCCGATGAGCGCCGAGAACTGTCCGATTTTGAGAAAATTACCAACGAGTGCAATTGCTTCTCGGTGCTTGAGGTGGAAACGGCTTCTGGTTTTGCAGGGTTCCTGAGTTTCTGGAGACTGCAAGGGTGCGTCTACATCGAGCATTTCGCCATCTCGCCAGCCTTGAGAAATAGCGGCATTGGAGAGCAGGTGCTGAAAGATTTTAAAGCGCGCGTGGGCGAGCCCGTCATTTTCGAGGTGGAGCCGCCGCTTGGCGACACAGCGCGCCGACGCATTTCCTTTTACCAGCGCAATGGCTTCAGCCTTTGGGAGGACATCGACTACGTGCAGCCGCCCTACGGCCCCGATCGCCAAGCCCTGCCCATGCGTCTCATGACCATGGGATTCACCTCTACCCGGCAGGTGGCGAGTGCTGTCGGCCAAATCCGCAAGATGGTTTATCGCCTCGCCGAGGCTCAGTCCTCAAACACGTAGTTCAAAAAGTCGTGCAGCGGCTTGAGCGGGCGAAGGTTCTCGGCCACGAGCGCTACCCAGTCGTCTACGTCAAAGTCGTCCTCGCTGGGGTGCATGACCATGATATACTCCTTCATTTTCAGGTATTTTGCCATGGGGTGATGCTCGCTGTAGCCCTTGGGCATCCGCTTGAGCGTTTCGCAGTCCCAGCGGTAGCCGTGTTCCAGAATCGGGCTCACGATGCGCAGGAACTCCTCGCCCTCAGCGTCGATGAGTCCGCGCAGCTGGTCAAGGATGGGCTTCTCGGGCCACCAGATGCCCCCGCCCAAAATGATGTTGCCAGGCTGGAAATGAACATAATAACTTGACTGCTTGGTGTGCCGGCCGCCCTTGCCTTGCACGCCCGCGAAATAGGTCTTGTAGGGTGACTTGTCTTTTGAGAAGCGCACGTCGCGATAGATGCGGTAAACGCTATTTTTCACGCTCAGCCCGCGCACGCTCTCGTCATCATCACCGATGAGGGAAATCAGCCGCTCCATGTCCTCCTCCCAGGGCTTGCGCAGGGCATCGTAGGCCGCCTTGTGCTGCTGAAACCACGTGCGGTCGTTGTGTTGTGCCAATTCCCGTAAAAAAGTCAAAATTTCCTGAATGTTACTTTTAGATCTCATGCCGCAAAGTTACGAAAAAAGCTACAACTTTCCTCCCCGGACACCACGAAACGCACCCTCTTTCAAGGCACGGCACATCGCGGCGGATAGAATAATCGGGTGAAAATCGTTATCTTTGCACCTGAAAACAAACCCCGATAGCTTGATTGCTCAAGGGCTACCAGGATTTAACACTTATTGTCTGAGTGAAATAAATTATGGATTCAAAAAGTTTTAGGCCAATGAATGATACCGGTTTTGAAGATACCCTATCGCCGGAGCGCATGTTGAGATACGTTTTTAATCAGCTCAAGCCATGAAGACGAGATCAAGGCAACCGATAAGGCATTGTGTGAAACCACTCGTCTTTACTTTATTTGCGGCAATGGTGCTTCTAAGCGCTTGCCGTAAAGACAGTGCCCATGAGATTTCAAATGGATTGGAAAAAGCCGAAGCAAAGTTATCGGACAAAAAGGAAGACGACGCTCTTGCCATTCTTCTTAAACTTGAGCATAAGATTGACGGCACCGTGCCCGATACTCTAAAATATAAGGTTTTGTCAAGGATTGGTAGTGTTTATTATGCCGATTTCAAAAAAGATAAAGCCGATGCCTACTTCAAGCAAGCATTGGTCGTTGCGCGTAGATGCGGCAACGAACATCTGAGTGGTGCATTGTGGAACAGATGTCTCACGATAGCCAGCAATGACTCTATTCCTGTGCTCCTAAAAGAGTGTATGGATGTAAGCCGAGAGTGTGGCTTTCGATATGCTGAGGTTATGGCGGGAATCAACCTTGCGAATGCCTATGCCCGATCGGGCGACCATGCCAGGGCTTTGGAAATACTTGACAATATGCGTGAGAAGATTGGTGACGACAAAGTGCTGAAAGCCGAGTTTTCAACAGCCTTGCAGAATTATCTTGTTACGGACAAGCAATTTGACAAAGCCATAGAGATGCTTGATCGCCAAAAGGAAAGTGATTTGAACATATTTGGTAAACTTTCGCGTTTTCAGAACTACTATGCCATTGAGTTGGCAAGTGAGCGGTATTTAAAGGCGCTCGAATATCGTGACTCCATTGATCGAATAAAAAACGAGATAGATTCAATAGGAGATGATGAAAAACTCTCTAAAATTGAATCAGAGAGTTTATTGAAACTCAGCAAAGAAAGGGAATATCGAAACATAGCGGTCATCATTGCGCTATCTGTCATCACTCTACTTGTCTTTTTCCTTTTTGGGGGAATTAAGCGCCGGCGCATGATGAAAAAGCAGCTCGAATTGAACGGGCAAATATCAAAGCTGAATCTTAGAATCGCACAACTCACTGAAACACACGATAAAATGTCGCCATTGTCTATTGAGGGGAAAGCCAATGTTGAAGCCGAGCTCATTGAGAAATTAAGGTTGAACAGGGAATTATTCATGAGCCTCCCCATCTATGGGCGATTGAAGCGACTGAATCTGAAACGTGACTCAGAAGCAATAGACAAGGCTGCGGCCAAGGAGGTTTTGGATGGAGTGATAGGGCAATTTGCCGATGTCTGTTCCAACCTCCGTCAACTATATGCCGGGATGACTTACGACGATGTTTTATACTGTTCAGCTATTTATGTCGGATTCACGAAAGAGGTTGCGTCTGTGGCTTTCGGATCGAGTGAGGATGCGTTGCGCAGACGCAAGAGCAGAATCAAACAAAAGCTTCCAATTGCTATTTTTGAAGCCATTTTTGGGACAAAAGTGTGACATGAAGAATGTGTCACAGCATTGTCCGACCTGATATATAGACGGTTGTAGTGGCTGCACTAACTTTGCAGCACAAACAAATCAGTTTATATATTATGGAAAGATTCCTTTTGATTATCTCGCTCCTGTTTGCGATGCCCGTAGGCATCTTCGCACAGGATGCTCTCGACTCCCTTCAGCTGGACGAGGTTATTGTGACTGCGCAAAGAAAGTACACCAAACCGACTGCTCGCGGTCTGAAAGTGTCGATGTCAGGCAATCCGCTATCAAAAATCGGTAGTGCAACAGATGCCATCATGCAGATGCCGTTGATTGACGGATCAGCTGGCGCGATCTCCATTCTTGGTAAGGGCGCTCCTGTCATATACATCAATGGGCGAAAAATGATGACCTCATCCGAACTCGCCATGTTGAAGTCTTCCGACCTTGCATCTGTAGAGATTATCACTAATCCGTCGGCAGAATATGGCTCGGATGTTGCGGCCGTTCTGTTGATCAAGACAAAGCAACCTCTCGCTGGACTCTATGTCTCCGGGAATGCCAGTGTGACGGCTTCCGAGGAGTGGTCTGAGTCGGCAGGTGTCAATCTCCAATATCATCATGAGAATGGTATTACCGTTTTCGGCGATTTTTCACGCGGCAGGGATGGCTTTAGGCAGAAACGCCATTATTCGGAATTATTCAAGGAAAAACCCGGTTCAGGAAAACTGTTTACAACCCTTTCCGATCATTCGGCAAGGAGAAGAAACCAATCCTTGACAGCAGATGGAGGGATTAACTACGATTTTGGCAAAAATTCCACAGGTGTCAAATATCTTTTCAGCCGCACGCCCAAAAGCAGATTTTCAAGTGAAGGAGTAAGCCAGACAGATGCATTTCCAATAAGCAGCATCACATCGGAAACTGTATTTTCTTTTCGGTCTTTCGACCACTATATCAACGCTTTTGCCAATTTCAACCTCCCAATGAGTATCGTATTGCGTTCCGATTTAGACTATCTGTCTGGCACAACAGCCACGCGTTGGGATGCAAAGGAAGATGAAACTGGAAGGGGCATCGTTAACCGGAACGATGCAGACCATGATTACTTTGGCGCTAAGTTGAAAATCAGCAGGAAATTCAGCAGTATCGAGGTGGTGGCAGGTGCTGAATACGCGCATACACTGAACAATCAGGACTTTACAAGCAACGGGCTATCCGAGGATTTCTTAAAGCCGGCTCATGATAAGGTTCGCCAAAATCTACAAGCCTATCACTTGTCATTTGACTATGACGTAACATCGAAATGGAACATATACGGAGGGTTGCGGTATGAAGTCACCGACTCACGTTATGAGCGTAATGGAACCCTCGACAGCAACCTTTCAAGAAAGTACCATGACTTTCTTCCCAATGTGGGCATTCTGTTTAAGTCGCCGGCAAGCATAACAATGTATTACCGTGCTAAAGTCTTCCGTCCGTCATATTCATTGCTTGAAAATAATTATGCCTATGTGACACCGACTTTATGGGAGACGGGGAATCCGAAATTAACTGCGTCAAGAACGCACAATATAGGACTCTCGCTCTACTATAGAAATCTTGTCTTTCAGGGAACCTATATACGTTCTGAAAAGGCAATAGAGAGTGTATATGAATATAGCAGCGATATCAAGGCAAATGTTAGAACCTCCATAAATTTGCCTGAGTATGATACATGGCAGTTTGTCGCATCGCAAGAATTCAACGTTAAGTTCTGGCATCCCACCGTCCAGGGAGTGCTGTGGCTTCAAAATCTGAAATACGGCTATCCCACGCGTAAATACGACAAGCCATATTTCCAAGTGTCAGTGAACAACAGGCTCGATTTGCCTGCGGGAATCTACGCCTATCTCTCTGCATTCTATCTTGGAACCGGCAACATCTGCACCACATACTCTCGCGGGACATGGCAAATGGCGCTGACACTCAATAGGAACTATCGCAACTGGACCTTCACACTGTCGGCAAACGACATCTTCGGCACATGGAAGCAGCGGTTTGGTGTCTATTCAAACACTGTGGATTACAACTCCGTAATAAAAGGGGCCTCGCAATATGCATCACTCACTGTGCGATACACAGTCAATGTCGCCAAAGGCAAGTACAAAGGTGAAGCAGTGCGCCAGGATGAAATGGACCGGTTTTAACCACAGTTTAATCACACAAGCAAAGACCGCGACCCCGGCAGTGATTGTCGGGGTCGCCCGCATTCCCCCCCCTCAAAGTGAACAGTCTTGCCCAATCAGCGGGTCTTCGTTTTTTATCGCAAAACTTTATTATCGTTTTGATATGAGTAGATGTACGTTCTAACAACATCATAGAAGCAAAAGGAAAAACCTGTTGAAAGTGTATGGTGATTTTCCAACCAACAGTAAGTTCTCGGTACCTTGTTATATCACTGGAGAACTGGAATGGGGAACAATACAAAGAATTGGTGGACAAAAGCCAAGGTTGGCAGGGTACATCATAGGCTCAGCCTTCTATCCTGTATTCTTGGGTAGAGACCATCGATTCTTTTCCTCAACTAAAAAATAACTGACTATGGTATTGCTTATGAGACTTGTTCTGTCGGAACACGCTGCCTTGCGAAAAGCTGGTTGAGAGAATGAGACGACTGGAGGAGCGGTTTCATTCCCGTATAGAAGTTGAATGGTACCGTTTTGGCGCTGTCTGTACGGGCGCCCAAGCAGGGGAGGCAATAAACAAATAATCGCCGTAACTCGTTGAAGCTACAGCGATTATCTGATTTAAATTACTATTTTCGTTTCTAGTCGCCTATAAGTCTATAAAGTGGAGCTGGAGGGGTTTGAACCCTCGTCCAAACGTGGAACTAATAAGTTTTCTACATGCTTAGTCTTGACTTGGTTTTCGTCGACAAGCAGGATCAAGACCACCAACTTGAGGCTTATTCTCTAAATTTCGAGCATGACCCGAGACTTGTCGCGCTCTATTCCCGATATTCCAGCACCACCTTGTCGAAACGCCTCGGAACAACGGCAATCGGGTGATGTCTCGTCACTGCCACCTTGGGCAGCGATAAAGCCAACCTACTATACTTCGGCTAGGCAGCGAGAGCGTAGTTGTTTTCGCCAGTTAAAATTTAGTGATGTCTGAGATTAAAGAGCATAGCCATCATCGCTCTGCATGCTTACTTACCACCTCGACACGCTGTCAAAGCCAAATCAGCCCCTTCAGTGAACGTGCCTCACATGGATGCGGTCACAAAGTTACACGCTATTTTCGGGCTTTGCAAGAAAAAATGGCATTTTTTTCAGAAAAATCACTAATTTTGCAATCAACAAATGAAAAAGGCACTTTTTGAACTACTATGTGCGGCCGTGTGTGGGCTGTGCTTGCTCTCCTGTGGCGATAGCCATGGCACGGTATCGGGCGGCTACACGGTCACGGTCGATGTGAGGCAGCCGGGGAGCGACAGCGTGGCGCTTTATGTCCTGGAACCCGACTATGGGCAGTTGCGCTGCTTGGGCAAGTCGAGGTTGCTCAAGGGGAGCGCTCGCTTCTCGGGGCAAGTCGACGAGCCGCGCATCGCTATCTTGCGCCTGAACAAGGTGCGAAGCCCGTTTCTTTTCATTTTAGAGCCATGCTTGACCGAGGTGAAATACTCGCGTGCCCAAGTCGTGATACGGGGCGGAGTGATGAATCACGAGTACTTTCAAATCTGCAAGAGCCGGGCGAGCTTGTTGTCGTTGAGCGACAGCATTCGTGCGCGCTATATGCGCCAGCTTGCCGACAGCTCGCTCGACCGCCATCGCGAGTGGGCCCTGCTGCGCCGCGATAGCCTCATTGCCGATTCGGTTCAGCGCATGCTGCTCGGGGCCATGCAGCGCCGCGACGTTGTGGGGCGGCTGGTGGCCGACCGCTACTATCACACGCTCGACACGTTGCACTTGCGGCAGTTGACAGGCAAGTAGAGCAGGAAAAAATAAAATCGCCAGCACATGGGCTGGCGATTTCTATAGGGTGTGTATGGCGACCTGTGAAATCAGGCTTCGGCAACAACTTCAAAGGGAACGATGGCCTCAACTTCTTTATGGAAGCGAATGGCGGCTTCATACTTGCCAAGCTCTTTCACTGCACCCTTGATGCTGATGAGCTTGCGGTCAACCTCAAAGCCTTTCTCGGCAAGTGCTTCGGCCACTTGAATGGAGCTCACCCCGCCATAGATGGTGCCGTTCTCGCTCACTTTCGCGCCGATTGTGAGCTCAACGTCTTTCAAGTTGGCGGCAGCGGCCTCGGCCTCGGCTTTAATCTTGGCCAGCTTGTGGGCGCGTTGGCGTTGGTTCTCGGCGAGCACTTTGAGTGCCGAGGCCGACGCGATGGCTGCCTTGCCTTGTGGAATCAAGTAATTGCGGCCGTAGCCATTCTTTACCTCTACTACATCATCCTTGTAACCAAGGTTTGCGATATCTTCTTTTAAAATAATTTTCATAAGAACTTACCTCCTAATTTTGGGATTATTTCATCAAATCGGTAACGTAGGGAAGCAGAGCCAAGTGGCGAGCGCGCTTCACGGCCCTGGCAACTCTTCTTTGGAACTTCAGCGAGGTGCCGGTGATGCGGCGAGGCAGAATCTTGCCTTGCTCGTTCAGGAATTTCTTCAAGAACTCGGGATCCTTGTAGTCGATATACTTGATGCCGCTGCGTTTGAAACGGCAATATTTCTTTTTCTTGGTGTCCACCGACAGTGGAGTTAAATAGCGAATTTCTGATTGTTGTGCCATGATGTCTGGTCCTCCAGTTATTGTGCGTTAGTGGTTTCTTCTTTAACTTCATCTTTCACGGGCTCGGCGGCGGGAGCTGCGGCCTGTGCAGGATTCTCGCTTGCGGCTTTCTTGCGGTTGCGGCGCTTCACTGCATATTCCTCGGCGAACTTGTCGAGGTGGAAAATCAAGAAGCGGAGAACTTTCTCGTCGCGGCGGAAAGCGGTTTCGAGCTTGTTCACGAAAGTGCTGTCTCCGTCAAATTCAATCAGGGTGTAGAATCCTGAGGTCTTCTTTTGGATAGGGTAAGCCAGCTTGCGCATTCCCCAGTTCTCTTCATTGACAATCGTCGCACCGTTGTCGGTGATGAGTGTCTTGAATTTCTCTACCGCTTCCTTCATCTGAGGTTCAGACAAAACGGGAGTCAAAATGAAAACGGTTTCGTAATGATTCATTTTTGCTTTAATAAATTAGTAATTAATAAATTGACGCTTTTATCCAAAAAGCGGTGCAAAGTTACGCAAAATTTCTTTCTTTCGCAAAGCCATAGCGCAAATAAATCCATTTTTTGGGGCAAAAATCGCTGTAAGATAGCTGTTAAGCCTTTTAAGGGGGGGCGTCATCTGTCACCACTGGATGGGCGTTTGCCCGTGCTGGGCCAGGTAAGCGTTGGCTTGTGAGAAATGGTGGTTGCCGAAGAAGCCGCGATAGGCCGATAGGGGTGACGGGTGAGGGGAGGTGAGCACCAAGTGCCTCATGCGGTTGATGTGGGCTCCCTTGCGAATGGCGAACGACCCCCAAAGAATGAAAACCAGGTGCTCGCGGCTGTCGCTCAAGTGCTGAATCACCGCGTCGGTAAACGCTTCCCAGCCTTGCCCCTGGTGCGACCCGGCAACGCCCTGCCGCACGGTGAGCGTGGCATTGAGCAGGAGCACGCCTTGCTGTGCCCAGCGCGTGAGGTTGCCGCTCGCGGGAATGGGAGCGCCCGTGTCGTCGTGCACCTCCTTGAAGATGTTTTGCAGCGAGGGCGGGAACGGGACACCATCATTCACCGAGAAGCAAAGCCCATGAGCCTGGCCAGGCTCGTGATAGGGGTCTTGCCCGAGAATGACGACTTTCACGCTGGCGAACGGCGTGGAGTCGAATGCGGCAAAAATTTGCTTGCCGGGCGGGAATACTGCTTGTGACCGGTACTCGTTGCGCACAAATTGCACAAGCTGTGCGAAGTAGGGTTTCTCCCATTCCTCGGCGAGTTCTTGGTTCCACGAGGGATGAATTTTGACATTCATGTTGCGAATTTTTACAGTATCATTGCAAAGTTACAGGAATTTGCGTAATTTTGCTCCCGAAATCTATGGAATCTTGCCTTTTTTGCAGGTTTCATGACTTTATTGGACCCATAGTTTAATGGATAGAATAAAGGATTCCGGTTCCTTCGATTGGGGTTCGACTCCCCATGGGTTCACAAATAAAAATGCCAATGCGTTTATAGTCAGCACATTGGCATTTTCTGTTTAGTCAAGAGTTTCACAAATGTTTCTGTTTTTCACTAAGGCCTGACCTTTTTGGCCGTTGTGCGGCTGCCGTCGGTGTAGCTCGTTTGCTCCAGGTAGATTCCGCCACTGGGGTGAGTCACCTTGCGGCCGGTGAGGTCAAAGTAGTTGACGCTCTTAATGTCGGTAGGGGTGCTCACGTCGCTTAGGCCACTTTGTTCCTTGGTCACGGTGACGATGTTGGAGCGGCGATCCTCTCCGCCACCGCGGTAGATGCTTTCGATGCCTAAGGTATCCCAGTTCTTGTCGCGAAAATAAATGGTGATTTTGCCATCGATCTCGCAGATGTCGTAGTTGTTGTCGATGAACGCGAATGGAATCTCGCTCATGTCCTTGGTCAGGCCAGGGTAGAGTTCGGTGGTGAAGGTGTAAGGCTCGCCATTATAGTACAAGCAGTAGTACAAATTGTTTATATTCAACTCGTTGCCTTCAACATCGATGGTGGGAATGGTGAAATTGAGTTTGTAGGACTGTGGATATTCTTTCACGCCATCACGGGTAAAGATGGGGTCGGCTGGAGTCATGGCCACATCGTCTTGGGAGATGAGGCGAGGCGCCACGAAGTCGCTCACGATGTAGAGGCTGTCTTTGCCGCAGTTAATCACGATGGAGGCTGGATAGGCGGCAGCGATGGTGTCGCTCTCTTCCCCATCCATGTGCAGCGTAATGTGGTCAGTGAGGTCATAGTTGAAGTACTTCTTGTCGGTGCCTTCAATTTTAGCGCGACCCGTGAGGGCGTAGATGTGGGCGTTATAATTAGGGTCGGGGCCAAGGTACTGCTTGCTGTCGATGGTCATCGAATTGTCGTTGAGGTTGGCTGTCGCGCAGATTGCCCCATCAGGAAGTCCGTCCTCAAGGTGGTCAAAATAAATGGTGTTGCCCGTTGGCTCGTCGTCGGTGTCAGCGAGGATGTAGGCATTGAGCATGCGGAATGCGGTCGAGTCGAGATGGGCAGCATCGGCCGTGTATTCCATCTTGACCACATTCTTTTCATAATATGGAGGAATGGTTGCAACCACATCGGTTTGCTCGCGGTACACAATGTCCTCATCGCCCATGTAGAACCACTCGCCACTGGCGTCGCAGAAGCCCACAAGGCAACTGTCGACTTGAGTGAGAACCCGGTTTTTCCAGGTGAATTTGATGCCAGTTTGGGTTGAGTCGGTCACAAAGGTGTTGTTTTCCTTGTCAAAGACCATGCGGTTGATGTAGTAAGGGTCGCCCGCATCGATGGCATAGAGTTGTGGAGTGAGCATGACGATGGTGTCGCCCGCCGCTTTCTCGCATCGAATCCATGGCGTCCCCAGCAGCCACACGTAGGCTTGTGATATGGGCGCTTTCACGTAGATGTAGCCATCTTCTGCTTCCACAACGCCGCCCAGGCCGCCATCCACGTTTTGAACATAGGTGTCGCCTAAGCCCAAGCCATAGCCTTTTGAGGTTGCGTACATGTTGTCGATGAGCGTTCCTGCCGGGGCATCGGTGATGGGTTCCCCCTCTGCCTTGTGAGGAGCGGCTTTCTTGATGGCCATGTGGCTGGTGGCGCGCAGTTGCGAGAGCGTCGTCTGTCTCTTCATGGGAGTGGTTCTCACGTTCGTGTTGGCCAGTTGCGCTTGGGCAGCGAGACCAGTCAGTGCACAGAGTGCAAGGGTAATGATTGATTTCATAGTGAAGTGAATATAATGAGTAGAAATAGGTTGGTTGGTATTGTTTTGTTGCCGTGTAAGCGCATGCGCTACAGCAGTTCTCGCAAGATGGGGGTCATGCGGTGCAGAGCTTCCTCGATGTTGGCTCGTGGGGTCGCGAGATTGATGCGAATGTAGCCCTCGCCGTCTTTTTGCCCGTAGAGGGTGCCGCTGTTGACCCACACGCGGGCGTGGTCGAGAAGGGTGTTGGTGAGCTCGTCACTTGTTTTCCCGGTCGCCTTGATGTCTATCCATGCCAGGTAGGTACCTTCCAGTCTCATGACCTGAAGTTCTGGCAGGTTGTTGTCGATGAACGATTTCAATATCAGGTAGTTGCCATTGATGTATTGAAGTAGTTGTTCAAGCCACTCCTCGCCTTCGTTATAGGCGGCAATCAGCGCTTCGATTCCAAATGGATTCAAGTCGCATGTCTCGTTGATATTGATGGCGCGGTCAATCTTTTTGCGCCACGTGGCGTTGTTGGAAACGATGTTGGCCATTTGCAATCCCGCGATGTTGAATGACTTGCTGGGCGAAACGCAGGTGATGCAGTTGTCTTGCGCGCTGGGCGAGATGGATGCCATGGGCGTGTAGGCATAGCCTGGCATGGCCAGTTCGCAATGGATTTCGTCGCTCACGACAATGGTGGAATTCTTGCGGCAAATCTCGCCTGCCCTTTCCAGCTCTTGGCCAGTCCAGACGCGGCCTGCCGGGTTGTGGGGGTTGCAGAGCAAGAACAGCTTGCAAAGCGGGTCGCGGGTCAACCGGTCGAGCTCGTCATAGTCCATGACATAGGTGTCGCCCTGTCGCCGAAGGGCGTTCTCAACGATCTGGCAGCCGTTATTCCTGATTGAAGAGAAAAAGCAATTGAACACAGGGGTTTGGACCACCACCTTGTCGCTTGGCGAGGTGAGCCCTTTGATGATGGCCGAGAGAGCCGGGACCACGCCCGTGGTGTACTGTATCCATTCCCGCGCGATGTTCCACTGGTGGCGGCGGTGGAACCAGTTGATGGTGGCCTCGTAATAGGCGTCAGGAACTTTAGTGTAGCCAAAAATGCCGTGGTCGATGCGGCGTTGCAGGGCATCGGCGATGGGTTGGGCAACCCTGAAGTCCATGTCGGCCACCCACAGGGGGATGATGTCGCTTTGGGCAGGCACGCTCCACTTCATGGCATTGGTGCCGCGTCGGTCGATGATTTCGTCAAAGTTGTATTTCATTCCTTTCTGGTTTCAATGATGCAATTGGCAGGTTGCTTGATGTTCTCGTCAATCGTGACGCTGCCAATCTCGTCGGCCACGATGTGCCCGCTTGTGGGATTCTTGATGTTGGTGATTTTCCCCTTGATATTGGCCTCAAGGGTGGAGTATTCAAATGCGCGGTCGCAGTCCTCGCCAAATGTGCAATCCTCAAGCGTCAGGTCATGGGCGTAGCATAGCGGTTGCTCGCCCGTGATGTGGCAGCGCACCAGTTTCAGGTTGCGCGAGTGCCAGCCTAAGTATTCGCCATGGAGCTCGCTGTCGTATATGGTCACATTCTCCACTTCCCAAAACGCGTCTTTTGTTTGGATATTCGCGTGGTGTATTTCTACGTTTTTCACATATTGGAACACGTATTTCGCATCGCTTTCCAGCCCATCGACCTTGATGTTGCGGCTGCCCATGAAGGGGTAGGTGCCGTTGTGGAGGGTCACGTTGCTGAGCGCGAGCTCGTCGATGTTCCAAAAGGTCTCGTCGGCATCGTTGATGATGACGTTGTGGAGCGTCAGTCGCTTCATTTCGCGAAAGAGTTTGGGCGCGTCGATGGTGGTGTCGCTCATCTCCATGTCGTCGCTATACCAGATGGCAGAGCGAGAGCCTGGAGCAAAGTAGCAATGGCTGATTTTTGAGCCATATACGTGCCAAAAGGGGTACTTGCCAATGAAACGGCAGCCATCGGCTTCAATATTGCTGCACTCCTTGATGCCCGACTCGCCCTCGCCGATGGTCACATTTTCAAGACGAAGGTTGTGGGTTTCAAATAATGGACGCTCGCCAGCGAACGTTTTACCTTTAATTGTTTTCATAATGTGTTGGTATTTTGGTGTGCCTTAATATTGATGTTGCGAATATAGCTGTTTTTCATAGCATAAGCAAGGAAAAATGGCTGAATTATTCCCCCCGTTCACCGCTCGGCCTGATTTTTACCCATCGTTCTGACTTGAGACGTGCCAGGAACACGATGCCACGCACGCACAGCTCGATGCACATGGCGGTCCACACGCCCGTCAGCCCCATGCCGAAGTAAACCACCAGCAAGGCCGCAAGCGTGAGGCGCACGCCCCACATGGTGGCGATGTTCATGCCACAGGGGATGGCGGTGTCGCCTGCGCCCACAAAGATGCCGTAGCTCACAATGGCTGCTGCAAACATGGGCTCGGCCCACGCCTCGATGCGAAGCACCTCCGTGCCCAACTCGACGATGTCTGGGACTGGCGACATCATGCGCATCATCAGTGGAGCGCCTATCCACATGAGCACGCCCATGAGCCCCATGATGACCATGCCCATGATCACGTTGATTTTGGCGAATTGGCGGGTGAGGTCATAGCGGCCTGCCCCGATGCTTTGACCCACGAGCGTGGTGGCCGCATCGGCAATGCCATATCCCGGCATGTAGCACAGGCTCTCTGCCGTGATGGCAAATGTGTTGGCCGCCAGAGCGATGCTGCCCAGTGGAGCCACGATGGCCGTGATGGTGATCTGTGCCATGCACATGACGAAGTGCTGGATGCCCATGGGCGCTGCAATCTTGACGGCCTTGCCCACACAGCTCCTTGTGGGATAGAAATTGCCTTTTTCCTGATTAAGTCTCAGTTCCTTTGATTTGAAGCACATGTAGCCCATGAGCGCGACACAGGTCACCAGCTCGGCGAGAAAAGTGCCAATGGCGGCCCCTTCAACCCTCATGCCGGCTCCGGGAATCGTGATTTCAACCCCCAGCAGCGTGACCTGGTGGCTGGGGAAAATGAGCAAGAAGTTGAAAATCACGTCAAGCACGCCCATCATGATGTTCATGGCGCTTGGCACCTTGATATTGCCGCTGCACCGCAGCATGCCACTTGCCAGGCAGTCGAGAATAAAGATGGGCATGCAGCATGAGAAGATGAAGAAGTAGGCGCTTGCATCCTTCACGATGCGCTCATTGCCGCCAAGCCAAATCGGGAGGTGCGGGCTGATGAGGCATCCTGCAAGGCCAATGGCGACACCGATGAGAAACACCGTGAAAATCGACTGGCGCAGCACCGATCGGGCCGCCTCGGGCTTGCTGGCGCCAATGAGGTGCGCCACTTGAACCGAAAAGCCTGTTGCCACAGCGCTGCAAATGCCGCCAAACAGCCATGTGGTTGTAGCGATGAGCCCAATGGAGGCCGATTCGTCGGCACCGAGCCGTCCCACCATCGACGCGTCGATGTACTGCATCAAAATCGAGCTGAGTTGCGCGAGAATGGCGGGAAGGCTAAGCAAGGCGGTGAGCCGCAACTGCTGCTGCAAGGTCATGGCCTTTCCATTGCGTATCAATGCTAACAGGGCATCTTTGGTTGGTTTCGCCATCGCATGTGCTGATATTGAGTGGGAACTCTTGTTGGTTGTGCAAAAATCGGCAAAATAAATGATTTGCACAAATTTTTTTAGAGGTGCGCGTGCAGTGCGCGTGAGTTGATGAAAAAAGCCTCGCTCTTGCGGGCGAGGCTCAATGGCTATATCTTATTTAGATTACTTAGCGCGAGTGATGGTGACGGCACGGCTTAATGAGGCAGCCTTAGGATTGTTGATGCGGTTGCCATCGTTGATTTGAGTGTCCATGCGGTTTGCCTCGACACCCTTCTTGATGAAGGCTGCCTTAGCGCCAGCAACACGCTCTTTGCGGAGACGAGTGTTGATTTGGTCGTTACCCGTGTAGTTGTCGGCCCAGCCAGTGAGCACGTAGTTGCTGTTCTCGCTCTTCATGACCTCGGCGCAAGCGTTGGCTACGTCTTTCTGCACACCCACAATCTTTGAAACGTTGATGGGGTAGTAGATCACTGCCAATGGAGCTTCCTCTTCCTTTGGTGCAGGAGGAGTAACCTTGCGGTTGAGGCACTCTTGAAGTTGTTGTTTCAGGTCGGCGATGTTGCGGTTAGCTTCTTCAAGCTTGTTGCGCAGATCGTCGATGAGGCGAGTGTCGAGCTCGGGGCAAACGGGAACGACAGGAGCATTCCATTCGGTCTTGCCAAACTTGTAGGAAATACCCAGCAGAGCCGAAGGATATTCTGTCCAAGTCTTGTTGTATCCATCAATGTGCTCTTGAATCTCTTCGAAACGAAGGTCAACAAGGAAGTTGAAGCGGTTCGACAGACGGAACGTGTTCAAAAGACCAGCGCGGGCGCTGAAGTTGCGAGATGGGCCATGGCCACCAGCATACTTCCATGGGTTGTCACCCTCGTGAGTGTGGTCAAACACCCAGTGAACGCCCATACCAGCGTAAACTACAGCGTTGTAGAAACGACCAGGCTTGTAGCCAAGAGCCCAGTTCGTCAAGTTGAACATCACATCGCCAAAACCGCCGATGTTGTTGAATTTCTGTGCATAGTAGCCATCTTTGGCCATCTCCCATGGGCGATAGCCGATAGGAGCGTTCTTGATTGTTGCGCCTTTCATTTGGTTGAACTCACCGCCGATGCGTAAACCCAGCAACGGAGAGAACCATTTGCCGATGTTAAAGTTGGCTTTTGCGCCAATGCGATCTTTAAAATCACTGTGCTTGTCAAACTTCGACATCATCACACCAGCACCGCCCTCTGCTTCAATGAACCAGTTGTCTTGCATTCTGTTGAAAAGATAGCCTTGTGCAGGGTCTTCCACATAAGTCACCTCCTGGGCATTGACTGCAGCAGGTGCCGTCAGCATTGCGCATGCAAATGCTAATAATGTAATCTTTTTCATAGACTTACGTTTTTTGTTATAGTAATTAAACATTAATAAAATAGTATTCCTCAATAAAATTATGTGCAAATATAAGTCTTTTTTTTTAGAATACTAACAATTCTCTCCAAAAAAAAATGCTTTTTGCGTTATTTTTTTTAAGAATTTGCCCATTTTTTTATGTTTTCCGCCACATTTTCAGGGGTGAAGCCAAATTTCTCGTCCAAGACTTTATAGGGAGCCGATGCGCCAAAGTGGTCAAGGCCGAAGATCTTGCCGCTCACAACCCGTGATAGGGTCGATGGCAGGCCAGCGGTCAAGCCAAATGTAGGCTTGTCGCGAGGTATCACCTCGTCGCGGTAGGCCTCGTCTTGCTCCAGGAACAGGCCGATGGAGGGAATTGACACGATTTGGGATTGGATGCCGTCGGCTTCAATCATCTTGGCCGCCTCGACAAGCGTGGCCACTTCCGAGCCGTTCCCCACGAGCACCACATCGGCGTGAGGCGATCGCTTGACAATGTAGCCTCCTCGCTCGCAGCCCAGTGCGTCGTTGTAGCGTGCCGCGTAGTCGTTGCCATGCTCCGGTGGGAGGTCGGCGACGTTCTGGCGCGACAGGATGAGGGCTGTGGGGGTCTTGGTGTTCTCCATCGCCATCTTCCAGGCTACTGTGGTCTCGGCAGCGTCGGCTGGCCGGAGCACGAGCATGCTGTTGCGCCCGTGGTGGTTCTTCAGCTCTTCCAGGAGACGTATCTGTGCCTCTTGCTCGACGGGCTCGTGAGTGGGGCCGTCTTCACCCACGCGGAAAGCGTCGTGGGTCCAAATGTAGATGACGGGAAGCTCCATGAGTGCCGAGAGGCGGACAGCGGGTTTCATGTAGTCGCTGAACACAAAGAAGGTGCCGCAGGCTGCCCTCAAGCCCCCATGCAGGGCAATGCCGTTGATGATTGCGGCCATGGCCAGCTCCGAAACGCCGCTGTGCAGGAAAGCGCCCTTAAAGTCGTGCCGCTTGAAAGCGCCTGTTTTTTTCAAGAAACCGTCGGTCTTGTCGCTATTGGCCAAGTCAGCGCTCGACACGATAAGGTTGCCCGCTATCTCTCCTAAGGCGCCCAGCACGTCGGAACTTGCCGCGCGGGTGGCAATGCTAGGCTTGTGGGCAATTGCGCGATAGTCGATATCGTCAGTGTGGCCGGCAATGTAGCTGTCGAGCTTGCTGGCCAGTTCGGGGTTGTCTTTGCGCCATGCTTGCTCTTGGGCTTTGCGCTTGGCGACAATCGCCTTGAGCTCTTCGTTACGCTTGGCATAGAGCTCGGCTACCTCGGGGAACACCGCCCAGGGGTTTGCCACTTTGCCGCCCAGGTTCTCAATGGTTTTCTCATAGCTTGCTCCACTCTTGCTCAAGGGATTGCCGTGGGTGCTGCACTTGCCCTCGTAGGGTGCGCCATCCTCGGTCACGCAGCCTCGTCCCATCACGGTCTTTCCAATGATGAGGGTGGGGCGCTCGGTTTCCTTTTGCGCTTGTTCAATGGCACTGGCAATGGCTACAGGGTCGGTGCCGTCGATTTCAAGCACGTTCCAGTTCCACGAGCGGTATTTCATGGCGGTGTCCTCGTTGCTCACCTCGTCGCAATCGGTTGAGAGCTGCACCGCGTTGCTGTCATAGAACATGATGAGGTTGCTCAGCCCCAAGTAACCCGCAATGCGCCCAGCCTCTTGCGAGATGCCCTCTTGCACGCCGCCGTCGCTAATGAAAGCGTAGGTCTTGTGCGCAAACACTTCGCTGAAGTGGGTTGCGATGAAGCGCTCGGCAATGGCGCATCCCACGGCCATCACGTGGCCCTGGCCCAGTGGGCCCGATGTGTTCTCAATGCCATGCGCCACGTCAACCTCGGGATGCCCAGGGGTGATGCTGCCCCAGCTTCGGAAGTTTTTAATGTCGTCGGTCGTGTACTTCCCGCTCAGGTGCAGCACGCTGTAGAGCATGGGCGACATGTGCCCGGGATCTAGAAAGAAGCGGTCGCGAGCAAGCCAAGCGGGGTCGCTTGGGTCGTTGACAAGGTAACGGGCGAAGAGCACATTGGCATAGTCGGCTCCACCCATCGCACCGCCTGGGTGACCCGATTTTGCGTTCTCTACCATTGCGGCAGTCAAAATCCGGATGTTGTTGGCTGCCTTGTCCATGAGTTCTTTGTTGAGCATAGTTATTTAGGTTTATTATATAATAGGTGTATCTTGTGAAATGTGAATGTGTGAGGTTGTTAGGTCCTATTCTGCAAAATTACAATATAAATGTTTCAAGCACAAATTTTAGAGGGAAATAATGGTTTCTTGTCTCGGAAGGCGCGGGAGGGCGGCTCACAGGCCGCTGTACACCACCCCATAGCCCACTAAGCGGTCGTAGCGCTCGCCGCAGGGGCGGTCGTAGACCTTGATCAGGTACTCGTTCACGGTCTGGTACTTGTCGCCCTCAATCGGGCCGCTTTGGCCAGCGCGTGTCCCGTCGGGAACCCACAGGTACTGGTAGTTGTAGGCTCCTTGTTTCAGCAGCAAGTCGCAGGTGTAGCAACCGCTATTCGGGTCATAGTGCAGGGTGCGATCGGGGGCAGGAAGCCCCTCGGTGAATTCCCCTTGCAGGTCGATGTGCCCGTTGCTCCAGGGCGTGCCCGTGTAAAGGCTGAAGTGGGTGACGACATACTCGGTCTCGGTCGCGCTGTAATCGCTCTCCGCGTTGCGAATGGTGAATCGCCCGAATTGGGTCTGGTCATAGAGGTAGGGCGACTCGGCGCGCAGCTGGTCGGTCACTAAGGTTGCATGGTAATAGGGCTCGAAGTACGCGATGGAGGCGACACCCATGTTGAGCGTGTGAAGGCTCACCGTCTCGATGCGGCGAAACTCGTTGCCCGCCGGGAAGATGAGGTTTCGGTTATGGTCGTAGGCCGCGTGGGTGGCATCGGCCATCATGGGCGCTGTCACGGTCACGGCATTGTCATCGCGCGAATTTTGAGTCACGATACACGTGAGCTCGTTGTACGGGTCGGCAATCGTGCCTTGCTTGTAGGCCAGGTCGAAACTCACCTGCTGGTGCGCGTTGTTGTAGTCAGTGTCGGTTCGCGAGGTCACTTGCGGCTTCACCGTCACTGTGCCCTCGCACACGCTGAACCGCGCTTGAAATAGCACTTTGTCGGGGTCGTCCTGCTCGTAGACCGAAAGCAGGTAGTTGCCGCTTTTGAGCAATTGCAGGTGCTCGTTGGGCAGGGTCAGGTTGTAGTTGTAGTAGTGCACAAAGGTGTTCTCGCTTTGTGCGTAGTCGGTGATGTCGGCCTCGTTGAAGCCGCTGGCATACTCGCTGGCCACCAGTTGCGAGGATTCCCAGTTGGCGTTGCAGTGGGTCACGCTGTAGCGCAGGTAGTGCACGTCGTAGTCGAGGTAGTCAAAGTTCACTTGAAGAGCCTTGTCGCTGCCCAGCGTGTAGATGGCTGGGGTATAGGGGTTGTTGGCCAAAGCCACCTTGAGCGATTTCACATGGGGGTCAAAGATGCGCGTTTGCTTGTTGACCGGCTGCCCGGCCATTGCGGTTACTGCCGTGGCAAGGCACCACGCGATGATAGTCACTGGTTGGTTCATGCCGCAAATATAGTGATAAGTTTCTAAATCTACCGCATGAGCAGGTAAATTGTGTAGCAGGCGTAGGCCGTGAGGAATAGAAATCCCTCGATGCGGTCAAATCTCTTTTTCCCAAAACTGTAGGTCACCAGGAAAGTCATCACCGCAGCGCCAATCATGACCATGAAATCAACAAGATGAATCTCCTTTGTTTCTATGGGTGCGATAATAGCCGAGAGCCCGACAATCATGAAAATGTTGAACACATTACTGCCCAGCACGTTGCCTAAGGCAAGTTGGGGGTTGCGCTTGATGGCCGCCACGATCGAGGTGACGAGCTCGGGCAGCGAGGTGCCAATAGCCACAATCGTGATGGAGATCACGGCCTCGCTCATGCCCCAGCGGCTGGCTAAGTTTTTGGCGGCATCGAGAAATAGGTTGCCGCCACCAACCAGCGCCGCCAGCGAGACGGCCGCGATGCCAATGCTCAGCAAGGGGCTTTTGCCGTTGAGCCAGGAGACGCTTCCCGTTGCCGCTTCACTGCTGGCCTGTTCTTGTGACTGGTTTTTCCTCGACATGACAATCGTCAGGGTCAGGTAGCCCGCCAACAGCACAATCAGTGTGAACCCGTCGAGCCGCGAGATCATGTTCTTCTCTTGGCCAGCCCAGGTGTCATACACGAGCAGCACCAGTAGCACAGAGGCAAAAATGGAAAAGGGAATGTCGCGGCGCTGGTTTTGGCGCTCAATGATAAACGGGCAGATGGCGGCTGTGGTGCCAAGAATGAGCAAGAGGTTTGCGATGTTGCTGCCAATCACGTTGCCCACCGCCAAGTCGCCATGGCCTGAGAGGGCCGCGGTGACCGAAATGAACAGTTCGGGGGCACTTGTGCCCATGCCCACAACGGTGAGCCCAATGATAAAGCTGGAAATCTTGGCGCGCTGAGCCAGGGCTACGCTTGAGTCTACGAGGTAGTTTGAGCCTGTCAGCAACAGGGCCAGCCCAACGATGAGAAGCAAGTAATCCATTGGTTAGAAATGGTGTGAGTGCTAAATGGAAAACAAGGACACAAGAATGTTTTTTTATGTTGCCGATAAAAAGTTTTGTGTCCTTGTGTGTCTTGTCAAACGAGTAGCGGCGCTACTGGCGACCGCTCACGCTGATGTCGCGGTAGGTGCGTCCAATGAGGCCTTGCAGCACCTTTCCAGGGCCGAGCTCCACGGCCTCGGTCATGCCGTCCTTGACCATGTTGGCCATAATGTGGCTCCAGCGAACGGGCGAGGTGAGCTGCTTGAGCAGGTTGCCCTTGATTTCCTGGGGGGCGGTGTGTGGCAAGGCGTCGACGTCCTGGTAAACCGGGCACACGGGCGTGGAGAATTGGGCGCGATCAATCGCCACGGCGAGGTCGGCGCGGGCAGGCTCCATGAGCGGAGAGTGGAATGCGCCGCCCACTTTCAAGGGAAGTGCGCGTTTGGCTCCTGCCTCCTTGAATTTCTTGCAGGCTTCCTCAATGGCCTCAAAGGTGCCCGAAATCACCACTTGGCCTGGGCTGTTGTAGTTGGCTGGAACGCAGACACCATCGATTGTGGCGCAAATTTCCTCGACCCGCTCGTCGCTCATCCCAATGATGGCGGCCATGGTCGACGGCTGCAGCTCGCAAGCCTTCTGCATGGCCAAGGCGCGGGCTTCCACAAGTTGAAGACCCTCTTCAAAGGAGAGCGCGCCAGCGGCTACTAAGGCCGAGAACTCGCCCAGCGAGTGTCCGGCTACCATGTCGGGCTGGAAGTCGTTGCCAAGGGTCTTGGCCAGGACAACCGAGTGCAGAAACACGGCGGGTTGGGTCACTTTGGTCTGTTTCAGATCGTCCTCTGTGCCCTCAAACATGAGGTCGGTGATGCGGAAACCAAGTACCTCATTGGCTTTTTCAAACATTTCTTTGGCTTGCGCGTCGCTATCGTAGAGGGCTTTGCCCATCCCCACGAATTGTGCGCCTTGGCCTGGAAAAACAAATGCTTTCATCTTCTTGAATATATATGTATTAATGCGTTAATTAAAGAAAAAATTCAGCAATACGGAGACAAAGGTACTAAAAACTTTTCATCTGCAAGCACGGGTTTGACATTATTTAGCAGGAATACTGCCACAGATTGCTTTTATCAACCAATCGGGTCAATTTTGCGCGGCTTGTGGGCTCGTCTCATGCTGAAGGCTCGCGCGACGGGTTAAAAGCTCGGCATTTCGTCAATACTCCGTTCTTTGGATTCCTGGTGGGCAGGTCTCGCTTTCTTCTCTTTTTTATCTTTCTTCTTTGTGCCTCGGTGACTGCTCTTTTTCCTCGGTTTTCTCTTTTTTATTTCTGTTGGCGCGTTGGTATCGGTTGCGGCATTAAACGCTTCCATGGCGGCTGGGGCAGGGCAGTCGCGCGGCTCGCTTGGTGTGCGGCGATGAACTGCCCACGAGAGGACGATGGCGATGGCGATGAGTGCCAGGACGGCCATAGCGCCCATGCGCTCGCGGCGAGTCATCGTGAAAAAATCAGAGAGTTTTCCCATGCTTGGCAACCGAATTTTCAATATTTTTCTGCAAATGTAGCGCTTTTGAGCCAATAACCTTGCCACTGATGATAAAAATAACTAATTTTGCGCACCTCACCACTCAATAGTTAAGGATAGCCTGCATCGGCTCCATGAGTCTATTGAGGATTAAGACGATTGTTTGATGGCAAAGTTTCTTCTCAAGATACCGACAGGAGTGCTTTCATGCTTTGTGATTTTGGCGCTTATTTATCTCTCGCTTTCGCCCAATCCCTTGGGCAGCCGCGGCATTTTGCTGTTCCCTTATGCCGATAAGGTTGCGCATTTCTTGATGTATCTCGGTCTTGCAGCCGTATTCCTGCTGGACTATGCCAAGTTGAAGATGCCTCATCATTCTGGCGTCAACATCAATTTGGCGCTCACAAGCGTGGCCGTCATGTTCGGTCTTGTCATGGAAATTTGCCAGCTTGTTTGGCCCGAGTTGGGGCGCACGTTCGACTGGATTGATTGGTGTGCCGATGCGGCAGGTGCCGTTGTGGCTTTTTTCCTGATGCACTTCATGCTTCTGCATCGGTTGCGCAAGACCTATCATCGCGAGCGTTACCACCACCACCGTCACCACCACCGTCACCACAGGAGCAACTCAAGCTCCGGCGGCGCTCATGGGCGCTGCGGCACCGAATCCGATGCTCGTGAATAGCGCTTGCTCTGGTGCGGGTGCGCTTTTCCTCATGGAGTGACGGTAATGGTCGAGGTGAACTTGTCGCTTTTTAAGGTCGCCGCCTCGCGATTGGTCGCGGTAATGCGGTCGTAGGTAATCGGGTAGACACCTGGTGCCACATCCTTGTCAGCAACGATTTTGTAGTGAATCACGGGACCCGAGGATCCCGTTAGCTCCAGGTCGGCCGACATGACGATAAGGCGTGTCGTCGTGTCGTTGAGTTGGCGGTGGCAAAGGTTGTGGCTTCTGTTTCGCTTTCCGAGCCTTAGTCCCTTTACCTTCAGATAGGAGAAACCCTTGGGAATGATGATGTCGAGTTGGTATCCCGAGACCGTCTCCTTATTGTCAAGATTGATGTCGATTGTTGCCGTGTCGCCTGGATGGCAGGTTGCGTCCGATGCCGTGAAAAAGGCATCGTGTGCATAGCGGGGGCGATTTTTGCTCTCGGCATGCGAGGCGAGGCTCAAGCACGCCATGAGCAGCAGTATTGCAGTTGTTTGTCGTTTTTTCGTTGCCATAAATTTAGATGCTGTGTGGAGGGGTATTCAGGAATGGCTTTTTGGAGAGAGTTAGCCGTTTTTTTGTTGTCGTAGCGTCACCACATCAAGTTGCGGGTAATCGCATCGGTGAGCATCACGTGCTGCTCGGGAATAAAGAAGCGCGTGCCGTCGTTTTGCAGCAGCTGCTCTTGCTCGGCGTTCTTGAGGAAGTGATGCACAAATTTCTCTTCAAACCGCTCTGTGAGTTCGTGAATGCTGAGCCCTTGCGCCGTGCGCATCCGCAGCATCACGTACTCGTCGTAGCGTTCCCAGTTGGCCACGCGCTCTTCCTCAAAGGCGCATGGGCCTGCCGCGATTTGCTTGAGGTATTTTTTCAAGTTGGCCGGGTTGCTTCGGCGCGTTAGCCCGTTGTAGCTGTGAGCCCCCGCGCCAAGCCCAAGATAGGGGACCAAATTCCAGTAACTGGAATTGTGCCGGGAAAAATAGCCCTCTTGCGCAAAGTTTGACACCTCGTAGTGTTCGAAATGAGCCGCCTTGAGCTGCTGCGCCAGGGCTTGGTACATGGCCACGCTGGTCTCCTCGTCAACCTCCTTGATTTTCGCTTGCTCAAGCATGAACCACAGGCGAGTCCCGTGCTCATACATCAAGCTGTAGGCCGAGATGTGCTGCACGTCCAGCCCGATGGCTTGCTCCACGTTTTGCAGCCATGTCGCGAGCGTTTGCCCCGGAATGCCATAGATGAGGTCGATGCTGATGTTGCCAATGCCGGCTGCGCGAATGGCTGCCAGCGCGTCAATGGCCTGCCGCGCGGTGTGCCTTCGGTTGAGCATCCGCAATTCGCCATCGTCGAAACTCTGGATGCCCATGCTGATGCGGTTCACCCCCCAGCGCCTCATCAAGGCGATTTTTTCGGGGGTCACGTCGTCAGGATTAACCTCAACGGTGAACTCCTCAACTTGCGAGAAGTCAAACGTTTGCTGCAAGCCAGCGACCAAATTGGAGAGTTGTGCGCTTGAAAGAATCGATGGTGTTCCTCCGCCAAAATAGATGGTGCTCACGGGGCTGCATAGCTCATGGCAGCGCAAGCGAGCCTCGGCGAGCACAGCTTCCACATACTGCCCCATCTTCTCGTCACGCCCCACGGTGGAGTAAAAATCGCAATAGATGCAGCGTGACTTGCAAAATGGGATGTGAACATATAGTCCTGCCATTGGTGAATTGCTTTTGGTGATACAAATATAATGATTTGCCTCAAATACTCATGCTTTCTTCTGGTCAAAATTTTATAAAGACGCGTTTTTTTTGCTAAAAAGCCGATTTATTTCAAGATTATCACTAAATTTGTGGTCGTTTTGGTGGTAAAAGCCACCAATGCGATAACTGATACCGATATTCATTCGTTAAAATGCTCATTAATAATTCATAAAATATACTCATAAGATGAAAGTTTATAAAACTAATGAGATTCGCAATATCTCGCTTGTAGGCAGTAAAGGCTCGGGTAAAACCACACTAGCCGAGTCTATTCTTTTCGACTGTGGGGTGATCAACCGCCGGGGAACGATCGGAAACGGCAACACCGTGTGTGATTATTTCCCTGTAGAGAAGGAATATGGCTACTCTGTGTTCTCGACGTTGTTCTATGCCGAGAAAAACGGGAAAAAACTCAACTTTATCGACTGCCCGGGCGGTGATGACTTTGTGGGCAATGTGGTGACCGCGCTCAACGTGACCGACACGGCACTCATGCTCATCGATGGCCAGTATGGTGTCGAGGTGGGGACACAAAACCAGTTCCGCACCGTGGGCAACGTCAAGAAACCGCTTGTCATGGCCATCAATAAACTGGAAGCCGAGAAAACCGATTTCGACAATGTGGTCAACAGCTTGAAAGAAGCGTTTGGCAACAAAGTCGTTCCCATGCAGTTCCCCGTGGAATGCGGCCCCAACTTCAAGTCAATCGTCGACTTGCTCACCATGAAACTGTACACCTATCCCGCCGATGGCGGAAAGGCTACCGTTTCCGACATCCCAGCCGAGCTCGCCGGCAAAGCCGATGACATGAAATCGGCACTGCTTGAAATGGCTGCCGAGGGCGATGAGGAACTCATGATGAAGTTCCTTGACGAGATGACGTTGAGCGACGAGGAAACCATCACCGGCATCAAGAAAGGGCTCGTCGACATGAGCATCATTCCTGTGCTGTGTGTCTCGGGCGAGAGAAACATGGGGGTTGACCGCATGCTTGAGGTGCTTGAGCAAATCGTTCCAGCGCCAACCGATATGCCCGCCAGCAAGGATGTTGAAGGTAACGAGGTGAAACTCGATGAGAATGGAAAAGTGAGCCTGTTCTTCTTCAAAACCACCGTTGAGCCTCACATTGGCGAGGTTTCTTATTTCAAGGTCATGTCAGGCACCATCAAGGCTGGCGCCGACCTGGAAAATGTGAGCCGGGGCAGCAAAGAGCGCCTCGCGCAGCTGAATTGCGTTTACGGCTTGGGCAAAACGCCTGTCGAGATGATGGCAGCGGGCGACTTGGGCGCAACCGTGAAATTGAAAGACGTGCGCCGCGGCAACACTTTGAACGAGAAGGGCATGGAAAACCCCTATGACTTTATCCACTATCCCTCACCCAAGTACCAGCGTGCCATCAAGCCACAAAACGAGAGCGAAATTGAAAAGCTCGGCGCGATCTTGAACCGCATGCACGAGGAAGACCCAACATGGCTGATTGAGCAGTCAAAGGAACTGAAGCAAACCATCGTGTCGGGGCAAGGAGAGTTTCATCTGCGCACGCTCAAGTGGCGCATCGAGAACAACGACAAGGTGATGATCGACTATCTTGAGCCCAGAATCCCTTATCGCGAGACCATTACCAAGGCTGCCCGTGCCGACTACCGCCACAAGAAGCAGTCTGGCGGCTCTGGCCAGTTTGGCGAGGTGCACCTGATCATTGAGCCCTACAAGGAAGGAATGCCCGACCCCGTGCTCTACAAGTTCGGCAACCAGGAGTTTAAGATGAGCGTCAAGGACAAGCAGGAAATGCAACTCGACTGGGGCGGAAAGATTGTGATTTACAACTGTATTGTGGGTGGTGCGATCGATGCACGCTTTATCCCGGCGATTGTGAAAGGCATCATGGACCGCATGGAGCAAGGCCCGTTGACGGGATCCTATGCCCGCGACGTGCGCGTCTGCATCTACGACGGAAAAATGCACCCGGTCGACAGCAATGAGATTTCTTTCCGCTTGGCCGCGCGCCACGCGTTCAGCGACGCTTTCAAGAACGCCAACCCCAAGGTGCTTGAGCCTATCTACGATGTCGAGGTCTTGATGCCTGCCGAGTGCATGGGCGATGTGATGAGCGACTTGCAAGGGCGCCGTTCCATCATCATGGGCATGGAAGAGGCCAGCGGTCTCCAGAAAATCAATGCCAAAGTGCCTTTGAAGGAAATGTCGAGTTATTCAACGGCATTGAGCTCAGTCACCGGCGGCCGCGCATCGTTCACCATGAAGTTTGCCAGCTATGAGCTCGTCCCCAGCGATGTTCAAGACAAGCTGCTCAAGGAATACGAAGAAGCGCAAAAGGAGGAAGAGTAATCCACTCGCAACCTTTGCCACACCACAACAGCCATCGCCCCTCGCGCAGGGACGATGGCTGTTTCACGATGCGATGCCAGCCGTGGCTCGTCATGTGGCCAAGCCGCCCATCGTGAGGCGCCGTGCGAGCCAATTGCCGAAATTTTCTTCCTCATCATGTGTCCTAATGTCTTAATATTTTGTACCTTTGCAAAAAATAGTTGATAGGAATATGGGATTTTTTGGAAAGTTCTTCTCTAAAGAGAAAAAGGAAACCCTCGACAAGGGGCTCAATAAGACACGCGAAGGCATGTTCTCTAAAATCAAGCATGCTATTGCAGGGAAGTCTACCATCGACGACGATGTGCTCGACAATCTCGAGGAGGCCTTCATCACCAGCGATGTGGGGGTGGAAACCACACTCAAGATTATCGAGAAGATTCAGGCTCGTGTCGCTAAGGACAAATATGTCGGCTCCGATGAGTTGAACAACATGCTGTGCGATGAAATCACCCAATTGCTGGCCGATAATAACAATGCGGAATCGGAGGACTTCACCGTCCCCGCCGACAAGAAACCCTACGTCATCATGGTCGTGGGGGTGAATGGCGTGGGGAAAACAACCACCATTGGCAAACTTGCTCACCAGTTCAAGAAATCGGGCAACAAAGTGGTCTTGGGCGCGGCCGATACCTACCGCGCTGCCGCCGATGAGCAACTGGAAATCTGGGGGCAGCGTGTCGGGGTGCAGGTCGTCAAGCACAAGATGGGAACCGATCCTGCCAGCGTGGCCTTCGATGCCGTTTCGAGTGCCAAGGCGCAAAATGCCGATGTGGTTATTATCGACACGGCCGGCCGCCTGCACAACAACAAGAGCCTCATGAACGAGCTGACGAAAATCAAGAACGTCATGAAGAAAGTGCTTCCCGATGCGCCCAACGAGATCTTGCTCATTATCGACGGGTCAACGGGTCAAAACGCCTTTGAGCAGGCTAAGCAGTTTGTGGCAGCCACCGAGGTGAACGCCTTGGCCGTGACCAAACTCGACGGCACGGCCAAGGGCGGTGTCGTGATCGGCATCAGCGACCAGTTCCAAATCCCTGTCAAGTACATTGGCCTGGGCGAGGGCATTGAGGACCTTCAGATATTCCGCAAGAAAGAATTTGTCGGCTCCCTGTTTGGCCAGTAGGGAGGGCTGCCGAGGCAGTGACGCAAAATGGTCTCTCTCTCGCGCGCCGCTTGCAAGCTCGCCTCTTGTCGTGAGTCTTTGAAAGATATGCGAAGAAACAAAGTAGACATTATCTCGCTGGGGTGCTCCAAAAATTTAGTGGACTCGGAGCGCCTCATTCGGCAATTTCAAGCCAGTGGCTTCCAGGTCGAGCACAACCCTGCTCGCGTCAATGGCGAGATTGTGGTCGTGAACACGTGCGGATTCATTGCCGATGCCCAAGAGGAGAGCATCAACATGATTTTACGCCTTGGGCAAGCCAAGAAAGAGGGGAGAGTCCGAAAACTCATCGTCATGGGCTGCCTTGCCGAGCGCTTTAGGGCGCAACTCACGCAAGAACTGCCCGAGGTTGATAAGTTCTATGGAAAATTTGACTGGAAACTCATGCTTGAGGATTTGGGAAAATCCTTTCATGAGGAAATGGCTCACGAGCGCTATTTGACGACCCCTAACCACTATGCCTACCTCAAGATTTCAGAAGGGTGCAATCGTTTTTGCGCCTTTTGCGCGATTCCCATCATCACGGGTCGCCACAAGAGTGTTCCCATGCAACACCTCCTCGCCGAAGTGGAGCACTTGACGGCAAAGGGGGTGAAAGAGTTCAACGTGATTGCCCAAGACCTCTCGTCCTATGGCCAGGACCTCTATGGGGAGATGAAGTTGCCGGAGTTGGTCGACAGCATGGTGCAAATCGATGGCGTGGAGTGGATACGCTTGCACTATGCCTATCCCACGCAGTTCCCCTATGGGATTCTGCCGGTCATGGCTCGCCACGAGAACGTGTGCAGTTATCTCGACATCGCCTTGCAGCATGCCAGCGACAAGGTGCTGAGCAACATGCGGCGGCACATCACCAAGGCTGGGCAGATTGAGCTCATCGGCCGAATGCGCCGCGAGGTGCCGCATCTTCACTTGCGCACCACGCTCATGGTGGGATTCCCTGGTGAGGGTGACGAGGAGTTCCAGGAACTGCTCGACTTCGCGCGGGAGATGCGCTTTGAGCGAATGGGTGCCTTTGCCTATAGCGAAGAGGAGGGAACTTGGGCGGCAAGGCACTTTGACGATGCTGTGCCGCAGGAAGTGAAAAATCAACGCTTGCAGCAGCTCATGGACTTGCAGGAAACGATTTCCATGGAGATTCAGGAGCGTAAAGTGGGCAAGAGGCTGAAAGTGATCATCGACAGCGAGGACGAGAACCATTACATCGGCCGCACCGAGTGGGACAGCCCAGAGGTGGATCCAGAGGTGCTCGTCAAGAAAACGAAAAAATTAGAGATAGGCCAGTTCTATCTGGTGAAAATCATTGAGGCTTTGCCGTTTGAGCTCATTGCAGTGCCATAGCGCCGAAAAATGCGCTTGCGCCTATTTCCCCTCTGCCTCACCGTAGGTTCCATACCTTGTGGTCTCATCGTCGTCCTCTTGCGAGTTGCGCGCTTTCTCTCGTGTGCGCAAGCGATAGAACAGGTAGATGATGATGAACAGCCCAATCCCGATAATCCCAAAGTAGCGTGTGTAGTTTCCTGCGCGGTAAACATCCCATCCCACATAGGCCATCACGACCAAGTAGATGAGCATGGCGGCCGGCAAGATGATGGACCACCGAAAGGCCATGTGGCTTTTTTTCATGATTTTTCCTCCTCTTTCACGATAAACGGTGACTTTGCAGGGTCAAATTCCCCGCTTCTGAGATAGTTATAGATGTTGATGCACGCCCATGCGTCGATGGCGGCATAGCGCTGTTGGCTTTTGGTCAATTGCTTAGCGTCCCAATTGGTGAGACGCTGGCTCTTGCTGATTTTCTGCTGAAACAAAATGGCATAGACTTTCTGCAGGCTGATGTCGGCAATGTGGAACTTGGTCACAATGTCTTGAATGTCGACAAAGCCAGCCGGCTTCGTCTGCGACACGCGGCTCAGGCCATTGAAGTCGTCATGAAGCGAGAGGCCTACTTTCTTGCACGATGGGTCGGCAAGGTAGTCTCCTAACCGTTGTGGAACGCCAATGCGGTTGACACGAAAGAGAAAACACTCGCTAAGCGTTGACAGTTGAATGAGCGACATCGAGTGCTGATCGCCTTTGTGAAACGTGGGACGCGTCTCGGTGTCAAAGCCCACCAGCGGCGCGGAGCGTAGAACGTTGATGGCTGCGTTCACCTTGAGCATCGAGTCAATCACGTAGATTTCGCCTGGGAACTCAACCGTTTCCATTTCGTTGACGCGCTCTTTCTCTATCGCAATTTTCAGCATCTGTGTGTATTTGTTCTGTCAGTCAATTGTGCTTGAGGAGTTGCAAAGGTACAAAAATCTTGGCGCAATCACAACCCTTTGTGCGGCATTAAAAAAGTCTTGAAGCCCAATCGGCTTCAAGACCCTCTATGATGTTGAAATAACGGTGTGCCGATTATTTCTTGAGATATTCTTGAACCTTGTCGTTAGGGACAATGTGCTCAACAAAAACGTAGGCACCGGTTTTTGGCGAGCGTTCCATCTTAATCACTTTGCTGTATGTGCGGCCTTCACCCGTTTGAAGGGTAGCAACTACTTTTTTTGCCATATATCAAAAAGGTTTATTATTTGATTTCTTTGTGGATAGTGTACTTCTTGAGGTAGGGGTTGTATTTCTTCAACTCCAAGCGCTCTGTGGTGTTCTTGCGGTTTTTGGTGGTGACGTAGCGTGATATCCCTGGCACACCGCTGGCCTTTTGTTCTGTGCATTCAAGAATCACTTGAATTCTATCGCCTTTCGCTTTCTTTGCCATGATTGATTACTTTTCGATTGTTCTGATTTCTGTTAAATTGCCTTTGGCAGCAGCCTTTTTGAGCGCTGCGTCGAGGCCAAAACGATTGA
Organism: uncultured Porphyromonadaceae bacterium; assembly: GCA_902489275.1. Lineage (GTDB taxonomy): Bacteria > Bacteroidota > Bacteroidia > Bacteroidales > Muribaculaceae > Sodaliphilus. Next base: position 63,995 of record CABTZK010000003.1, read on the forward strand.
TGATGCGCAAGCCTGCCGCCGAGACCGTCAACTTGATCCACATCTTCTGCTCGGGCCAGTAAAACTTGCGGTTGAACACATTAACGTTGAATTTACGTTTTGTTCTTCTTTTCGAATGCGACACGTTGTTGCCCGTTATCGCCTTCTTGCCTGTGATTTCGCAAACTTTAGACATAGTTGTTGTTTTCTGTTTTTGTTATCAATAAATGATGATTATCGATATTCAAGCCAGCCACATCTACTCCACGCATAGCACAATACGCTATGGCCTAATATGGTCAATCTGCCAATCCAGCGTTGTGAGAAAGCAACTTGGTCAGACAGCGGCCATTGGGGCTATGTAATACCGTCCTACGCTTTATGCGCCAATCTTAGCATCATCAGGCGCATCGAAGTTTCAACGATCATGTCACAGAACAGGACTAACGGGAAGTCGTTGTATTCTGCCTTGAAATCGACTGCAAAATTACAACTTCTTTTTGACTTCACCAAATGGGTTTTGGTAAAAAATGCAAACTTTTCAAGAACAGCCTGTTTCGTGTGGGCCGCCGATAGGGACTTCGGTCGGCTTTTTGCCTCTTTGGTGAAAAGTTTGTAATTTTGCGAGGATTTTTTTAATGTGCATGGGCATGAAGAAACTTCACTCTCTGTCGTCGAATTGGGCGGCGTTCCTATTCACGGTCTTGTTCACTGTGGTCATCATGGTGATTTCGGGCAGGGACTCCTGGCTATACGACGCTTACGTGCGCTGTGACACGAATTGGTACTTTATATGCGGTCGCGCGCTCATGAACGGGTTGACCCCCTACGTTGACTTTGTGGATTCCAAGGGCCCGCTGTTGTGGCTCATCTATGGGGTGGGGTATCTCCTCACCCCTCACAGTTTCATCGGAGTGTTTTGGCTGGAGTGCCTCGTGTTGCTGGCCACGTTGTGGATTGGCTACAAAATGGCCATGCTGTTCTTGGGCGATCGTCCTATCCTCAACTTGATTAGTGTCGTTCTTTTAGGATTTGTATTTGTGCAAACCTACGACGAGTGGCGCTGCGAATTTTGGTGCAGGCCATTATTGCTCTACACGGTGTACCTGACCTGCCTGTCGATCAAGCGCCACTCAGCAAGCACCTATCAAGCCAATGCCCTCCGGTCGGGGCTGTGCGTGGGGCTCGCCTTCATGATCAAATACAGCATCGCCGCCATGATTGGCGGGATTGCCGTGCTGCAGCTGTATTGGTCGTGGAGATGCCAGAAAGGCCTCCTGTGGCCCTGTTGCTGGCGGTTGATAGCCGGTGCCTCTCTTGCCATGTTGCCCTTTGTGGTGTATTTGTCATGCACAGGCGCCATGATGGCTTTTGTGCGGGAATATTGCTTGAATACCTTGTTGACTGTAGGCAACCTGGGCGAGTGGGTGTTCCCGAACATGTCCCCGTCGAGAAGAACCTACCTGCACTTTCACCTGTTTTTCAGGTGGAACGTGATTTGGCAAGTCTGCGCTTGTGTGGTCACCTTGTTTTCTCCGCTCCGAAAAGCCTACAAGGTGCTTGCCCTGTATTGCTTCACCGTGTGTGCCGCGATCTACATGATGGGTTATTACAGTTATTACTCAGAAATTGGCGACGTGCTCGTCCTGTTTGGAATCATTTCCGTCATTGCGCTGCTACGCCGCGTCGTCAAAAGCCGCTGGGTCTACGCGGCGCTGCTGCCGCTTGCCGTGGTTTGGAGTGTTGCCGATGGAATCTTTTTCTTTCGCCAATGCGATTGGGCCTACAACAAGCAAAATCCTCGCCGAAAGATTTATCACACCGCCCTTCACGTTGTGGCCCAGCAAGGGCGGCACTCTAAAGTGATGTACTTCGACACGATGCCCTGCTGCGGAGATTTGGGGATTTTCAGCGAGTCTCTTCCCGCATGCAAGCACTGGGCGCGGCAAAATGGCGCCTTGGAGCAATCGCTCATCTCGCAGGAGAACGCTATCGTCAACCACATTCCCGATGTCGTGGTGGTCAATTGCGTCAACGAGAAATTCAATGAGAGGAAGCGGTTCTTGCTCAAGGCAGGGTACTATCCCGTGACCGTCGTCTCAGACAAAGACCGAGAGACCTGGGCCGAGAGAAAGCAAGAGATTTTCTTGAAGCGCCCTTTCACAACCAGCATTGTGAACGCAACAGACAGGGAAATCTTATTGCGCCAAAAATGAGCGAAAAAGGCGAAATTGGAGGAAATGTTGTAACTTTGCGTGAAAATATGGAACAACCATGGAAAAATTGAAGTTTATCGGGATTATTCCTGCAAGATATGCCTCCACACGGTTCCCTGGCAAGCCAATCGCTATGCTGGGGGGCAAGCCCGTGATTCAACGGGTGTATGAGCAGGCAAGACGGGCGCTCGACGAGGTGGTTGTGGCCACCGACGACGAGCGCATCGCCCAGGCGGTTCAATCGTTTGGCGGCAGCTGTGTCATGACCCGCAATGACCACAAGAGCGGCACCGACCGCTGCATGGAGGCTCTCGTGAAGCATGGCGGCGGTGAAGACGTGATCATCAACATTCAAGGCGACGAGCCTTTTATCCAACCCTCGCAAATCCAGGCCATCATAGCCTGCTTTGACGACCCCACGACCGACATCGCAACGCTGGTGAAGCCTTACGACCCCCATGGCAGCATTGAGCAACTGCTCAACCCCAACACGCCCAAAGTGGTCGTTGATAAGGCCTGGAACGCGAAGTACTTCTCCCGCTCGGTGATTCCTTACCTGCGTGGCGTTGACCCCTCGGCCTGGCCCTCCAAGCACCAGTACTACACGCACTTGGGCATGTATGCCTACCGAGCCCAGGTCTTGCGGGAAATCACCTCCCTTCCCCAGTCCTCGCTTGAGCAGGCCGAGAGCCTGGAGCAATTGCGATGGATTGAAAACGGCTACACCATCAAGGTTGGAGTCAGCCAGGCAGAGACCATCGGCATCGACACGCCCGAGGATCTGGCTCGGGCTGAAAGTTATTTGGCGCATCATGGATAAAATCACCCCTCAATCATGGACAGCAAGTTAGACCGAACCCGGCAGCCTGCGACTCAAGGCTTCGACGGCTTGAGACTCGACTTCCCCGCACCTGTCAAGTTGAGCAACGGCATTCCCTTGTGGGTGATTGGGAATGGCGAAGACGAGATAAGCCGCCTCAACGTCTACATGGGCGGCGGCACCATCGAGGAAGAGAAACCGATGCAGGCGTTGATCACTGGCTACATGGTGAAGGAGGGCAGCGCTCAGCACAATAGCGAGGAAATTGCCGAGGCGCTCGACTACTATGGCGCGTGGAAAGCCGCACAGCACTACAACAACCACACCATGATTTCGCTCTCGTCGCTCAACCGGAACTTTGAGCACACGGTGAAGCTACTCTGCGAATGCATCACAAGCCCAACGTTCCCTGGTAGCGAATTTGACTTGTTCAAGTCGCAACTGGCAAGCAACATAGCCACTGCCAGCAAGCGCGTGACTTTCTTGTGCAACGAGGCGATGAATGAGCTGTATTACGGCAAGGGGCACCCGCTTGCGCGGCCGCTCACTCCCGAAGGCGTGATGGCGGTGAGCATCGACGACCTCAAGCGCTTTTACGACCGATACTACAATGCCAATAACTGCCAGATTGTGCTGGCAGGAAAAATCAGCCAAAAGGAAATCGACTGGGTAGATCAAACCATGGGCCAGTGGAGTAAGCAAGGCGTCCAACTTTGTAGCAAGCCATTGGATTTCAAGCCTTCGGACGTGATGTTCAAGATGGTTGATCGGCCTGGGGTGCTCCAATCGGCCATCGGCATCACCATCAGAGCCATTCCCCGTCGCCATCCCGATTACTTCAAGTTGAGGCTCACCACAACCCTGCTTGGCGGATACTTTGGCAGCCGACTGATGACGAACATCAGAGAGGAAAAGGGCTACACCTACGGCATCCAGGCCTTTCTGGCAGGGTGGAGCGAAGATTCCTACGTGGCTATTCTGAGCGAGTGCGACACCCGATACACCATGCGCGTCGTTGAAGAGGTGAAGCGGGAGATCGAGAGGCTGAAAATAGATCCTGTCGCACAGGAGGAACTCGACACGGTGAGGCAATACATGCTTGGCGAACTTGCCAAAACGCTCGACACGCCATTCTCGATGGCGAGCTATGTGAGCAACACATTCCTCTTTGGCACCTATCCGGAATATTTCAACGACCAGGTGAAAGCCATCGAAGCAATGACGGTGGTCGATGTGAAAGAGACTGCAAACCAATATTTTAAAGAAGAAAAAATGAGAATTGTAATTGCGGGGGACAAAATAAATGTTAAAAAAAATTAATAGAGGTTGCAAGGACTGGGAATATTTACGAACTTTGCACGTGAAGTGATAGACTAAATAAAAAATCATTAATCATCGTTAGGAAATGGATAAGGATATCAGAAGACTATTTAAAAAGAGCATCCTGCAAATCGCGCGGGCAAACTACAAGCCTCAAATGCCAGAATCTCTTTTCGGACCCGTGAAACTGGCGAAAGGCAAGCCCACCCAATCGGTAGGCGACCAAGAGGAAATCAAAAAACTCTTCCCATACACTTACGGGATGCCTGAATTAAAATTTGAGAAAGACACACATGCTGCTCACGCAGCAACAGAGCCATTGAACGTGGGCGTTATCCTCTCTGGCGGCCAGGCCCCTGGCGGTCACAATGTCATCAGCGGGATTTTTGACGGCTTAAAATCAATTCACCCGCAGAGCCGCCTCTATGGTTTCCTGATGGGGCCAAGCGGCCTCGTGAATCATGACTACCGGGAACTCACAGCCGAAATCATCAACGAGTACCGCAATTGTGGCGGCTTCGACATCATAGGCTCGGGACGCACCAAGCTGGAAAAAATCGACCAGTTCGACAAAGGCCTGGAAATCATCAAGAAACTCAATATTCGCGCAATCATCATTGTTGGCGGCGATGACTCCAACACCAATGCCGCAGTCCTTGCCGAGTACTACAAGGCCAAGGGCACAGGAGTGCAAGTGCTTGGCTGCCCGAAAACAATCGATGGCGACTTGAAGAACAAGTGGATTGAGGCATCTTTTGGCTTCGACACGGCAACCAAGGTTTACAGCGAGCTCATTGGCAACATTGAGCGAGACTGCAACTCGTCAAAAAAATACTGGCACTTCATGAAGGTAATGGGACGGTCGGCATCCCACATTGCTCTCGAGTGCGCCCTCAAGACCCAGCCCAACGTGACCATCATCAGCGAGGAGGTCGAGGCCAAGAACCAGACCCTGAACCAAGTGGTGGACTACATTGCCAAGATTGTCGCTACCCGCGCGGCGCATGGATTGAACTATGGCACAGTCCTTATCCCCGAGGGGCTCATTGAGTTTTTCCCCGCCATGAAGCAACTCATTGCCCAGCTTAATAACATCCTTGCCGAGCATCCCGAATTCAAGGAGATGGCGCCCGACGACCAGCATGAGTTTGTCATCAGCCACCTCACCGGGCAAAACGCCGAGTTTTTCTCTACACTTCCCGCCAAGGTGGCACGCCAGCTTTACCATGACCGCGACCCTCACGGAAACGTGCTTGTGTCGCTCATCGAAACCGACCAGCTGCTGAGCGAGATGGTGGCCAAGAAACTTGAGGAAATGCGAGCCCAAGGAAAGTATGTGGGGCGTTTTAGGCCGATGCACCACTTTTTCGGCTATGAGGGCCGTTGTGGCGACCCGTCGAATTTCGATGCCAACTACTGCTACGCCCTGGGCTACAATGCCGCGCAACTGGTGAAGTGTGGCGCAACGGGCTATATGTCGTCGATTCGCAACTTGTCGCAGCCTGTGAGCGAGTGGGTTGCTGGCGGCATCCCCATCACCATGATGCTTCACATGGAGCAGCGCAGCGGCGAGATGAAGCCCGTGATTCGCAAGGCGCTCGTGGACTTGAGCGACAAGCCTTTCCAAGTGTTTGCCGAAAACCGTGACGAGTGGGCCGTCAACACATGCTACATCTATCCTGGCGCTGTGCAGTATTTCGGCCCCAGCGAGGTGTGCGACCAAACCACACGAACCCTTTACTACGAGCATGTCGCAAAATAAAAAAGTTGGCCGTCCGGCACGGACGGTTGACGTTTTTTTAAAATAATCTTTTTTACGGCTTGCAACAACCCCCGGCACTTCAAGAAAGCGCTGGGGGTTGTTTTTGCTATACTTTGTGGCGAGGACAGAATGGCGGCGCGATCAAGGGGCTTTGGGCGCTTGAACAGCAGGTGTGCCAGCTGGCGGCGGGGTGATGGGCTTGAGGTCTCTCACCTTAGGCGCGGCAGGCTTCTCCTTCGAGACGTCTTGCTGCATGGCGGCCGATTCCTTGGCGGCTTCAAGCGCTTTCTTCTTTTCCAGTTCTATCTTCCTCGTCGAGTCACGCCGCAGCCTTTGAGCCCTCCGCAGGGAGTCCTTTTTCAGTTGAACCCCAGCCAGCGAGTCACGCTTGGCTTTCAGTGCGGCAGAATCTACGGCAAACGAGATTTTGGCATGATCGGGCGCCTTGTCGGTGACCAAGCTATCGGGATCGACGGTGGCATGATGGCCTGTGTCCGAGAATGGGTTGGCTGTGAGCACCCAGGTCGCCGCTCCCACGACCGCCGCTGCCAGCAGCGCATAAAGCATGCGCTTGGGCTTGATGAATGCGAATGAGGGCATCGACGCTCCGCCGCCCTGTGCCTCCTCGACACGCACGAACGCTAAGGCTGGCGTGTGCCCGCCGTCGGTCTTCGACGGTTTGAGTATTTGGGCGATGTCGGCCAGCTTGTCATGGTCGTCCTTGCCCGCATCGCACATCGTCTTTCTCACGGCCTTGACCTCAATGTTCTCGGCCGTGCAGAGCACAATGTAGTCGCCGGCTCTCAGGTCCTTGATGAGCTCGACCTTGGCCTTGCTGCTATAGATGTCAAGCACTTGCGCTCTTGAGTCATACTCGATTTCCTGCGTGCTGGGGCGCACTTGAAGCACGCGGCTCTTGCCCATTTGAGCCACAAGGCATCCCGCGCGGCTAACGACAGCCATGGCCAAGTTGCATGACCTCACGCGGTGGTCGGGGCAGTTGAGCGCGTGGTTTAAGGCCGCCTTGAACTCCTCGTGGGCGAAAGCCTTGGCCAGGTCACAGTTAGAGCAGATGTGGCTGTACAGCTCGCTGGCGACACGCTCGTCGTCACACGCGATGAGGATGGCGTGATCACCGGCAAGCGGCTGGTCGCTGGCGGGCAAAACCACGTCATGGTCGCTGTGAATCACAAGGGGTGCGTATAATTTAATTTTCATACCCATCTAAATCTTTTTTCAATCCATGACAAAGATACAAATTTATTGCTGGACTGGATGAGAATATAAAGAAAAATAATAAACTTGTGGTCTTTTTTTTGCTATCGTTAAAGATTCTGCACCTCATGCCTTGCGCCTTCTTGGCGATATGTGATTTTGGAGTGGTTTCTGTCAAAAATTCTTCGTTTAGATAAAAAAAGGAATTGGACACTCGAAAAGGGGGAAAATCCTTTGTCGCATAGAAGATTTTGCGTAATTTTGCCCATTAATTATGAACACTTCAAACTATTTCAATTTTAATCCTATTACAAAATCATGAGTAATTCAAAAAAATTCATGACCTGTGATGGTAATACCGCTGCTGCGCACATCAGCTACATGTTTACCGATGTCGCAGCCATTTACCCAATCACCCCGTCATCACCAATGGCTGAGCATGTCGACGAATGGGCAGCTGCTGGTCGTAAAAACATCTTTGGCGAACTTGTCACCGTTCAGGAAATGCAGAGCGAGGCCGGTGCCGCTGGCGCTGTGCACGGCTCGCTCCAGGCAGGTGCGCTCACAACCACCTACACGGCATCGCAAGGCTTGTTGCTGATGATTCCTAACATGTACAAAATTGCAGGCGAATTGCTCCCTGGCGTGTTTCACGTGTCGGCCCGCACGCTGGCCTCTCACACGCTCTGCATCTTTGGTGACCACCAGGATGTGATGGCCACTCGCCAGACGGGCTTCGCCATGCTGTGCGAGGGCTCGGTGCAGGAGGTGATGGACCTGTCGGCTGTCGCTCACTTGAGCGCCATCAAGAGCAGTGTGCCATTCCTAAACTTCTTTGACGGTTTCCGCACGAGCCACGAGATTCAGAAGGTCGAGGCGCTGCAGCAGGAAGATCTTGAGCCTCTGCTCGACCGCGAGGCACTGGCTCGTTTCCGCCAGCGTGCCATGAACCCCGACAGGCCAGTCACCCGCGGCACCAACGAGAACCCCGATGTGTTCTTCCAGCACCGCGAGTCGTCTAACGAATACTACCATGCGATTCCTGCCGTCGTCGAGGACTATCTGAAGAAAATCAGCGACCTCACGGGTCGTAAATATGGACTTTTCGACTACTATGGCGCCAAGGATGCCGACCGTGTGATCATTGCCATGGGCTCGGTCACCGAGGCCATTCGCGAGGCCATCGACTACCTCACCGAGAAAGGGGAGAAAGTGGGCTTGGTCTCGGTGCGCCTGTATCGCCCGTTCTCGGCCAAGCACTTCTTGGCAGCCGTGCCCAACACCGCCAAGCGCATTGCCGTGCTTGACCGCACGAAAGAGCCCGGCGCCAATGGCGACCCGCTGTATCTCGACGTGAAAGACTGCTTCTATGGCAGCGAGAACGCCCCACTCATCGTGGGCGGCCGATATGGTTTGGGATCGAAAGACACCACCCCATCGCAGATGCTGGCGGTCTACGAGAATCTCGCGCTCCCCATGCCAAAGAACCACTTCACCGTGGGCATTGTTGACGATGTGACGTTCACAAGCCTGCCTCCAAAAGAAGAGATTGCCATGGGCGGAGCCGGCATGTTTCAGGCCAAGTTCTACGGCTTGGGCGCCGACGGCACGGTGGGTGCCAACAAAAACAGCGTGAAGATTATCGGCGAGAACACCGACAAGTATTGCCAAGCCTACTTCTCCTACGACTCTAAGAAATCGGGAGGCTTCACGTGCTCGCACTTGCGTTTTGGCGACACTCCCATTCGCTCTACCTACTTGGTGACCACGCCTAACTTTGTGGCATGCCATGTTCAGGCCTACCTGCACATGTACGACGTGACCCGCGGCCTGCAAAAGAATGGCACTTTCCTGCTCAATACCGTTTGGGAGGGAGATGGTTTGGCCAAGAACCTGCCTAACCGCGTGAAAAAATACGTTGCCGACAACAATATTAAGGTATTCTACATCAACGCGACCAAAATCGCGCAGGAAATTGGCTTGGGCAACCGCACCAACACCATCTTGCAATCGGCCTTCTTCCGTATCACCAACGTGATTCCTGTTGACCTTGCTGTCAAGCAGATGAAGGAGTTCATCGTGAAGTCCTACGGCCGCAAGGGCGAGGATGTGGTCAACAAGAACTACCAAGCCGTTGACCGCGGTGGCGAGTACAAGGAACTCGCTGTTGACCCAGCATGGAGCAACCTCGCCATTAACGACGGCATCAAGGACGACGCTCCTGCTTTCATCAACGAGATTGTCCGTCCCATCAACGCCCAAGACGGCGACCTGCTGCCCGTGAGCGCATTCAAGGGCTTAGAGGATGGCACTTGGCAAAATGGCACTTCAAAATTTGAGAAACGCGGTGTCGCGACCTTCGTTCCCTTGTGGGATGCCGAGAACTGCATTCAATGCAACAAGTGCGCGTTTGTTTGTCCTCACGCCGCTATCCGCCCATTCCTGATGAATGAGCAAGAGGCCAGCCAGTCTCCATTTGACCAGGCCAGCCAGCTGCCTGCCATCGGCAAGGCTTTCGAGGGATTGAAGTTTGTGCAGGTTGTCGATGTGATGGACTGCATGGGCTGCGGCAACTGCGCCAATGTGTGCCCCGGCAAGCGCAACAAGGAGACCGGCAAGAATATGCCTGCCCTCCAAATGATTCCTCTCATGGGCAACGAAGACAAGCAAAACCTCTGGGACTACTGCATCAACAATGTGACCAGCAAGCAAAGTCTTGTCGATATCAAGTCGAATGTGAAAAACTCGCAATTCGCCACTCCACTCTTTGAGTTCAATGGCGCTTGCTCGGGTTGTGGCGAGACCCCGTACGTGAAACTCATCAGCCAGCTCTTTGGCGACCGCGAGATGGTGGCCAACGCTACTGGGTGCTCGTCGATTTATTCAGCCGCTGTACCCTCAACACCTTATACCACCAACGAGAAAGGCCACGGTCCCGCTTGGGCCAACTCCCTGTTTGAGGACTTCTGTGAGTTTGGACTGGGCATGACCGTTGCCGATGAGAAATTGCGCGCTCGCGTGAAAGCCCTTGTCGAAGAGGCCATCGCTTGCGAAAGCGTGAATGCCGAAGTGAAAGCCCTCTACCAAGAGTGGCTCGACAACTTCAACGATGGCGCGAAGAGCCGCGAGTTGAGCGACAAGATTTTGAAAGCTATCGAAAATAGCGAGAGTCCTGTCGATAAGCAGGTGAAAGCCTTAGGGCAATATCTTGTGAAACGCTCACAGTGGATTATCGGTGGCGACGGCGCTTCCTACGACATTGGCTTTGGCGGTCTCGACCACGTGGTGGCCAGCGGTAAGAACGTGAATATCCTCGTTCTCGATACCGAGGTTTACAGCAACACGGGCGGTCAGGCATCGAAGGCAACCCCCATTGGCGCTATTGCTAAGTTTGCCGCTGCCGGCAAGCGAGTTCGCAAGAAGGACCTGGGCTTGATTGCGTCTACTTACGGCTACGTCTATGTCGCGCAAATCGCTATGGGTGCCGACAACATGCAGGCACTCAAGGCCATTCGCGAGGCCGAGGCCTACGATGGGCCATCGCTCATCATCGCCTACGCGCCCTGCATCAACCACGGCTTGAAAGCCGGCATGGGCAGGTCGCAAGCCGAGCAGGCCAAGGCTGTCGCATGTGGCTACTGGCACCTGTGGCGCTACAACCCCATGCTGGAAGAAGAGGGCAAGAACCCCTTCACGCTCGACAGCAAGGAGCCTAACTGGGACGACTTTGAGGACTTCCTGAAAGGCGAGGTGCGCTACGCATCGGTCTTGAAGCAATATCCTGCCGAAGCCGACGAGCTCTTCCGTGCTGCCAAGAGCAATGCGCAGTGGCGCTACAACAACTACCGCCGTCTTGCCCAGCAGCAGTGGGGCGTGAATTCTGAAACGAAGTGATCACGCACAGTGACGATTGACCAATGATAAAGGCTGTGCCACGGCGCAATTGCAACATGGCACAGCCTTGTTTAATTTCTCAAAGAAAAATGCGAAAATCCAACTATTTCATCATCGCCGCGCTGGCAGCATTGGCGATGTCATGCGCCAAGACTGCCGATAGCGACACGGCCAAGCCTTCCCATCCTGCTGCCGACACCACCGAGAACGCCATGATGAATGATGGCCTCGCGCCCATCGAGGAGGCTCCTGGCGACACCACAGCCACTGCCGAGCCGCTTGACGAGCGCGCGCCAGAGGGGTCGCCGCTGGAGCAAACCAAAGAAATCTTTCATCAAGGCATGAAGGATTTCAATGCTTGCAAAAGGGCCGATGATGTTTACCAGGCAGTTTCCAAGTTTGTCAAGAATCAAGGCCGTCTCAGTCTCCTGCAAGACAAAATGACCCCTAAAGAAAGAGCAGAGGCAGAAAAGTTGGGCGCAGAATTTGCTAAGGTCATCAGCAAGACCATCCAAAAGCATCATTGCGACCAAACCAAGATCGATCAGATTTTCTCGGGCATGTAGCGTCACCAGGCTCTCGCGCCGGGGCGTTTTTAGGCGATTGGGGCAAAAAAATGGGGAAATCCCACTTTTGATGCGTCGTTTCGCAAAAATTGGCCTGTTGCTCGCCAACTAATGAGTGGTGACGCGCCCCCCAAAGAGGCAATGCTGTGTCCAGAACTTTTGTCTCATGTCACTGATTATCACGCCACGCGATGATGTGGCATGGGCTATCTTGTTCTCTTTCAGGTAAATCGCAACGTGATTGATTCCCCGGTTGGGGTCATTGCTGGTGTTGAAAAACACCAAGTCTCCCTCTCTCAATTGGCTTAGGCGAATCCTCTTGCAATTCTCTTCAAAAATTTTGGCAGAATTTCGCTCAATGTCAATGTGGTAAACCTTCTTGTAGATTTCCATCACAAATCCAGAGCAATCAGTGCCTTTACGGCTGCGCCCGCCATAAAGGTAGGGCGCTCCCAGCCAAGACTTGATTTCACGGTAGAGGCGTTTGTTGTCATGGCGGTCGAGGGTGATGTCAAGGCTGCTCCATTTCTTGTCAACGGTCATGCCGCCCTTCCCAGAGCCGTCGGGCCCGGTAATGATTGCCCGGTGCGAGTGACACGACACCGCAAGCAGGGCGATTGCCGTGGTCAAGAGCATTGAAAGGCAATATCGGAATATGCGCGTCCTTTTCATGACAATGAAGGAAAATGTGCTAAAGACAAGGGATTTTGCTCATCTCCAGCACATTGAATTCGTTCAATTCACCCTTGCGACGAAGTAAGGTGAGATTAAGATTATTGATCCTTTTTACTACTTGTTGCGTCTTCGGCCTCTGTGGCTTCATCGGCATTTTCCTCTTCGGTAAATTTGGTGAAACCTGCGTTTACCAAAATGTTGTACCAAGTAATGACTTTCTTGATATCAGTTTTGTACACACGGTCCTCGTCAAATGTGGGCAGCACTTCCTTGAAAAATGCGCCGAGTTCTTGAGGGGTCTTATATAGGCTGGCATCCAATAGCTTGCCATCAAATTTCGAGTAGATTGTTTCAAAAACTTGAGCTAATGGCATATCGTCACCCGTGGTGTAGATGGCGACATCGCCTAACGAAATCATCTTGTCACGAGCGCTTGCAGGCATGCGTTTTCCGTCGAGGATACTTTCTACGATAACCGCTTTTTTGCCGTAGGACAACAGTTTGAACAAGCCCTGCTTGCCTGAAATAGATAAAATTTTCTTTAACATAAGTTTGAATGTTTCAAATCAATTTTCAAAATAGTATAGACATGCAAAGTTAGCGATTTTTTTCTTTTGCCCATTCATGGCCGAGACCTTTAACGAAAAATATAGATTACTTTAACAATTTAATGTGCCTATTGGTTATCTCAACGTTTTAGTGTAAGTTTGCATCGTGATACAGCAAATAGCTCATTACATAGGCTCTAATCGGCTGATATTGCAGGGTGACAAGGTTCTTGTGGCCCTGAGCGGCGGCGCCGACTCGGTGGCGCTTTTACTGGTGCTGCAAGAGTTGGGGTACGGCTGTGAGGCCGCGCACTGCAACTTCCACTTGCGTGGCGAGGAGTCACTGCGCGACGAGCGCTTTGTGCGCCGTTTGTGCCAGCGTTGCCACATTCCTCTTCACGTGCGTGATTTCGATGCGACAGCCTACGCACGCACTCATGGTGTCTCGATAGAGATGGCGTGCCGTGAATTGCGCTACCAGTGGTTTGAGCAGCTGCTCGTCCATGAGCGTTGCCAAGTGATTGCTGTGGCTCACCACCGTGACGACAATATTGAGACTTTCTTTCTCAATGCCATTCGCGCTTCGGGCATCGCCGGGCTTGCCGGCATGAGGTCACGCAACGGCCATGTCGTGAGACCGCTTTTGGGAGTCTCTCGCCAGCAAGTCTTAGGCTTCCTGGCTGCAAGGGGGCAGGATTTTGTAACCGATAGCACCAATCTTGTGAGCGATGTGAAACGCAACCGCCTGCGCAATATCGTGCTGCCGGCAATCTACGGGCAATTCCCTGGTGCCGCAACGACTTTAGAGAAAACCATCGCGTATGCCCGCGAGGGGACCGACCTCCTGCACGAGTTGCTCGACAAGGCCTCAGCGGCAATTTGTCAAACTGCCGGCGACGGCTTCGATGTGAGCCTCAAGGAGCTGATGGCCTATCAAAATGCCCCTGGATTGCTGTATGGGTTACTGAAGCCTTACGGGTTTAACCATCATCAATGCGAAAGCCTCATCAGGGCGGCACGAGGTGAGACGGGCATTGGGCGCAAAGTGGAAAACAAGGATTATGTGGCCATTGTGGGGCGCACCATGATTGAAGTCATCAAACTTAAAGAAAAAAATGATTATCCTGTGGTAATCGGATTGGAAAACAGTGAAATAGACGAACCTATTAAGCTCATGGTCGAGCATTGCCTGAATCGTCGTTTCAACCCAAAGGCCGTTGATGGGAAGCGTGTGATCGCGCTCGACTGCGAGGTGCTGAAATGTAGCCGTGTGGTGTTGCGGCACTGGCATGAGGGCGACCGCTTTTCGCCTTTTGGCATGAGGGGCAGCAAACTGGTGAGTGACTTGTTCACCGACTTGAAATTGAGTGAACGCGACAAGCGCAAGGCCTGGATTCTTGAGGCCGATGGGCAGATTCTGTGGGTGGTGGGCTACCGGGCCAGCAGTCATTACCGGGTTGCCCCTGGCAGCAATGGCGAGTTCTTGCTGCTTGCCATGGGGTAAAGTAAAGCGCTCAGGCGCGCCAAAATCGCATTCAGGCTAGGCTCGTTTTTAATCAGCACCTGGTGTTCCTCTCCCAGCAAGTAGAAAGTGGGCAGGGTGGGGAGGAAGTAGGTTTCCTCTTCCTCAATGGCTTGGCTTTTGTCCCAGCCATTGATCACGTAATGCGGCATCGAGGTCTGCCGCCAGTGCTTCTCGTCATCTCCTGGGTAGATGGCAATCACCTGCACGCTATCGTGTTTCAGCATTTCACAGGTGTCAAGGCGCGATTTCACGAGTTGGCAGGCGTCACAGTCGGGGTCATTGAAATAGAGCAGCGTCAAGGGTGCCTTGTAGTCGCTCAGGCGGTGCGCGCGATTGTCCACTTCCACAAAGGCAATGTCATGTGCTGGCTGGCCGATGCGATTTTTCAGCGCCCAGTCCAGCAAGAGCCGGGGCCGGATGCGCTCTGAGTCGCTTAGCAACTTGCACGAAATGATGTTGTTGAGCGCATGGATACAAGAATCCTCTGCTGCCGTCGAGCCAAAGGGGGCTTGAAGCCGTTTCTCGACTTTCTCGAGAGCATCGAGGCACGACTTGCGATGAGCAAAACAGCCGTTTTCAGCCTTTATCGTCCACCTGTTGCCAGCCACAACGACGATAAGCATGAAAAACGTTATGATGGTGGTCCGTTTCATCGATTTTCTCGTTTTACTTGCAAATATAGCGGAATTTGCCGTAACTTTGTATTCCAAAGAGCGCTAAAAGATGAAAAAGATAGCAAAAACCAATGCGGCGAGATTGCTCGACCGCGCAAGAGTGGACTATGAGCTTATCCCCTACGAGGTGGTGGAGAGCGACTTGAGCGCTGGCCACATCGCTCAGACGCTGGGCGAGGACATCTGCCGCGTGTTCAAGACCTTGGTGCTATATGGCGAGCGTTCGGGGCATTTCGTGTGCGTGGTGCCTGGCGAGGAAGAGGTAGACCTGAAAAAGGCCGCAAGAGTGAGCGGCAATAAGAAATGCGACCTGATTCACATGAAAGATTTGCTGGCGACAACGGGCTACATCAGGGGCGGATGCTCTCCCGTGGGCATGAAGAAGCCGTTTCCCACCTTTTTCCACCAGAGCTGCATGGAATTTGGCGCGATCTATGTGAGCGCAGGACAGCGTGGCCTGCAATTCAAAATCAATCCTCGCGATTTGGTCAACTATACGGGAGCAACAGTGTGCGACTTGATTGTAAGCAAAAACGAAGATGATGCGTAACACATTTGGCAACATATTGACGCTCACCACCTTTGGAGAAAGTCACGGCCCCGCCATCGGAGGGGTAATAGACGGTTTCCCCGCAGGTGTTCACATCAATCTCGATGAGATTCAGCATCAGCTGGGCCGCCGCAGCCCTGGCCAGTCATCCCTCACGACATCACGGCGTGAGGACGACAAGTTAGAGGTGCTTTCGGGCATCTATCATTGTCAAACGCTGGGGACTCCCATTGGCTTTGTGATTCGCAACAGCGGTCAGCGGCCAAGCGACTATCGCGAGGGAGAAAGTCTCTATCGTCCGTCACATGCCGACTACACCTACCAGGTCAAGTATGGCATTCGTGACCACCGAGGTGGCGGGCGAGCCTCGGCACGCGAGACCGCATGCCGGGTCGCCGCTGGCGCCTTCGCGATGCAGGCGCTGAGACAGCTGGGAATGAAGATTGTGGCCTACGCTTCGCAGATTGGAACGGTAAAGTGCGACTTGCCCTATCAAAATCTTGATTGGGGTGAAGTCGACAGCAACGCTGTTCGCTGCCCGAACGCCGGCGCCGCGCGTCTCATGGAGCAAGCCATCGAGCAGGCCAAGTCCCATCGCGACTCGATTGGCGGCACGGTAACCGGGGTCATTCAAGGGGTGCCTGCCGGGCTGGGAGAACCCGTTTATGGCCGGCTCAACGCCCAGTTGGCTCACGCGATGATGAGCATCAATGCGGCTAAAGGTTTTGAACTCGGCTTGGGCTTTGGTTTCGCCAGCCAGAACGGCAGCGATGTGCTTGACCATTTTGTGAGCAGGAACGGAAAAATTGCAGTCAAGACAAACTTCTCGGGAGGCGTCCAAGGGGGCATCAGCAATGGCGAGGATATTTATTTCAAAGTTGCCTTTAAGCCTGTGGCAACCATCATGAGAGAACTTGAAACCGTGAGCCAAGACGGTCAGCCCGCTATCTATCACGCGCAAGGCCGCCACGATGCCTGTGTGGTGCCGCGCGCCGTGCCCGTTGTGGAATCGATGGCGGCGTTGGTCATGCTCGACAGCTACCTGCTCAACAAAACTGTGCATCTTTGAAACCCTATCGAGAATATCGCGATTTTTTAAGTGAGCATTTTGAAACCAAAGTGCAAAAGATTGCTGTTGATGCTGGATTCTCTTGCCCCAACCGTGATGGCTCAAAAGGCAGGGGCGGCTGCATCTACTGCACCAACAAGGCTTTCAATCCACGCTATTGCGATGCGACAATGAGCGTGGCTGAACAAATAGAGGCAGGGAAGCGTTTCTTTGGCTCAAAGTATCACGACATGCGCTACATCGCATTCTTCCAGGCTCACACCGGCACCTACGCCCCGCTGCCTGTGCTGCAATCTCTTTGCGAGCAGGCGCTCGCCGTGGAAGGGATTGTGGGGCTGGTTATCGCCACGCGACCCGATTGCGTCGGCAATGAGCTGCTCGGCTATCTCGCTAAGCTCAGCCACAGCGCCTTTGTGATGATAGAGTTAGGTGTGGAATCGCTTCACGATGCCACCTTGCAACGCATCAACCGCTGCCATGATGCCGCATGCGCGGTCGATGCCATCCATCGAATTGCTGCCCATGGAATCCCCGTTGGCGCACACCTCATCATGGGCTTGCCTGGGGAAACCCGGGAGCAGATGCTTGCCACGGTCGACAGCCTTGTTGCCTTGCCCGTGTCAACCATTAAATTTCACCAGCTTCAAGTTTTGCGGGACACGCGTCTTGCACAAATGATAGAAAAGGGCGAGTGCGGCATCATGCAGTGGTCAGCCCGCGAGTATGCGCGATTTTGCGCCGAGCTTGTTGCCCATGTTCCAAAGCGTATCGCCATTGAGCGATTTGTGTCAGAATCTCCCGGCTCCATGCTCATTTCCCCCAGATGGGGGCTAAAGCCACAGCAGTTCAATGCGATGCTGCGGCAATACCTGTGAAAGCGCCATAGCGCCACATGAGTTTTCAATCAGTGGTAGAAGGGGATTGCGAGGATGGGGCAGAAGGCATGTCTCAAGAGCTAACCTAACTGCCAATAAACCTTTTAACGCATTTTTGGAAAAGTAAGATGCGGTTTTATTGCAGGTTAATATAATTTTCTTTAATTTTGTGCCAAATTCCTTATAAGGGCAAAGATGCCCATTTTTTGAGGAATTGGGTTTTAGAAGTATTTATCTCGTTGAGTTACAATTGTTTATGAAAAACTCAACGCCCCAGAGTAATTAATGAGAGCGAATAATCGGATGGCTTTGAGCGTCGACAGTGACAAGGAAGGAATGAAGTGGTTTGCCATGCGAGCCACTTTCAGGCGCGAATTGGCAGTTAAAGCGATTCTCGATGAAAAAAAAATTGACAGTTTTGTCCCCATGCACTATGTGCTCTCGGAGTGGAGGCGCAAAAAAGTCAAGATGCTTGTCCCCGTGATCCACAACTTGATATTCGTCAGGTGGACGAGAGGGGAACTTCAGCAATTCAAGTCAAAAGTGCCTTTCTTGCAGTACATGACCCGCAAGGCCGATGGGAAAAACGTCCCCATTGTAGTTCCTGACCAGCAAATGACAGATTTTATCGGCGTGACCAACACGCACAACGACGAGCTGATCTACTTGCGCCCTGGCGATGCCCGCCTCAGGGAGGGGACGCCCGTCAGGGTGCATGGAGGAGCGTTCGACGGGCGTGAAGGCGTTTTTGTCAAAATCGAGGGGCGAAGAAACCGCCGAGTCGTTATTGATATTCAAGATGTTATCTCTGTCGCTTTCTCAAGCAGTCAGGCCGATTATTTGGAAGTATTAAGATGATCTATTTGATTTTTGCGTCTTTTGTTTTAAGCATGGTCTTGTCGGCGGTCATTTTGTTAAAGACCTTAGACATTGCGTTTAAGAACTCGCTTTTCGACAAGCCCAATGAGCGAAAAATCCACCATGGCAACATCCCGCGTCTGGGCGGAATAGCGCTTTATCTCTCATCGACCATCGCTTTCATACTCGTGATGGGTTCGGTTTTCCTGATTGACCGCAATGAGATTTTCACCATTTTCAGCGTGCGTTATAGGCAATTAGTCTTTTTCCTATGCGCAGCTACCATCTTGTTTGGCTTTGGCCTCTATGACGACTTGGTGGGGTTGAGGTACCGCTCCAAGTTTCTCGGTCAAATCATCGCCGGGCTGCTCTTGTGCCTGTCGGGGGTGTGGGTCAAGGACCTGCATGGCTTGTTTGGCATTCATGCGCTATCGCCGCTTGCTGGCTATCCGCTCACTATATTTGCGGTGCTGCTGATTACCAACGCCATCAATTTCATTGATGGCATCGATGGGTTGGCGGGCAGCCTTTGTGCGATATGCCTCTTGATTGATGCGGTATTCTCCTTTTGCACGCTTCTGCACATCGAGTTGCTTATCTCGGTCTCGGTGCTGGCGACGCTGTTTCCTTTCCTTTACTTGAACATCAAGGGGAAGGCCGATCGTCAAAAGAAGATTTTTATGGGCGACACGGGTTCTTTGTTCTTAGGTCTTGTGATAGCGGCTATAGGCATCTCGATCAGCAACATCCCCGATGCCCAATATGGGGTCAACACCTTTGTGCTGGCATTCTCGCCTCTCATTGTCCCCTGTTTCGATGTGGTGAGGGTTGTCGTGCTGCGACTGTACAAGAATAAGAGCCCATTTAATCCCGACCAGACCCACATCCACCACATGCTGCTGGCCACGGTTGGCGGGCAGGGCAAGGTGCTCTTGATCTTGCTGGGCATCTCGCTCTTGATGGTCGCTCTGTCAATCGCGATTTCGTCAGCCTTTAACATCGACATCGTTTTCTATGCCGACATTCTTGTGTGGGTTGTCATCATGATGCTCATAGCAAGGCGAAAAACTAAAAAAATAGAAAAATAAAAAAACAAAAACAGATATGAAGTTAAAAAAATTAGTAGCCACGTGCTCAATTGCCCTGCTGCTGGCAGGATGCCAGACACCGAAGCTCGGTTATTTCCAAGATGTGCAAGACGGGCAAGTGAATCACTCCGTGAGCTCACAGAGGATTAAGGCGCAGCCAGGCGACAAGCTGTCAATCCTGGTGAGCAGCAAAAATCCAGAGTTGGCCTATCTCTACAACTTGCCCATTGTGGGGCATTATCAGTCGTCGTCGTCAGGAAAAGGTCTGAGCACCTCGCAAATTGCCAATTATACCATTGACGAGAATGGAAATATCGAGTTCCCGTATGTGGGCCCAATGCACATTGCGGGATTAACGCGCAGTGAGATTGCCGCGCTGGTCAAGCGCACGCTGATCTCCAAAGACTTGCTGAAAGACCCCAGTGTGACGGTCGATTTCCTCGACATGTATTTCTCGGTCATTGGCGAGGTGAAGTCGCCAGGCCGATTTATCATCGACCACGACAAGGTCACTTTGCTCGACGCGTTGAGCCAGGCCGGCGACTTGACCATCTATGGCCGCCGCGACAATGTGCTGGTGATGCGTGAAGAGGATGGAGTGCACAAGTCCTATCGTGTTGACCTCACCAATGCCAGCAAATTGTACGCTTCTCCTGTGTTTAACTTGAAACAAAACGATATTGTCAGCGTGGAGCCGAACGCCAAGCGCGCACGCGAGTCCACGGGGGTGGGCAATGCCTTCATGCAGCCCTCGTTGTGGATTTCGGTAGCCTCGCTGGCGACCACGCTATTTGTTTTATTTAAATAATCATTGATAAAATCTACCAACATGGCCGAAGAACCCTACAACTCTAAAGCGCAAGCCAATCAAAGCGACGACGATAATTCTATTAAATTTCAGGAATTGTTATATCTGTGCACCATTCATTGGCATTGGTTCCTCATTTCTATTTTGATCGCAATGGCTTTAGGGGCATACTATTTCATTTCCACCCAGCCGGTCTATACCCGGACGGCCTCCATATTGATTAGAGAAGACCAGAATGTCCAAAACATTGGCAGCGAATTTGGGAAATTCTCCGATTTAGGCTCTTTTAATTCAAGAACCAACCTCTACAATGAAATCATCACCTTGAAGTCCCCATCCTATATGATTGATGTGGTCAAGAAACTTCATCTCGATTTTTCCTACGAGGAAGATGGCGCTTTTCATCGCAACGCTTTGTATGACAAAACTTTGCCCATCACGGTGTCTTTGCCCGACATTGACGACGAGCAATATGCCTCATTGACCGTTAAACTGCTCGATAATGGTCAGGTTCATCTATATGATTTTAGTGAAACGGGAAATTCAGAGCAGGAGACCAATCAAGTCATTAAGGCCAGGCTGGGGCAGGTGGTCCAAACCCCGTTGGGAAAAGTCATTGTCAATCCCACAAAGTTTTACGTTGGGAAATACGACAAGCCCATTTTTGTCACCAGGCGCGGTTACTCTGATGTGACCAAGTCGTTTGTCTCAAAATTGAATGTCGAGTTGAACGACGATAAGGCATCGGTTGTCGATTTAACCTATGTCGATGTGGCGCCCAAAAGGGCCGAGGATATTTTAAACCAGCTTTTTATCGTCTATAATGAAAAGTGGATTGAAGATATTAACAAGCAGGCCATTAGCACTTCGAGTTTTATCGACGACGAGCTTCGCCAAATTGAGTCCGAGCTGGGAAATGTCGATGCCGATATTTCCAATTACAAGAGCCAGCATCTTGTGCCCGATGTGCAGGCAGCGTCGAATATGTACATGAATCGTGCCGAGACCAACAGCAACTTGCTGCTGGAGTTGAAGAACCAACTTTACATGGCACGATATATTAAGCGCCAAATCCAAGACAACGGCAAGAGATACACGCTTCTTCCTGGCAACACGGGCATTGGCGATGGAGTGGTCTCTCAGCAGATTGCCGACTATAATGAGAAGGTGCTGCAAAGGAACAGCCTGGTCGCCAACAGCAATGCCTCCAACCCGCTGGTTGTAGACCTCGATCAAGCCATCGCGGCAACGCGTCGTGCGATTGAGTCTTCCATCAACAATGTGATCTCTACGCTCGACGACCGCATCAGAGGCTTGCAAGGCAGCGAAAGCGAAGCCAAGGAGCAAATTGCCGCCAATCCTATGCAAGCCAAGTACCTGCTGAGTGTTGAGCGGCAGCAGAAGGTGAAGGAGCAGCTTTATATCTTCCTGCTTCAAAAGCGCGAGGAAAATTCTCTCTCCAAAGCCTTCACAGCCTATAACACAAAATTGCTTAATCCTCCGGCCGGTAGCCAGTGGCCGACAAAGCCTGTTAAATTCAACGTGATGCTGGTCTCGCTCCTTTTAGGCCTGTTGGTGCCCTTGATCTTGTTGCTCATTATCCACAGCATGGACAACGAGGTGAGAAATAAAAAAGACTTGGAAGGATTGTCGATTCCTTTCATTGGCGAGATTCCGCTCTCTTACCGCAAGTATCATGGCTTGCTCGCATTCCTTAACAGGAAGAAGGAGGTCCGTAAGATTGTCGTGCAAGAGAAAGGCGGCAACATCATCAATGAGGCTTTCCGTGTGGTCCGCACCAACCTGGAGTTTGTCTCTGGCAAGGAGGGAGTCAATAAAACCATCATGTTCACCTCTGCCAATGCTGGATCAGGCAAGACGTTTGTCTCTACCAACCTTTCAACCAGTTTCGCCATTAAAGGCAAAAAAGTCCTCTTGATTGACTTGGACTTGCGCAAAGCCTCGATGTCGACGTTTGTCAACTCACCGGCGCGCGGCATTTCTGACTTCTTAAGCGAGCATGTCGATGATGTGGAAGAGGTGATGGTGAAAGGGAAAATCAATAAAAACTTGGATGTGCTTCCCGTGGGCACCATTCCTCCAAATCCCACAGAGCTGCTGTTCAGCTCGCGGTTAGAGAGCATGTTGGCCGCCATGAGGGAAAAGTATGACTACATCTTCATTGATTGCCCTCCTTTGGATATTTTGGCCGACTCCACCATCATCAACAAGTTTTGCGACTTAACGGTTTACGTCATCCGATCAGGCTTGTATGACCGCCGAATGTTGCCCGAGTTGGAGAAGTACTATGTCAACCAGAGGTTGAAGAACATGACCATTATCCTGAATGGTACCACCAGCGAGAGCAATGGCTACGGTTACGGCTACGGTTACGGCTACGGTTACGGCTACGGCTATGGTTATGCAAGTAAAAAGTAATGTTAAAATGAAGTTCATAGAAAATTAATTCTTTTGTCATGAAAGCATGTTTTATCGGTTTAGGGTATATTGGTCTGCCAACGGCAATTGTTGCTGCTCATCATGGGATGGACATTGTTGGCGTGGACATCAATCCCCAAGTCGTCGAGAAAACGCGGCGCGGTGAGCTTCACATTGTAGAGCCTGGTTTGGAGGCGATGCTCAAGCAGGTCATCGCATCGGGCAAATTGAGGGTTCAATCTGCGCCAGAGCCAAGCGACGCGTTTTTTATTGTTGTTCCCACCCCTTTCAAGGGCGATCATCACGAGCCCGATGTTTCCTATGTCGAGGCTGCGACCCAATCGGTGACTCCCTACTTGAAGCCTGGCAACTTGTTTGTCATCGAGTCTACCTCGCCCGTTGGAACAACCGAGGCGATGGCCAGCTTGATTTTCAACGCGCGGCCCGAGTTGGAGGGGAACATCAATATTGCTTATTGCCCCGAGCGTGTCCTTCCTGGCAATGTGATCGAGGAGTTGACCCATAACGACCGGGTGATTGGCGGCCTCAACGAGCAGGGCACCGACAAGGCCATCGAGTTCTATGCCACCTTTGTGAGCGGGCAGCTGCACCGCACCAATGCGAGGACGGCCGAGCTGTGCAAGCTCACGGAGAACTCAAGCCGCGATGTGCAAATCGCGTTTGCCAACGAGTTGTCGCTCATTTGCGACAGGGCAGGGATTAACGTTTGGCACTTGATCGAGTTGGCCAACAAGCACCCCAGGGTGAGCATCCTCCAGCCTGGGTGCGGCGTGGGCGGACACTGCATCGCTGTCGACCCCTACTTTATCACCTCGGCTTATCCGCAGGAGTCGCGCATCATCGCCCAGGCTCGCGAGGTGAACAACTACAAGGCCCAGTGGTGTGCCGAGAAAGTGAAAAACGCGATGCTCCAGTTTGAGCTTGAGCATGGCCACAAGCCCGTTGTCGCCATGATGGGGCTCGCGTTTAAGCCCGACATTGACGACTTGCGCGAGTCTCCTGCCAAGCGCATCACGAGCGACGTGATGCAAGGGTGCAACAATGCCGAGATGATGGTTGTCGAGCCCAACATTAAGCAGCACAACGTGTTCAAGCTCACTGGCTATCAAGCCGCCTATGAGAAAGCCGACATCGTTGTGTTCCTGACCGCCCACCGCCAGTTCAAGACGTTGCCTTGGAGAGACGACAAGATCATTCTTGACTTTTGCGGGGTCTTCAAGAAATAAAACGAAATCATTCACTATTCACATTCGTCATTGCCGGTTATGTTGCTTTCATTAGCAGTCTACACAAGCACTTCGCTGATTTTATATTATCTCGGGAGACATGTGTCTGCACGTGAGGCTAAAATGCGTTCCAATGGACTGAGGACAGCAAGGGCGCCTTTGTTCTCCTGGGAGATTATCACATCGGTCGTCTTGCTGGTCTTTGTTTTCGGCCTGCGCTATGACACGGGCAATGACTACTTGCAGTACTATTGCAACTACCGCTACTATCAAGAGTTTGGCATGTTCAGTCGTGTGAATTTCGAGCCTGTCTTCAGGTGGATTACAGGGCTTTTCGCGTCGTCAGGCCTGCACTATGCTGCCTACTTTTGTTTTTGGGTTCTCTTGCAGGTATGCCTGGTTTACTTTTCTCTGCGAGACAGGAAGTTCTTGCTGCCCTGGCTGTGGGCCTTGCTCATCATGGGCCCTTATTGCAACAACTGGCTGTCGTTTATTCGCCAGTGGACCGTGGCATTGATTTTTTTAGCCTCGATTCCATTGCTCGAACAACGCAAATTCATTCCCTTTGCAGTGATTATCTTGCTTTGCATGACGCTGCACAAGTCGGCGTGGTTACTGCTTGCGGGATGTGCAATCCCATTCATGACGAAATTTGATGGGCACCGCAAGGCTTTCCTGTTGGTTTTCATCGTTTGCGTCCTGCTGGGCTTCAAGCCCGTTTGGTTAAGTGGATTGAGTTATTGCGCTAATGTGGTCGATCTGTTAGGCTATTCGTCCTATCACGTTTGGTTAGACCCTCTCTTGGAAAAGAATTTTGCCATGCAGGGCATCGGACCTCTTCGGATGATTAAATTGTTGTTGGGTGTGATTGTCATTTGGTGCTATCCCACGGTCAAAAGACAGTTCCCAGGCGACCGGCTTTTGCCCATTTATTATAGTCTGGCGTTTGTTGCCGTTTGCTATGAGAACCTGACTCTCAACACTTCATTTTTCCTCCAGCGACCTTCCGATTACCTCTTCATTTTCACGCTCATCATGGTGGCCTACGTGGTTCACGTGTTTCTCCAAAAGCGTTGCTACTGGAAAATGACAATGGTTTTAATGTGCGTTTGCGCCTACGTGCCCATTACGTTCGCCAAACTTCACTATTGGGATCCTGGCGATCAAAGCAGGATTTATTACCATGCTGTCTATGCCGTCGATGATTATCTTGACAAGGACTATCAGGGCATCAAGTAACGTAAATCATGAAAGATCACAATGCGCTCGCTATACGACACAGTTAAAAGCAAGATAAGCACTTCCGACATCGCTCACCGCATGTTCAACGGCGCGTCGTGGCTTGTGATTGGGCTGGCAATATCTAAAGTGCTGGTTTTGCTGGGGGGAATCTTGTGTGCTCACATTTTGGGAAAAGAGCAGTATGGGCAATTTGGCATGGTGAAATCCACGATTGGGATGTTTTTGGTGATTGGCGGAGCCGGATTAGGGGTGACGGCCACTAAATTCATCGCCGAGTTTCGTGATAGGGATAAGTCGCATGTGTCCTCGGTGTACATATTGTCGACGTTGTTCTCTTTATTTTTAGCTTTTCTTATCGCTGTGCTGGTGTTTTTGTTTTCCAATGAGATTTCAATCCAATTCCTGCGCACGGCCAGTCTTGTCAGTGCTTTGAAGATGGGTGCTGTGATTCTGCTTTTCACCATTATCAATGTGGTGCAGAGCGGTGTGCTGTCGGGATTCGAGGACTTTAAGACCATTTCAATCAACACATTGATAGGTAGCCTTGTCGAGGCGGCTGGAATGGTTGCAGGTGCTCACTTTTATGGTATCAACGGCGCTGTAATAGGTTATGGGATTGGATTTGTGCTCATTGCGCTGCTCAACCATATTTCCATACAGCGCATATTCCGGTTCAGAGAGATTAGCACGTCGTTGTCCTTAGTCAGGCGCGAGGATATTAAAATCTTGTATAATTTCACCTTGCCTGCGGCGGTTTCCACCTTGCTGGCGGGTCCCACATTTTGGGTTATCCGCACTATTATCGTGAAATATTGTGACTATGGAGAGCTGGCCATTTACGATGTAGGCGACCAGTGGAAAATCTTTATCTTGTTTGTCCCGAGCACGCTGACCCAGATTCTTTTACCCATTTTGTCAAGCATCAACAAGGATGACTCCAATAAGTTTTGGAAAGTGTTGAATGTCAATCTCTTGATGAATGCGTCAGCAGCGTTTGCAATTGCTGTTGTGGTGTGTTTAGTCAGCAATGTGATCATGGGCATGTACGGCAAGGGGTTTGACGATCCTGTCCCCTTGATGTTGCTAGCCTTTTCAACCGTTTTCACGTCTACGTCGGTCGTGCTGGGGAATTCCATCACAAGCATTGGCAAAATATGGGTCTTGTGCGCCTTCAACATCATCTGGTCAGGTGTGGCCATTCTGCTTTCCTACGTGTTTGTCAGGTGTGGCTTGAAGTCTTCGGGTGTGGCGTTGGCGTTGTTGATTGCTTATATCGAAAATACAATTGTACAATATATTTATTTAAAGTATGTCAAGAAGTAGCATGAGCCTCCAGTCGTTTCTCCATCTTAATAGGGTGATGCGTTATGCCTGATATTCCAAAAGTCATCCATTACTGCTGGTTTGGCCGAAAGCCATTGCCGCCGTTGGCGTTGCGTTGCATTGCCTCATGGAGAAAGCACATGCCCGATCACGAGATCAAGGAATGGAACGAGGACAACTTCGATGTCAACATGATTCCGTACACCCGTCAGGCTTACGCTGCCCGAAAATATGCTTTCGTGAGCGACGTTGCCCGATTTTGGATTCTATATCACTATGGCGGTGTGTATTTTGATACCGATGTCGAGGTGCTGAAGCCATTAACTCCGCTGCTGGATAGAGGGCCGTTTATGGGTGTTGAGAATATGGTGAGTTTATCAACCGATCAGCTTAAGGTTGCACCAGGATTAGGCATGGCCTGTGAGGCGGGAATGCCCGTAATCCGGCAATTCATGGAAATGTACAACAACCTTGAATTCTCTATGCAGGAAAATGGCAAATTTATGACTGTGGTTGATTTCGTGTCAAGGTCGCTGAATCGCGTAGGGCTAAAACATGTCAACGAGGTACAGCAAGTGGCGGGCATGACCATCTATCCTGCCGACTATTTCGCTGCGCGGAAAACTGCGGTTTGCAACATACCCCGCACCGAAAATTCTTATACCGTGCATCATTATGCCGGAAGCTGGTATCCCTGGCACATCAAATTGAAGTTGAAGATTGCGCGACTTCTGGGCACCAGCCTTTCTAAAATAGTGGTGAGCCTGAAGCGAGAGGTCTTGCGGGGCCCCAAGTCCTGAAAAATCAAATTTTGTAATGGATATTTTAAAGCGCTGGCAAACAAAGAGCTTTTTCGGATACGCATTGCTGCTCTATGTGGTTGTCTTTTTCTTTGTCTCTATCACTCAGCAGGGGAAGATTCCCCCCATTTCCATTGTCACGGTTCAGTTCCTTGGCGCTGTTCTCGTGTATTTCTGTTCGCTCGTTTATTCCAACCGCTCAATCAGCACCACCCTGTTCATCATCTTCCTTTTTCAGCTGTCGGCCGGTTTCGGGTTGAGATATTTCAATGTGGAGTACTTTGGTGACCCGTTGGGCTACAAGCCCATGGACTCGCTCTTTTACCATCGGTTTGCCAGCCACACGGGACTGTCATTCTCCAGCTTCATCAACTATTTGTTCTCTCATAACGTGATGATGGATGATATGGGACAGAATATCATCGAGTTTCTGGTCTATCAGGCGGCAGGTTCTCCAGAGGCCGGGATGAGCTGGCTGGTTTTTGTCAATTCCGTGGCCATTACGCTCACTTGTTATTTTGTCTATCGAACCGCCATGAGGTTTTTTGAGCAGAAGGTGGCCATGTTCATGGCCTTTTTCTGGGGAATGGAGCTGTTTGCCGTCTACGTCTCGGCTGCAGGCTTGAAAGAGAACTTCATGGTGATGTTTATTGTGATCGCGTTGTTCTATACGGTCAAACTAAATGAGCAATTCACCCTGAAAGACTTCTTCCTGTCCCTGTTGTTTGCAAGCGCGGCTTTGTTGTTCCGCTTGCCCGTGTTCTACATGTTGGTAGCCTGCATCCTGTTCGTCATTGCTTTGAGGCTTCCCTTGGTCAAGCGTTACTTTTATGTGTTTATGCTGGTGATGTTAGGAGTAGCGACGATATATTACTATCAAACGATCGACGAGATTGCGCTCCAGCGAGGATACAGTTATGACATTTTGCAAGAACTTGCGAGAAGTAAGAGCCGGGGCATCTCCTCCAGCATGATGTTTCTAACCAATACGCTTGCGGCTTTTTTCGGCCCATTCCCCACAATGCTCACCGACGATAGCATGAAAGTGAATTATATCACCCTCTACAGTTTCTCCTCGTTTTGCAAGTTGATATATTCGTTTTTCTTTGCCTATGGGTTGTATGGCATCATTCGATTCAAGAAGTTTGACTTGGTTCCCATGGTGCTATTTTGGGCGTTAGACACCTTCATGCTGCTCTTCACGCTGTTCGCCTTGCATGACCGCTACCAGTGGCCCCACATGCCATTCACGCTCATTATTGCAGGCTATGGTGTAGTGGCATGGTACGAGAACCGGCACGTGCTCAATTGGAAAAGGATGTATGTCTATTTTGCGTTATCCATGATTGTAGTCTACAATTTTCGATAACGTGCCTATGAAAAAAATGCTTGAAAAGTGAAAGCATGCTACCCATATAGAGAATACAGAGAGTTAGAGCTGCTATGGTAAATAGGAATATATCAAAAAAAGTCATCTCGGTAGGGCCCGATTTCAACCCGCCGCTGGGAGGAATCGCCCAGGTTCTTTCCTACTACAATAGTGATGTGTTCGATGAGTTCAATGTCATCGTCAACTCTTGTCCGGGTAGCAAGTTAAGAAAACTTTACTGCGCCTTGTCGGCATTTTGGCTGTTGTTCTGGAAGTTGCTCGCCAGCAGCGACCTTTCGATTGTCCACATCCACACTGCGTCAAATGTGAGCTTTCGGCGTTCGGTGCTGTTCATGAAATTGGCTAAATTGATGCGACGCCAAGTGATTATGCACATTCATGCAGGCTCGTTTAAGACCTATTATGAGGCAAATCGGGACTTTGTGAAGTCTAACCTCATGAAATGTGATCGCATTCTGGCCTTGTCGCCCGTTTGGAAAGCGTTTTTTACCCAGGAAATAGGACTCAAGCACGTCGATGTGATAAGCAATCTTGTTCCATTCCCCACTTTAGAGCGCATCAAGACCGACCCACAGAAAAAGATTGAGGCGTTATTCCTCGGGACGATCAAAGAGGAAAAGGGGATTTTCGACTTGCTCGACGTGCTTGCTGCGCATCGTGAGCAACTGCAAGGCCATTTCTTGCTGCACGTGTGTGGCGATGGCGAGGTCGACCGTTTCTTGCGGCAAGTCAAGGACAATCGTCTCGAAGACATTGTTACTTTTGAGGGTTGGGTTATTCAAGAGCAAAAGGTGAGGTTGCTCAACCAATGCAATCTGCAAATTCTCCCTTCCTATATCGAGGGTGTGCCGATTTGCCTGCTCGAGGCCATGTCCTATGGCCAGTCGATTATTTCAACCCGAATCGGGGGCATCCCTTCCATTGTGGAAGACCAGGTGAATGGCATTCTCATCGATCCTGGCGATAAGGAAGCGCTGTGGAATGCGATAGAGCAGCATTTGAGCCATCGGGAGCTGCTGGGCAAGTTTGCCACGAAGTCACAGCAAGTCGTCAAAAATTATTATCCCGATTGTGTAGCCCAGCAGTTGGAAAGTGTCTATAAGCAACTCTTAGCCAAGCAATGAGCATGAAACACTTGGAACGCGTGGCATCGACAGCCCTTTGCCTGTTGCTCGCTTTGAGCACAAGCTCAGCAGGCATCCCGGCCGATGTGGGCCATTATGGAACAAACAATACTGTTCCCGATATAGCCTTGATTTATTGCGGGGGCGAGAACCGCCTGCCGTGGACCAAAGAGCAGTTTGTGCCCTACGTGACCCACCGATTCCAGGACGGCCATGTGGAGTGGTTGTTTCAAGGATTCCTGATGATTGAGTTTAAGATCAATGGCAGGCTGCTGTATGCCTATCACAAGTCGTCACAGGAGATTTCCAAAAAACAAGATTGGCAACGGCTCATCGATAAAACTTTCCAGCCAGCTCGTGCGCTCCATGCGCTTGATGACTGCATCGAGGAGCAAAAGAGGATTTTAGGGAATCCACCTTTCCGCCACAAGGTCGTCATCACGCTGCCCACACCTGCTATTGGGCAAGGGGGCTGGGGAAGACTTAGCGGCAGGAAGTTGAATTTCAAGAGCCTAAATGACAGGTCACGTTCCCAAAAGTGGTATATTGACCAAGTGATTGCACAATTCAAGAGATGCCATTTTAGAAACATTGACTTAGAGGGATTCTATTGGGTTGACGAGAATGTGGTTGACAACGAGGCACTCACTACTCAAATCTCAAAATATCTGCACGACAAGCGGCTCAAACTCTACTGGATTCCCTATTTCACATCGCCCGCGCTGTGGAAAGGGAGCAAAAAAGGATTTGATTACATTTATGTACAGACGAATTATTTCCTGCGCCCCAATATGGACTTGACCCGATTTGAGCACATTTGCGACATGGTAAAGAAATATGGCTGGGGATTGGAAGTTGAGTTTGACAACAAGTTGTTCTATAACCCAAAGTTATATATTAACCGCCTTAAGACGCACATTGACATGTTCGAGAGGAAAAAGGTTTTTGACCAGGCTGCGCTTTCCTACTATGACGGCGGCGGTATCTTGTGGGAATTGTACACTGGCCATTGCCGGTACAATCCCGATCGACAGTCGGTTGAGAAAATTCAAAAGTTGATTGACCGGTTGGCTAAACACGTTGTCGAGAGGTACAAGATGCGACGTCACTAATGTGTTGTGTCTAAGGCCAGTAATTTAATTGTGAACATGATGAACCCCTTCCGGTTATTTTGCCTGTTGGCCTATTACGCTTTTGCGCGTTATCTTCCGCCCAGTTATGTCCCGTTGCTTGGCAAGCCCTCGAAGTGGCTGCGCTACCACATCTGCAAGCACATCTTCATGAAGTGTGGCAAGAATGTGAATGTAGAGCGCATGGCCTATTTCTCGTCGGGTTGCCATCTTGTTATTGGCGACAACTCAGGTATAGGTGTGCATGCCCATCTCCCCAGCGACATCGTCATCGGCAGCGATGTGATGATGGCACCCAATTGCTACGTTTTTGCAGCCAATCATCGATTCGACAAGACCGATATCCCCATGAGCCAGCAGGGCAATAGCCCGCGCCGGGTCACGGTGATTGAAGATGACGTTTGGATTGGACGCAATGTGATGATGACGCCTGGGCGGCACATTGCCAGAGGGACAATTGTTGCGGCAGGCTGTGTCCTGACTAAGGATTTTCCGCCTTACTCCATTGTGGGCGGTAATCCCTCAAAATTCATCAGGACGCGCCAACGTCGCCAGCAATAGCAGTTAAAATAGGTTACTCATGGAAAATATCAAGAAAATAGCGCTCAATGGGGTAGAGGTTTACCCTTTCTCCTCGTTCGGCCAGATTATTGATTTTATCGATGCTAAGAAAGGGATTCTTGTGGCCATTAATGCCGAGAAAATCCTCCATGCGACTCCAGCGACCCGCGCGTTGATCAACCGCAATATTGGCTATTGCGACGGCATGGGAGCCATGAAGGCGCTGCGCCAGCATGGCTGTGCCGATGCCGTGAAATTGCCAGGGTGCGAGCTGTGGCTCAACATCGTTGAGCGATTTCACAAAGAGAAATCGTTCTATTTGCTGGGCAGCAAGCAAGAGGTTGTTGAGGCTACGGTCCGAAAACTTAAAAAGGACTATCCTGGCGTTCAAGTGGCGGGCTACCACGATGGCTATCTCACGACTTCCTCGATGCGCCAGCAAGTCATCGACGAGATTGTGGCCCTGAAGCCCGACGTGGTCTTTGTGGCCATGGGCTCTCCCAAGCAGGAACTCCTCATGGAGGAGTTGCAAAAGCGCCACCCGGCCATCTACCAGGGGCTCGGGGGCAGTTTCGATGTCTACACCGGTCACGTGCAGCGCGCTCCTCGCTGGTGGGTCGATCACAACCTGGAGTTTGCCTATCGCCTCATCAAGGAGCCCAAGCGCCTCAGGCGGCAGGTGCATCTTGTCAAGTTTGAGTGGTGGCTGTTGACAGGCAAGTTCAAAGGGAACGCCGATGAGCCGTTTTGAGCGTTTCCTTGCATAGCATACATATTCATTAAAAATCATCATCATGACTAAGAAATTTTTTTTAATCCTGCTGTTGGTCGCGTGCTCAACCAGTGCCTGGCCCTGCACTTCGGCCATTGTGTCGGGTCGCTTGACCGCCAATGGCCGCCCATTGTTGTGGAAGCACCGCGACACCGACGAACTGAACAATCGGGTGAAGGCTTTCCCGGCACGCGATGGCCATTATGCGTTTGTGGGACTCTTGGATGCCACTGATTTCAACGACACTGCCGTGTGGATGGGCTATAACGAGAAAGGTTTTGCTATCATGAATACCGCTTCCTATAATCTTGACAACGATCCGTCGGTGAAAGTGATGGACCACGAGGGAGAATTGATGCGCCTCGCACTGCAAAGCTGTGCCACGGTCGATGAGTTTGAGGCATTTCTCCACCAGCTCCCCAAGCCCATGAGGGTGCAAGCCAACTTTGGCGTGATTGACGCTCTGGGCTGTGGGGCTTACTTTGAAGTGGGCAACTGGAATTGGGAGAAATATGACCTCAAAGATGCCCCAGAGGGTATCCTCTATCGCACCAACTACTCCCACCATGGCGCTGTGGACCAGGGGATGGGCTACATTCGCGAGGAGACCGAGAAAACCCTGCTGGCTCCTCATGTCGCTGCTGCCAATATCACGCCAGCTGTGTTCACCGAGGAATTGTCAAAAACGTTCTATCACAGTTTGCTACGCAAGGATTTCACTTGCGACACAACGGTTACCTGGCTCGTTGAGCAGGACTTCATTTCGCGTTACTGCTCTTCGGCCACGACGGTGATTGAGGGCGTGCTGCCTGGCGAGAACCCTCTGCTCACGACCATGTGGATAGGGCTGGGCTATCCGCCCTGTGCCGAGACGTTCCCCGTGTGGCTTTGGGAAGGCGGCATCCCCGAGTGCCTGCAAGGCGCGGGCAAGGACAATCATGCTCCACAATGCGATGTGGTGATGCAGCGCAAGGATAGCGTGTTCAGCATTCGCCGGGGCAACGGACAGCGTTACTTCAACAAGTCGAGGCTCTACAATGCCCAGGGCACGGGCTATTGCCAGCTCCTCATCCCCAAGAACATGGAAACCTACCGCAAGGGCTATGAGGAGATTGAGCGCCACCGCAAAATGGTGAGTCATCCTGGCAAGAGAAAGTGACGTTTCGTTGCCATCTTTCGGCGAGCGACTATGCCAAGATTGTGTTTGCCAATTTCCTGGCTGCCAATTGGCTGTGGTTTGTCTTGCCGCTGTTGTTCCTGATTGGGCTTGCGACGGTCGATGCCCGTTTCCTGCTCGTTGCCGCCATGGCGCTCATGGCGGCAGTGCCCATGGTGATGGCTATCGTTTTCTTTAACTATATGCTCACGGTCGAAACCCGCTACTCGATTGCAGACAAGGAGGTTCAGGTGAGCGAGCAAGGCATCGCGCTCACTTTCGCCGACGCGAAAATGCAGCCCCGCTTGCTCCCGTGGACCGACTTCAAGGCCGCTTACAGGAAAGGTGCCTGCATCTTGCTCGTCATGCGCGTGCGCCGGTACCAATATTTCGCAATCCCCCTGCACGCTGTGCCCGATCAAGAGAAATTGACCGATTTGATCGCAAAACAACTGAGCCAAACGCCCAAGGGAAGCCTCTCCCAGTGAAATTTCATTGGCGCAAGAATGACAAAGGACATTTTATCACGCCTTCAGGAGCAACGCCCCTTTGTGGGCAATGCCATGCACATCCCGCGCAATTTGGTGGAGAAGGCACGCATGCTGTGCTGGCAATTCAACCACTGTGACCCCACCGACGCGAGGAAACAGCATGACCTCTTGCAGCGCCTGTTCGGCACTTATCACGCTTCAGTCTATCTGATGCCCGATTTCCATTGCGATTTCGGGTTCAATATCCATTTCAAGGGATTCGCGCTGGTCAACTACAATTGCGTGATGCTCGACACCTCGCCCATCACTATCGGGCGGAGCGTCCTTTTGGGACCGGGGGTGGTGTTGGCATGCCCAGGCCACCCGCTCGACCCGCAGCAGCGAGGCAGTGGCGCCTACGAGACCTCGGCTCCCATCACCATTGAGGACAATGTGTGGATAGGCGCCAACTGCACCGTGTGCGGTGGCGTGACGATAGGCGAGGGGAGTGTGATAGGAGCGGGCAGTGTGGTGAACCAAAGCGTCCCGCCAGGCGTGGTCGCGGCAGGCGTTCCCTGCAAAGTCGCTCGCCCATTGACCGACAGCGACAGGCTCGACCTTTCCCAACTCGACTTTTAGCCCCGCCGTGTGCCCGCCATGTGCATTTTTAATTTGAAAAACGAGGCGAGAATTGGGATAATATGGAAAAATTACTTACTTTTGTAAAATATTTGGAGCGAAATGGCTACAGAACTTCAAGATACTCTTGCACGACTGGTCAGCAAAAGCAATGTGTTGATTGAGAAATACCGTGTGCTTGCTGCTGAAAAAGAGGAGCTTGATGTTCAACTTGCAACGATGCAAGAAGAGGTAGACAACCTGCGCATGGAGAATGAGAAATTGCATCAGGATAATGAATACCTTAAAATGGCCCGTAGCATTGTACCCGACCAGGAAAAGGCGGCACAGGCGCGTAGCATGATCTCCAATTTGGTGCGGGATATTGACAAATGCATCTCTCAACTAAATGAATGATGCAATGGCGAAAACTGAAGATAAGATAAATATCACCATAAGACTGGCCGATGTGAAGCCCATTCCGCTTTGCATCCCTCGCGAGGACGAGCCATGGTATCGCGAAACGGAAAAACTTGTGAACACTTTGTGGAACAGGTACATGGTCCGGTTTCGAGACATGAGCACGAGCGAAGAGGTCATGGCACGAGTCGCGTTTCAGTTTGCGCGCTTGTATGGACAGGCGTATCGCGACAATATCACAACAAACGAGTTTTTGGCTGCTTTTGAAAAGCAACTTGACGAAATCGTGATCAAGGTTTAATCAAGGGCTGGCGGCGTGGTGGCACTGGGTGTTGCCATGAAGCCGGCAAGGCTAAGATTGGATTTAGGTTCCTGCACCGTAGTGTTCCCGGCTGGAAGTGTTCATGCTTTTGGCCACAAGGGGAAATAACGGTGTTTTTTTATTATATATATTTAACTTTTACATGAAATGATACTAAACATTATTATTGCGGTAGTCGCACTTGCCTTAGGCATTGCTGGCACTCTGGTGGTTTCTCGCAAGAATGCCAAGTCACAAGCTAATTCCATTCTTGAAAAGGCGAAACTGGAGGCCGAGGTGCTGAAAAATAACGAACGAATCAAGGGCAAGGAAGAAGGGCTCAAAATCAAGAGCGAGGCCGAGAAGCAAGCCAGCGCACGCGAGCAGAAAGCACAAGCCGTCGAGGCCAAAAACAAGCAGCGCGAGATGCAGCTCAACCAGCAGCAAGGCGACTTGCAGCGCAAGAAAAACGAGGTCGACGAGCAAAAACGGGCGCTCGACAACCAAAACGCCATGCTGGAGAACCGGAAAAAGGAAGTGGATAAAATGGAGAAAAACGTGCGCAACACGCTTGAGCACGTGAGCGGCCTCTCGGCCGATGAAGCCAAGGAGAAACTTGTGGAGTCGTTGAAAGACGAGGCCAAAACCGCAGCTGCCAGTTATATCAACGACATCATGGACGATGCCAAAATGACGGCCAACAAAGAGGCTAAGCGCATCATCGTAGAGTCCATCCAGCGCGTGGCGACCGAAACGGCCATCGAGAATGCGGTGACCGTGTTTCACATCGATAACGACGATATAAAAGGGCGCATTATCGGCCGTGAGGGCCGCAACATCCGCGCCCTTGAGGCTGCAACGGGCGTTGAAATCATTGTTGACGACACCCCCGAGGCCATCGTGCTTTCGGGATTCGACCCCGTGCGGCGCGAGATTGCGCGACTGGCGCTGCATCAGCTGGTGGCCGACGGCCGCATTCATCCCGCACGCATCGAGGAAGTGGTGGCAAAGGTCAAAAAGCAAGTCGAGGAGGAAATCATCGAAACGGGCAAGCGCACCACAATCGACCTGGGTATTCACGGCCTGCACCCCGAGATGATTCGCCTCATCGGCAAGATGAAGTACCGTTCCAGCTATGGCCAAAACTTGCTCCAGCACTCACGTGAGACCGCCAACCTGTGCGCCATTATGGCCAGCGAGCTTGGGTTGAATCCCAAGAAGGCGCGTCGTGCCGGGCTGCTTCACGACATTGGCAAAGTGCCCGACGAAGAGCCCGAATTGCCACATGCGATTTTGGGCATGAAACTTGCCGAGAAGTTTAAAGAGAAACCCGACATTTGCAATGCGATTGGCGCTCACCACGACGAGGAAGAGGCCAAAAGCATGTATGCGCCCATCGTGCAGGTGTGTGATGCCATCTCGGGCGCGCGTCCCGGTGCACGCCGCGAGGTGGTCGAGGCCTACATTAAGCGACTCAACGACCTTGAGAAACTTGCCTTGAGCTATCCTGGCGTGGTGAAAACCTATGCTATTCAGGCTGGCCGAGAGTTGAGGGTCATTGTGGGAGCCGACAAGATTACCGATGCCGAAACCGAGAAACTGAGCACCGAGATTGCTCAGAAAATACAAGACGAACTCACTTATCCAGGACAAGTGCGCATCACCGTTATCCGTGAAACCCGTGCCGTGAGTTACGCTAAATAAATTGTAGTGCCACATGACAAACGATAAGGATCAACTCAAAGAGTCCAACCGTGTGGGTCATGAGCGTCAATCTGCCGAAGGGAATGACTTGCATGCCTCACAGTGCGTCGCTTGCCACAATTGCTCGTGCGAGAGTTGCCGAAACGACGTGCGCTGCAATTTGGAATGCACCAACTGGCTTGCCGACATTCCCGGCGAGGCAACCGACTTTGATGTGATTGAGGTCCACTTTAAGAACACACGCAAAGGATTCTATCGCAATA
Organism: uncultured Porphyromonadaceae bacterium; assembly: GCA_902489275.1. Classification (GTDB taxonomy): domain Bacteria; phylum Bacteroidota; class Bacteroidia; order Bacteroidales; family Muribaculaceae; genus Sodaliphilus. The sequence continues at coordinate 101,397 of CABTZK010000003.1, forward strand.
GCGCCCACATCCCGCTCAAGGTGGGCGACTTGGTGGCGGTGGAGGCAAGTCCCGGCCACGACATCGGGCGCGTGTCCATGATGGGGCGACTGGTGAAATTACAGATGAAAAAGGCCAATCTGAAACCCGATTTCGAGATTCTGCGCGTGTTCCGCAAGGCGAAACCCAGCGACCTCGAGCGTTGGGAGGAGGCCAAGGCCAAGGAGGTTGACACCATGATACGCTCTCGCAAGATCGCTGCCGACCTCAATCTTAAAATGAAGATTGGCGATGTGGAGTACCAGGGCGATGGCAACAAAGCCATCTTCTACTACATTGCCGATGAGCGTGTGGATTTCAGGCAACTCATTAAGGTGCTGGCCGACGTGTTCAAAATACGCGTAGAGATGAAGCAGATAGGCGCGCGCCAGGAGGCTGGGCGCATTGGGGGAATTGGCCCTTGTGGCCGCCCGTTGTGTTGTGCCAGCTGGATGAGCAGTTTCGTCTCGGTTTCTACCAGTGCCGCACGTTATCAGGACATCTCCTTGAACCCCCAGAAACTGGCGGGTCAGTGCGCCAAGCTCAAGTGCTGCATCAACTTTGAAGTCGACGAATATGTCGAGGCCTTAAAGCAGATGCCCCCCCGCGATGTGAAGTTGGAAACCAAAGATCACTTGTATTATCCCTTCAAGACCGATATCTTCAAGCGAGAAGTCACATTCTCGACCGAAAAGAGCGGCCCGGCCAATCTCGTGACCATTCCTGTTGAGCGCATATTCGAGGTGATGGAACTGAACAAAAAGGGCGAGAAGCCCGATGCCTTGAGTGCCGATGGCAGCGCCAGTAGAGTCGAGCGCAAGGCTTTTGGCGACATTTTAGGGCAAGACGCCATCAACCGTTTCGACAAAAAGAAGAAGAAAAGGAAGAGCAAGACTGCTCGGGTTGGCAAGACCGAGGGCGAGAGTCCGAAGCCTGCCCATCAGCAAGCGCAGGCTGGCGGCAATCAGCGCCAACGCGGCCAGCGCCCTGGTGGCGCCCAGCAGGCGAGAGCCCGACAAGGCGGCAGGCCCAATGGAGACAGCCAACAGCGACGGCAACAAGGGTCAAGACAAGGCAACAGCAAGAATAACGATGCTCCAAAGCCACAACAGCAAAATCAGGACCAAAAGCAGTAGGCTGGCTCTACTCATTACACTCACGCTAATGGTAGTATGCTTAGGCGCTTGTTCGCCCGAGCATACTTCTTATAGCGACTTTCGAGACGTGCCCGACGAGGGATGGCTCTCCAGCACGCCCATTTACCTCACTCCGCAGGTGGACGACTCTACTGGGAGCTATGATGTGACTCTTGTAGTGAGGCACAGCACATCCTATCCTTTCAAGGACTTGCGGTTGGTGGTTGACTTTCTGGGAAGTGGAGGCGAGTTATCGCGCAGGCGAGTGAGCTTTAGCTTTGCCGACGAGCGAGGAAAACTGAAAAGCGCAGGATTCGGAGGCCTGTATCAAGCCAGTGCCGTTGTCGCTCGCGCCATGCGGCATGGCCAGTTGCGCCGAGTGGTCGTTTGGCCTGGAATAAGCGATTGTGACACCCTTCAAGGGATTGTGAACGTGGGGATTATTGTTTCTCCTGCTCCTTGAAAGTCACCATTCGGTTGTAGATGTAGTTGGCCAGGGTGTAGAATACCATGGCAATGACCATCACAATGTTTTGCCCTGGCTTTTCCATAGGGAAAAACGGAATGATGTCTTGAGGCAGGGATTTCCATCGAAGACCCTCAAGCAAGAACACGCTCACTGCCATTTGCAGCACCCAGCACGCCAAGAAGCCAATGATGAACAAAACCGCCTCGCGCTTCACGTTGCTCTTGGCCTTGAACACCCACGTGCGGTTCCACACGAAACTGTTGACCACTCCGAGCACATAGCCAATCACGTTGCTAAAGGTGTAGGGAACGCCTAACTGTGAATTGAGCACGTAAAATGAGGCTAACGTGATGAGGGTGTTACTCGCACCGATAACGCCATACTTCACGAGTTGAACCAACGTTTTCCTTGTCTCGGTTTTATTTAGTTTCATGTTTGGACAGGTGCTGTTTTTCAGTCTCTCTAAAAACAACTGCAAATGTAGTTGTTTTTATTTGATTTTTAATTATTTTCTGCTTAAATTTGACCAAAAAACAATGAAACGATTTTCTTCAGTCTTTGCCTGCTCGCTCATCGTGTTTCTGCTGCACATCCCGCTGCTGGCCGGTGCCTCACAGCTGCTGAGAGGCAATAGCAGCTACACGAGCGACGTGCTCTACACCTTTGATGGGAAATACCTCTATAAGGGGAACAGCACCTACACGAGCGACATCTTGTACTCCTGGGACGGAAAGTACGTGTTTCAGGGGAAAAGCCAGTATTCAAGCGATATTTTGTGCTCTTGGGACGGGAAATACGTCTATCAGGGCCGCAGTGCCTACAGCAGCGACATCATTTATACTTTTGACGGGCAATATCTCTACCTGGGCCGCAGCAGTTTCATGAGCGACATCGTGATGACTTTCTCGCGAGGGCACATTTACTCCGGCTGTAGCACCTACACAAGCGACATCCTCTATACCGTCAAGGGGCACATACCCGTTCCCGTCCTGTTGATGGTAATATAGCCGCTTGCCTCGATGGGTGTGGCTTCTATAGGGGAGAAAGCCCCAGCTCGGCGGCTTTTTGCAGCATGAACGCGTAAGCTTGACGGCGGTCGTTGGCGATTTTCCCGTCAAGGATGGCATCCTTGATGGCATCTTTAATCTCGCCCACAGGCTTGGATGGGGGAAGTCCAAAGATTTTCATGATTTCCTCGCCGCCGATTGGGGGTTGGAAATTGCGGATGCGGTCTTTTTCTTCAATATCGACCAACTTCTGCTTCACGAGGAGGAAGTTGTCGCGGTAGCGCTTCACCTTCTCGGTGTTCTTGCTCGTGATGTCGGCGCTGCACAGGAGCATCAGGTCGTCAATGTCGTCGCCAGCGTCAAACAGCAGTCGCCGCACCGCGCTATCGGTCACTTCGTCGTCAACGATGGCAATGGGGCGCATGTGCAGCCCCACCAGCTTTTTCACATATTTCATGTGCTCGTTGAGTGGAAACTTCATCTTGCCGAAAATCTTAGGCACCATCTTCTCGCCGATGAAGTTATGGTTGTGAAACGTCCACCCTTGCTTCTCGTCCCAATGCTTGGTGATGGGTTTGCCAATGTCATGCATGACGGCCGCCCAGCGCAGCCACTCGTTGTCGCTTTGGGCAGCAACGTTGTCAAGCACTTTCAGGGTGTGCAGGAAATTGTCTTTGTGGCCGCGCCCGTGGCTCGTGTCGATGCCCTTGAGCGCGGCAAGTTCGGGAAAGATGAGCGATAGCAGGCCGCACTCGTCAAGCAGCGTGAAACCGCGTGAGGGGTCGCTTGAGCGAATGATTTTGAACAGCTCGTCGGCAATGCGTTCCTTGGTGATGATCTTTATGCGCTGGGCATTGCGTTGGATGGCCTCCAGCGTTTCGGGAAAAATGTCAAAATTCAGCTGGGTCGCAAAGCGCACGGCGCGCATCATGCGCAGCGGGTCGTCGCTGAATGTGATGTCGGGATTCAACGGAGTGCGAACGATTTTCCGTCTCAAGTCACCGATGCCGTCAAAGGGGTCAAGGAGCTTGCCGTAGGTGTCCGCGTTCACCGAGATGGCCATTGCGTTAATGGTGAAGTCACGGCGCTTTTGGTCGTCATCGAGCGTGCCGTCCTCCACGATAGGATTGCGGCTGTCGCGACGGTAGGACTCGCGCCGTGCCCCCACAAATTCCAATTCCATCCCGCGAGCCTTCACTTGGGCTGTGCCGTAGGTCTTGAAAACCGACAAGGTTGATTTCTTCTTGCCAAGCCGCTCGTGGACTGCACGCGCCACCTCAATGCCGCTGCCCACCGTCACGAAGTCGATGTCGCTGGTAGGCCGTCCGAGCATGATGTCGCGCACGTAGCCGCCCACCACGTAGCATTCTCGCTGCAGGTCATCGGCAATGCCTCCCACGATGTGGAAAATGGGCTGCGCCATCTTTTTCTCGATGTTTTCAGTGTTCATTTTTCATTATGCCGTGTAAAGTTACTGCAAATCCCTGGATAAACAAAGAGGGAGGCTCTTCATGAGTCTCCCCCCTTGTGGTAGCGGGACCGAGAATTGAACTCGGGACCTCCGGGTTATGAATCCGACGCTCTAACCAACTGAGCTATCCCGCCATTTCCATTTTGCGAGTGCAAAGATACTGCATTTTTCAGAAACGACCAAACTTTTTCCCCGATATATTTGAAAATTCTTCGTCAAGACGGTAGAATGTGAGGCAAGCCGCGCCACGCAACTGCCATTTTGGGCTCAATCGGTGGGGATGTCCTTGTTCACGTTCTTGCTGCCGATAAGCGCGTAGAAGAGAATGTAGGCCGCACACACAATCACGCAGGAAAAACTCACGATGTAGCTGCCCGACAAGTCTGCCACCCAGCCTTGGAGGGGGATGAGAATCGCGCAGCCAAACACCATGGTCATGAATGCCCCAGAGGCGATTTTAATGTATTTGCCAAGGCCCTCGACGGCCATGTTGAAGATGCCGCCCCACATGATGGACGTGAACAAGCCAATGAGGATAAAGCAAAAGATTCCAATGGGCGCTTGGGCAGAGATCACGCTGAGGGTTGACCAGTCAATGCCTGGTATGCGCACGGTGATGCTTTCGGGCAGCAACATGCCTAACAGCAACAGGACAATACTCGCCAGGGAGGCTGTCGTGACTTGTGCGCGGCTGCTCACTTTCCCGCCAACCACTCCGCCAAGCAGGCGGCCCACAAGCATCAACAGCCAGTAAACCGCGACAAGCGTTCCCGCGATGCCCGCATTCATGCCGATGCCTGGCACGGCTTTTGAAAGGGTGGCAGAGGTCATGTCCTTTTTAGCGATTTTTTGCTCAACCTCGGCAATTTGCTGGTTGACCTCGGTCGCGTGCGCTTGGCTGCCTTGCTGGAGATTGGTGGTCAGGGCCACGTAGGCGCTTGCGGCCTGGTGGGCAGTCATGAACTTGGGATCGCTTTGGCTTTCGTAGTGTTGAAGCACCTCAACCTTGGCGGTCTTCATTTCATGCTTGTCGGCTGTTAGAAACTGGAGAATGTAGGTCGGCGGGCCAACCTCTAACCCCATATAGAGGAAGATGGCCAAGATTCCTAGGTTGAAGTGGCGGAATGAGAATGCGCTGTACCTTTTTCCCGAGGTGGCGCTTGTCTTCTGCTCGTCGTGCGCTTCTTGCGGCTCTTCGATTCGGGTAAAGAGGAGCCCCACGAAAGCAATGGCAAACACGCCCATGGCAATGAATAGCGCTGGAGTCGCATCCGAGATGTGGGCTTTTGCCGCATCGCCAATCAGCGAACCCATGATGATGGTCACTGCCACGGCCGAGATGGAGCTGCACACGCCGCCGAATTGCACCAGCTGGTTGCCTCTGTTGCCGCCGCCGCCCAAGGAGTTCAGCAAGGGATTCACGACGGTGTTGAGCATGCACATGGTGAGGCCCGAAATGAATGCCCCGATGAGATACACCCAGAAACTTTCAATCTCCTTCCACCCCGACATGTACTGGATAAATACCCCCGCAATGCCGATGAGGATGGCTAAAAGCGCGGTTCTCTTGTAGCCTATCTGCTTGAGAATGAATCCACTGGGGATGCCCATGACGAGATAGGCAATGAAATTGGCCGTGTTGCCGAGCTGTGAAGCGGCATTAGAGGCTCCAAATTGGTTCTTGACAATGATGGCCATGGGTGAGCAAAGGTTAGTCACAAATGCAATCATTGCAAAAAGGAAATACATCATGACGATGGCTATCCATTGGTTTTTTCGCTGTGCCATTTTAGTTTGATTTTTAGGGTGGGTTTCAATATTCTCGTTCACCAAATAGGTCGGTTCCGATGCGGATCATCGTCGAGCCTTGGTCGACCGCGATGCGCCAATCGTGGCTCATGCCCATGCTCAGTTCCTTGAAATAATCGTTGCCGGCAAAATATCCGGCTTTCAGCGCGTCAAAGGTGCTGCGTGCGATGCCAAATTCTTTGGCAACTTGTGCGTGGTCGCTGGTGTTGGTGGCCATGGCCATCAGCCCGCCGATGCGCACGTTGCCCAAGTCCAGGTCGTCGAGTTGGCGCAGGGTTTCTGCTTTCAGCAGTTCGTCTACGGTAAACCCGCTTTTGGTCGTCTCCTGGGCAACATGGAGCTGGAGCAGTGTGTCGACGGTGCGCCCGATGCGGGCGGCCTCTTTGTTCACCACCTTGAGCAGCTTGATGCTGTCGATGGCGTGAATGAGCGTGACGTTGGGCATGATCATGCGCGCCTTGTTGGTTTGCAGGTGCCCGATAAAGTGCCATTCAATGTCTTCGGGGAGTTGAGGGCACTTGCTCACGAGCTCTTGGGCCCTGCTTTCCCCAAAGATGCGCTGCCCGGCATCGTAGGCTTCCTGTAGTTTCTCAACAGGATGGTATTTTGACACGGCCACCAGTCTCACTCCCTTTGGGAGTTGGCTGGTGACGAGTTCAATGTTTTGTTGAATACTTGGCATTCTTTCGTGATTTGTTATGCTTGAGAGGCCTTGTTCGCCGCTTTGTCGGCGATGGTTTCTTTCAGGTTGGCAGTGAACACGTCCATGAGCGCCGTCTCGTTGATCTGGGCAATCTCGTAGTCAAAGAGCGTGCCTTTCATGCCCTTGGTGAAAATTTCAAGCGCTTGCTGGAAATCGCTGGCCTGTACGAGATAGAACGATGGCGTGCGTTTCTCGGCCCCGGTTTTCTCGTCGATGGTAATCATGTTGATTTTCACCTTGAACCAGCGGTCGCCGCCATCGTTCCAGAAGATATCGTCGAAACGGCATTTCTTCACAGCGGTAACGGTGTATTCCCCCGAAATGTAAGGTTGCATTTCTTCGGTAATGCGCGCCTCGGCTTCGGTGAACGAGAGGGCGTCGACAAGATAGGGCTCTGTGACGGCCTTGATAGCGCCTGTTTCCAGCGTTTTGTCATATTTTACTTTAGTTTCAAACCATTGTGACATAATTGTTTTGTTTTTATAATCGTTAATACTCCTTGTTGTGTCTCGCATTCTGTCAGATGCGCCTCATTGCTTAGCGCAATGCTTTCAGGGCACGCTCGTAGCCCTCGACAAGTTCGGCCATGACCTCGGCGACAGACTGAATGGGCTGGCCGTTGAGCAGGCTTGCGACCTGGCCAATTTCCAGCTCGCCATGCTCTAAGTCTCCCTCGAAAATGCCTGTTTTCGTCTTGCCAATGCCTATGATTTCGAGCAGTTCCTGCTCGCTGGCGCCAGCGTTCTCGGCAGCGACGATGGCATCCATGAAGCCCCCCTTGACCAGCCGGGTGGGCGACAGCTTGCGCAGCCGCAGCATGGTGTCACCCTCGTTGAGGCTCAGGCACAGCTGCTTGAAGGCTTCGCTGGCCGAGCTCTCGCGGGTCAGGGCAAAGCGAGTGCCCATTTGCACGCCCTCGGCACCCAAGCATTGCGCGGCCAGGATGGCGTCGCCCGTGGCAATGCCGCCAGCAGCGATCAGGGGCAGGGTTGTCGCCTTGCGCACGGCGGGTATCAGGCACAGCGTGGTCGTCTCTTCCTTGCCGTTATGCCCGCCGGCCTCAAATCCCTCGGCCACAACAGCGTCGACACCGGCGGCCTCGCATTTCTTGGCGAAAGCCGACGATGCGACAACGTGAGCCACTTTGATGCCGCGCTCGTGGAGCCAGCCCGTCCATTTCTTTGGGCTGCCTGCACTGGTGAATACAATGGGAGCCTTGCACTCGGCAATGATCTTCATCATCTCGTCAGCCTGGGGCTTCATCAAGGGCACGTTTACGCCAAACGGGAGTGCGCCGCAGGCTTCCTTGCACTTCACGATGTGGTCGTGCAGCACCTCGGCGGTCATGGAGCCGGCGCCAATCAGGCCCAAGCCGCCAGCCTGGCTCACCGCGCTGGCCAGCCGCCAGCCGCTGCACCACACCATGCCGCCAGCGATAATAGGATATTGAATGCCAAAAACTTGAGTAATTCTTCCTTTATTAATCATTTGTTTGGGGTTATTTTTGCTACAAAATTAGCAATTCCTTTTGAAATATTCCACAACTTCGCTTAACTTTGCGGTTATCATGAGTGATTTTTTTAAAACCATCAAGGCTGAATCACAAGGATTGTATAAAGAGAAGATGAGCAAGTTCATCTCGTTTGCCGTTCCTGTCGTTACGGCCAGCGAGGCGAAAGCGGTGGTGAGGCGCTTGGCTGGCGAGTATCACGACGCGCGTCATTGCTGCTGGGCCTACATGATTGGCACACGGCGTGAGGAGTTCCTGTCGAGCGACAATGGAGAGCCGTCGGGAACGGCTGGGAAACCCATTCTCGGGCAAATCAACTCTTTTGGCCTCACCAATCTCGTCATCGTGGTCATCCGCTATTTCGGCGGCATCAAGTTGGGTACGTCAGGGCTGATTGCTGCCTATCGCGAGGCAGCCCGCCAAGCCCTCGCCCGCGCCACCGTCGTCGAGTGTCACGAGCAGGCGCGGCTCAGGTTCAACTTCCCCTATCTTGCCATGAACCACATCATGAAAATCGTGAAAAGTGACGAGGTGAGCGTCGTTGAGCGGTGTTTTGACAACGACTGCGTGATGACCGTCGAAAGTGATGCCGACAAGTTGCCCATGCTCAAAGACAAAATCTTGAAAGTTCCGGGAACGGCCATCCTTGAGCAATGAGTGTTGTCAGGAAAAAACGAAAAAATCTCATTTTAAGGCGAATTATGGCAGGCCGCATGATCAAGAAACAATCATTTTTACTAATTTTGTGCCTGAATTTTAAAAGAAACTGGAAATGCTCAATCTATTTCACCGCAAGAAAGAAGAAACGAAGCTGTTTTATCACACCGATGTCCATTGCCACATCTTGCAGGGAGTCGACCATGGCTCGCAAAATATCGCCCAATCGCTCGACATGCTCCGAGCCGAGATGAGCATGGGCATCACCCATGTGATCTTGACCTCGCACACGACCGAGGGCACGTTTGAGAACACCCCCGAAACGCTCAAGGCCGCCTACGACTTGCTCTGCCAGGCCGTGAGGGAGGCCGGGTTGGACATCGCGCTCGACTATTCGTCGGAATACCGCATCGACGACTACTACATGGGGCTCTACGAGCAGGGGCGCATCGTCCCCATGCCAGGTAACTATATCCTTCTTGAGAACTCTTTCGTTCAAGAGCTCATTGGCATCGACGAGTTGCTCTTTGACCTCCAGTGCAAGGGCTATCACCCCATTCTTGCCCATCCCGAGCGCTATCGCTACTACCATCGCCGCCACGACCGCTACGAGCAGTTGCACAGCGCCGGAGTGGCTTTCCAGGTCAATATCCTCTCGCTGGCGGGCTATTTTGGCGCTGCGACACGCGAGGCCGCCCTGTGGCTTGTCAACAATAACCTGTGCGACATGCTGGGCAGCGACATGCACAGCATGGAGCATGCCAGGATCATCAAAGATTACCTCGGCAAGAAAGAGTGGAGAAAGTTAGCCGAGAAGCTGCAAGGCCGCGTCATCAACGATGCAGTGAGGTAAAAGCAACTTGTGACGGCGCGAATAACTGCCTGATACTGAAAAAGGGAAAGCAAAGTTTGGCAAAAACAAGTTTTGTTACTACATTTGCACATACTTTTTAAAAACTAATTCAATTCTTGAAAATAAGCATGAACAAAATTGTAAGTAAAGAACAATTTTCAGAGAAAGTCACGAAGCTCGTCGTTGAGGCTCCCTTGATTGCCAAGGTGCGCAAGGCAGGGCATTTCGTGATTGTGCGCTGCGGCGAAAAAGGTGAGCGCATCCCGTTAACAATTGCCGACAGCGACCCCAAGGCTGGCACGATTACCCTGGTGATTCAAGCTGTAGGGAATAGCACGCAGAAAATCCTTGCGTTGAATCCTGGCGACTGCCTGACCGATGTCGTAGGGCCATTGGGCCAAGCCACCCACATCGAGAAATATGGCACGGTGTTGTGCTGTGGCGGCGGCGTGGGCGTGGCTCCACTGTTGCCCATCATTCGTGCCATGAAGGCGGCGGGCAATCGCGTGGTGAGCGTGCTTGCAGGGCGTTCCAAAGACCTCATTATTCTTGAGGACGAGGTGCGCGCGTCGAGCGATGACGTGATCATCATGACCGACGACGGCAGCTACGGCCAAAAGGGCTTGGTCACTGCTGGGGTCGAAGAGGTTATCAAGCGCGAGAAAGTTGACTTTTGCGTGACGATTGGGCCGGCTATCATGATGAAATTTGTGTCGTTACTCACCAAAAAATATGACATTCCCACTGTGGCCTCGCTCAATGCCATCATGGTCGACGGCACGGGCATGTGTGGCGCTTGCCGGGTGACGGTGGGCGGAAAGACCCGTTTCGTGTGTGTCGAGGGACCGGAGTTTGACGCTCATCAGGTCGATTTTGATGAACTCTTGATGCGTCTTCGCAATTGATTTTTATTTATTCTTTTGTCATTCATAATTTTTGAACAATCATGGAAAGTAATATAGACGAATCGCGCAATGAGCAGTGGCGTGTAGACTTGAGAAACAGCAAGTCACCCAAGGAGCGCACGGCCATTGAGCGCGTGGTGATGCCTCAACTCGACCCCAAATACCGCATTACCTGTAACGAGGAAGTGAACCAGGGCATCAGCGAGGAGCAGGCTGTGCTTGAGGCCAGCCGTTGCCTTGACTGCAACAACCCGCAATGTGTGACGGGATGCCCGGTGAGCATCAATATCCCAAAATTCATCAAGAACATCGAGCGCAGGAACTTTGCAGCAGCAGCCGCCACGCTCAAGGAAACCAGCTCGCTCCCTGCCGTCTGTGGCCGCGTGTGCCCTCAAGAGAAGCAGTGCGAGAGCAAGTGCATTCACAACAAAATGAAGCACCCGGCTGTGGCTATCGGCTACCTGGAGCGTTTTGCCGCCGACTGGCAGCGCAACAGCGGCATCGAGGAGAAACCTGTGATGAAGCCACGAAATGGCATCAAGGTGGCCGTGATTGGCTCTGGCCCGTCAGGACTGTCCTTTGCAGGCGACATGATCAAGAAAGGCTATGAGGTGACCGTCTTCGAGGCGTTGCATGAGATTGGCGGCGTGTTGAAGTATGGCATCCCCGAGTTCCGCTTGCCCAACAGCATTGTTGATTTTGAGATTGACGGCTTGCGCAAGATGGGTGTCAAGTTTGAGAAGGACGTGGTGATTGGCAAGACTTTAACCTATGACGATCTGCACGAAATGGGCTTCAAGGGCGTGTTTGTTGGCTCTGGGGCCGGGTTCCCGCGATTCATGAACATCCCAGGCGAAAACCTCAAGGGCGTGATGTCGAGCAACGAGTACCTCACGCGCATCAACTTGATGCAGGCTGGGCATGGTGGCGACACCACGGTGCTTGAGGGCGACACCATCGCCGTAATCGGTGGCGGCAATACGGCAATGGACTCGACGCGCACCGCGCTGCGCATGGGGGCCAAGCGTGTGATCTTGGTTTATCGCCGTAGCCAGGAAGAAATGCCCGCTCGCCTTGAAGAGGTCGGCCATGCCCAGGAGGAAGGTGTGGAGTTCATGACTTTGCACAATCCTGTTGAGTATATTGGTAACGACAAGGGATTTGTGAAAGCCATGAAAGTGCAGCGCATGGAATTGGGCGAACCCGATGCGTCGGGTCGCCGCAAGCCAGTGCCCATTGAGGGCGCGATTGAGGAAATCCCGGTTGATATTGTGATTGTTGCCGTAGGCGTCTCACCCAACCAGCTTGTCCCGAAATCCATCAAGGGCTTGAACGTGAGCAACCGCAACACCATCATTGTGAACGAGGAAACCATGCAGAGCAATGTGGATGACCTCTTTGCAGGAGGTGACATCGTGCGAGGTGGCGCGACCGTGATTCTCGCGATGGGCGATGGCCGCCGCGCTGCTCAAAACATGGACAAGGCATTGAGCAAATAGCGAGGTCGCTTGTAGCCTCAAAGCCACTGGCCATCGGCCATACATGCAAGTGCCCGCTTGGAGACAATAACCCCAGGCGGGCACTTGCTGGTTCTGTAGGTCTCACTTCTTCATCAAGCACACATGGTCGATCACGACCCGGGCTTCTTGTCCTGGCAGTTGCGGGCGATGAAACTCCACCGTGTTGTCGCCGCGAAGCAGCTCGATTGCCACCATGTTGCTCCAGCCTTTGTTTTTCCACTCGTTCTCGCCACGGGCGGGAAAGACGAGAGTGCCTTGCCAGTGTCCGTTGGCCATGACAGAAAAGAGGGGGCACGGCTGGTGACTGTTGCCATTGGCATAGCGCACATAGATGAGGTGTGTACCCGCCTCTGCCGAGTTGTAGTGAAACATTAGCCCCATTGGGTTATCCTCTCTGTAAATGAAATCATTAGGCGTGATTGTGCTGGCATCCACGATGTGATAATAAGGTTGAGAGAGGTAGCTGAAGGCATATTGGTCAATGCCCACAATCGCATTGACCGAAAATGGCCTGCCATTGCCGTTTAGGCGGAACAGGGTGTCGTTGATTTCATAGCGGTATTGCCCATTGACAACAAGGCGGTAGTTGGTCGCTCCATGGAAATTGAGAATCTGCGCGCTGTCTTTTCTCCAGTGGACCACAGGTGTTTCAGGCAGGGCGATGTCCTCGTTGCCCAACGTCACTTGTTGGTGAGCCGTGGGCTGGTCGCGCATCTTGATGGAGATCTGATGCCGCCCTTTGAGGTCGGCGGCAACAAAGTTGTCGTTGCCCTCCTTGCCGTCGATGCTGAACGACTCGATGTCGTTTCCAGTCCCCGTAATCGTGAGGTCGAGCACGGCCTGGCGGTACTTGAAGTTGAGGATGTGTTTCTCGCCCTTAAGAAAGACGGGAATCACGGGGTTAAACTCAATGCCGTTAGGCAGGAAAGTCATGCCCGCGTACAGGCGGAAAACCATGGCTGCGCTGGCCGCCGCGCTGCCCAACTTGTCTCTGCCTGGGGCAATCGGCTCGCCTGTGTAGGCGTTCCAAGCGTCCTGGTTGGCGCAAAACAGGGCCTGGGAGCGGTACATTGCCCCAAGCCCGCGGCGAAGCATGTTCAGGTTGCCCGTTTTGGCAGCAGCTAAGTTCCACAGCGCTTGAATCACGGGCGAGGTAATCTCGCTTGTGTTGAGCGGGTCCCGCTCCTTGCTGCGCGGATAACTGAGGGGGATGCCATAGGGCATCAGCGGCGTGCTCATGAGCAAGTGCTCGGCGCGGTCATCGTCGGCCACGTTCCACAGCACGCCGAGGGCTTGCCCCAGGTTGTCGATGCAAGGCGACTGTACCGGGTAGGCGGCGATGTAGGTGTATGGGCTGTAGCAGTTGCGACGCTCGTTCCACAAGGTCCCGTTGATGGCGTCTTTGAGCGCAATGGCTTTCTTGCCGTAGTCGCACGCCTCCCCCAACTCGTCACTCATGTCGTTAAGTATCTCAAAAGCCCTTTCGTAGAGCAGGTTATTGGTCAGGCAATGCGTTTCGTAGATGTCCTTTCCCTCCATCCACGAGGGGAATGCCGACAGGGAAGATGGAGGGGAAAACCCGCCATGCAACAAGCCCGTGCTGGGATCGAAGTTGGTGTCATAGTCCTCGTCGATCGTTTTCTTGAGCACTCGGTAGGCCCATGCCAGCCATTGCCGGCTGCCGGTCACGTTGTACACCTCCCATGCGGCCGCTGCCCATGCGGCATCATTGGTTGTGATAGGCCACTTTGAGCCTCGGTCGATGACTCCATCCGTCACCTGGGCCTTGAGGGCCTCCATAGCGGCCGCAGGATCGATGTAGGAGAGTGAGAGCAGGATAGGGTAGGCGAGGCTGTAGTCGCGTGTCGATGTTCCAAATGCGGCGTGACCGTCGCCTTTGGAGCCCAGGTTGGTTGAAATGTCGTCGATAGCCATGTTGTAGCAAGCGTCGACGATGTTCTGCCCCGTTTGCAGGGTCGGGTAGTTGGCATTGGGATGGCTGATTTTCCATTCCGTTTGACGATGCGGGGGCTTTTCCCCAGGATGCAGCCGCAGGGTGAGCTCGTAGATGCCCGGCTCGCTGGTTTTGTGCAGCCGCAGGTCGTCATGAAGCGCCAAGGAGGTGAAATCCCACGTGAGTGGCCTCACGTTGCCAGCAACCCACACCCCCCGAAACTCGTCCCGATAGAGGGTGTCGCCAGTTGCGGTCACGTAGTGTCCGGTTTCGCTCATGCTTTTCTCCATGGCGCTCAGGTCCACGCGCAAGTGCAAGGTCGAGGTGCTGGAAGCCTCGTGGATGCCGTGAGGCAAGGTGTCGGGCACGCAGCCGGTCACCTGGCAGTCCTGCCCCAAGAGGGCATAGTGGTATTGGCATGACGCTAACTCGTTGTCTCTCCCGTTGAAAGCCAGGCGGAATTTGACTATGCCGCCTGCCGGCGCGCTGCCTGTGGGGGCATAGTTGGTGACAATGTGGGTGGGGGAGAGCGCCTTGGCGTGCCATTGCCCCTCGGCCACGCTGTCGCAAGTAACCACGTAACGGTTGTTTTGGGCAATCACGTCGTTGCTCATCTCCCCGCCGTCGCACGAGGCAAGGCATGAAAGCGTCAGGAGCAGGATGAGAATGTCGGGCCAGTGGTGTTTCATCTTTTTTTAGCAGTCAAGGCCATAAGCCATGAGTAAAATGCAAAATAACAAAAAAAATACCATTTTTGGAAGTTTTTTTTGCAATAGTATGGTCATGTTGTCAAGAAAACGGCAAATTGTAGCGTTCAGCAGCAAATGCAAAATTAGGGAAAGTTTTCGAAGAACTCACAAAAAAACAGAAAAAGCAAACTTGGCACGACGGCGAGGTGGAGGGGTAGACGTTTGGGTAGGGGGCTTGTGGTGCCGCAAAGCAATAAATTTGAGCCTTTCCACGTTTTATAGGAAGTAAACGACTGAACAGATGAAAAAAATTCTCTATATCCTGCTTTCCATCGCTACAATGGCAACAGCGCTAAGCAGTTGTATCAACGATGACTTTACCACGAGCTCCAGTGACTTGCTGTCGTTCTCGACCGACACGGTGGCCTTTGACACTGTGATTACGCAAAAGGGCACCGCGACCAAGCAATTTATCATCTACAACAAGGCAAAGAAGCAAATCAACATCTCGTCGATTAAAGTGGCTGGCGAGAGCAGCGATGCCAAGTTTTTCCTGAATGTGGACGGCACCAAGGGCAAGGAGTTTCACGACATTGAGATTAGGGGGGAAGACTCCATCTATGTGTTTGTAGAGGCCTATATCGACCATCTGTCGAAAGACGAGCCTACCGAGGCGAAAGACCGCATCGAGTTGGTCACCAACGGGGTGACACAGCACGTCGTGCTCACGGCTTGGGGGCAAGACGTGATTGTCATGAGAGGCGACACCATCAAGCAAGACACACACCTCACCAGCGACCGCCCTTATCTCGTCTACGACTCCCTGACCGTGATGCCAGGCGTGACACTGACGATTGACCCGGGCGCGAGCCTGCTTTTTCACGACAACGCGTGGCTCAAGAGCTTAGGCACGGTCAAAGCCATCGGTACAGCCGAGAAGCCCATCACCTTGCGAGGTGACCGCTTAGACAAGGTGGTGGCGCAAATCCCCTTTGACATCATGAGTGGCCAGTGGGGGGGCGTGGCGCTCTGTGGCGCTGGCAACGACTGGCGCTATGTGGATATGCGCAGCAGCAGCTGGGGATTGCAAGTGTACGGCTCGGACCCCAGCATTCAGTCGCTCTATCTGCTCAATTGCGTGATTCACAACTCGGCGGGCTACGGTTTTTTGAGCGCCAACGCATGGGTCGAGGCCGAGGGGACAGAGTTCAGCGATGCGGCCGACGATGTGTTTGCCGCCATCGGTGGGAAAATCAGGCTCACCAACTGCACCTTGGCCAACAACTACCTGTTTAGCCCCAACAATAGCGGGAAAATATCAAATATTTGCCTCATCGAGCGCGACGAGGCGGGAACTTACAGCACCTTGGACTGCGTGATTGCCAATTGCGTCTCGTATGGCCTGTACTACGACATCAACGACATCGCAAGCGACTTGTCTAACACCAATGTGTGGATTCACAACACGCTCTTCAAGAGCGACGGGAAGGACGATAGTCACTTTTTCAACAATGTGTGGAAAGGCGACCCGAAATTCTACGTTAACCGGGAAAAATACATCTTTGACTATCGCTTGAGAAACGGAAGCGATGCCATTGCCCGTGGCGACAAGAGCATGGTGCCTGAGCGCGCGCGCTACGACCGCTATGGGCAAGACCGGTTCGCCCGCGAGGGCGTTGACCTGGGCGCTTACGTCTGGATGCCGTCTGACGACCCCTTGGAATTGAATCGAAAATGAACTCAATCACATTAAATAAGTGTAAATTCTTTGCTTACCACGGTGTGGATGAGCAAGAAAGGAAAGTGGGAAACCACTTCGAGGTCACGCTGAAAGTGTTTTGCGACATGAACCGGGCCATGACCGATGAGGCACTCGACGGCACGATCAACTATGCCGTCCTCTATGAGATTCTTGCCCGGGAGATGGCCAAGCCCAGCCTGCTGCTGGAGCATGTGGCTCACCGGGTGATCCTGGCAGTCAAGAAAGAATTTGTTGGCCAAGTGCTGGGTGGCGAAATCACGATTTCAAAACTCACCCCCCCCTTCACGTGCGACCTCGAAAGCGTGGATGTAACCATCGGGTTCTAAATGACGAGGATCCCCTCGGCGGCAGCCCGTTGCCCCCTCGTCAAAAGAAGCTCCTGGCGGGGGAGCGTGGAAACGCCTCATCCCCGGCCTTGCGCAAGATAAAGAGAGGATATGCTTTGTGGCATACCCTCTCTTTCATGCGTGAAGATTAGAATTCCTTGTCTTTGAGATGCCCTGGTGGCTTAGAACTGGCGGGCGACGTTCAGCACCACCTCGGTGAGCGTGGGGTGCCCGTGAATGGCGCTGGCCAGCTGGTCGACCGTGCAGTTGGCGTTCATGGCCATCACCACCTCCTGAATGAGGTCGGCGGCATGAGCGCCACAGATGTGGCAACCCAGAATCATGCGCGTCTTGGCATCCACAATCATCTTGATGAGCCCGTCGGGCTCTGCCATGGCGAGCGCCTTGCCATTGGCTCTGAAAAATCCTTTCTTGACGACGATGTCGATTTCTCTTTCCTTGCATTGCTCCTCGGTGAGGCCCACCATCGAGAGTTCGGGGACGGTGAACACTGCGCTCGGCACAATGTCGAGTTTGAGTTGGTCGTTAGCGCCCAAGATGGAGTTGAGCGCGCGCATGCCTTGTGCCGTAGCGGCATGAGCCAGCATGCTGCGCCCATTCACGTCGCCAATGGCATAGATGCCGCTCACGCTGGTTTCCATGTCGTCGTTCACTTTGATGCCTTGTCGCTCCACGACCACGCCGATCGCGTCAAGTCCCTCGGGCAGGACGGGTTTGCGTCCCACAGCCATGAGCGCTTGCTCGCACTCGATGCTGGTGTCTTTTCCCTTGGCCGTCCAGGTCACTGTGTAGCCGTTCTCGCTCTTGGCGATGGACTTCACCCCCGAGTTGGTGTGGATGTTGATGCCTCGCTTCGAGAGCGTGGTTCTGAGGCGCTTGGCGATGTCTTTATCAAACGGAGGCAGGATTTCTTTCATGAACTCCACGACTGTGACTTCAACGCCAAAGCTGTTGAAGATAGCGGCAAACTCCATGCCGATGACCCCGCCGCCAATGATGCACAAGCTCTTGGGCAGCGTGTCCATGGCCAGGATGTCGTCGCTTGTCATCGCCAGCTCCGCACCGGGGATGGGAATCCCCTTGGGGCACGACCCGGTGGCAATCACGATGTTCTTTGCGCTGTATTCTTGGTCGCCAACCGTCACGGTGTGCGCGTCCTTGAATTTTCCCTCGCCCTCAATCACCGTGATGAGCGGGTTGTTGAGCAGCATGGCCACGCCGTCGCGCAGTTGTTTCACGACTTCGCTTTTGCGCTCGAAGGCCACTTTGTAGTCAAACTTCAAGTCACTTGCCGTCACGCCAAAAGCGGTGGCGTCTTTCATTAGGTTGAGAACCTCGGCATTGCGGCAAAGCGCCTTGGTGGGAATGCAGCCGCGGTTCAGGCAGGTGCCGCCCAGGTCGGCTTGCTCAACAATGCCCACCGAGAGCTCGTTTTGGGCAGCCACCGCCGCCATTTCATAGCCGCCAGGGCCCGCACCGATGATGATAATATCAAAATTGTTCATGTCTTTCAATCAATCGGAGATTTCGGAAGCACTTTGAGGTTTTCCCGAAATCTCCGAAAAGTTATGGGTCGTTTTTAATTTGCGGTCAATTCCTTGTAGGTCACGATCGGGTGCAGCGCTGCCTGTGTGTCGTCGAGCCGGCGCACGGGCGTGTTGTGGGGAGCGCTTTTCACCATGTCGGGCTCTTCGATAGCCTCTTGGGCAATCTTCCTCATCACGTGGATGAAGCCATCAAGGGTTTCCTTACTCTCGTTCTCGGTGGGCTCAATCATGATCGCCTCGTGGAACAGGAGCGGGAAGTAGATGGTTGGCGCGTGGAAGCCGTAGTCGAGCAGGCGCTTGGCCACATCGAGCGTGGTGACGCCCGTGCTCTTGTCCTTCAAGCCGTCAAACACAAACTCGTGTTTGCACACGGTGGGGATAGGCAGCTCATAGCAATCTTTGAGCGAGTTCATGATGTAGTTGGCG
The DNA here is from genome assembly GCA_902489275.1 of uncultured Porphyromonadaceae bacterium. Taxonomy (GTDB): domain Bacteria; phylum Bacteroidota; class Bacteroidia; order Bacteroidales; family Muribaculaceae; genus Sodaliphilus. The sequence goes on from CABTZK010000003.1 coordinate 120,180, forward strand.
TTCAGTGTCGCCAGTGGGCCCGCCATCTTGATGTGTTCCTTGCCCAGGGTTAGGAGATAGGCATAGGCGCGCATGATCACAGCGAAGTTGCCAAAGAAGCCCGAGATGGAGCCCAGTGATTCCTCTCCAAATTCAACCGTGAATTCAGGTGATTCGGGTATGCCGTTGGCATCGGTATGGCGCACCACGCGAGGATTGGGCAGGAAGCGCTCCAAGCCCTTGCGCACGCCCACCGGGCCGTCGCCAGGCCCGCCGCCGCCGTGAGGTGTCGAGAAAGTCTTGTGCAAGTTGACGTGCATCACGTCAAATCCCAAGTCGCCCGGGCGGCAACGGCCCAGCAAGGGGTTCAGGTTGGCGCCGTCATAGTACATGAGGCCGCCACACTCGTGCACGAGTGACGTGATTTCGGCAATGTTATGCTCGAAGAGGCCTAACGTGTTGGGGTTTGTCATCATCATGCCCGCGATTTCATCGCTCAGCAGCGGTTTCAGGTCTTCCACGTCCACCGTGCCGTCGGGACGGCTCTTGACCACCACCACATCAAGGCCACACACGGCCGATGAGGCGGGGTTAGTGCCATGGGCGCTGTCAGGAACGATAATCTTGGTGCGCTTCGTGTCGCCACGGCTCTCGTGGTAGCAGCGAATCACCATCAGGCCGGTCAGCTCGCCATGGGCACCCGCAAATGGGTTCAAGGTGAACTCGCTCATGCCACCGATTTCTGCCAGCGAGGCTTGCAGGTTGTAGTACACCTCAAGCGCGCCCTGCACGCTTTCCACCGCTTGCAGTGGGTGCAGGCTGGTGAAGTTGCGGTGAGCGGCCATCTCGTCGTTGATTTTGGGGTTGTACTTCATGGTACATGACCCTAATGGGTAGAAGCCCGTGTCAACGCCAAAGTTGTTGTTGCTCATGTTGGTGTAGTGCCGCACCACGGTGAGCTCGTCAACCTCGGGCAGGGCAGGAGCCTCGGCACGCAACAGGCTTGCGGGCATGTGCTCCAGGCCGTATTGCTTCATTTCATTTTCAGGGAGAGAATATCCCACTCTGCCTTTTTCTGAAAGCTCGAAAATCAGTTTTCCGTAATATACGTTATTCATCGTCAGCGTCCTCCCTAAATTAAGTTGTTACAAGTCTCAACCACCACGTCAATGTCCTCTTTGGTCAGGGTCTCGGTGACGCAAAGCAGCAGTTGGTCATCGGCAATCTTGAGGCCAAATTGCGCGCCTTGAATGCCGCGCAGGTCCTCTTGCAGCTTGTCGATGTCGCCATGCACTTTCACGGCAAACTCGTTGAGATAGGGCTTGCCGGGATAGGCCATTTCAAACTTGCCTGTCTTGCACAGTTGGTCGGCCAGGTAGTGTGCGCCGCTGTAGCTCAACTCATTCACCTCGCGCAACCCTTTCTTGCCCATCAGAGCCATGTAGATGGTCACGTAGAGTGACATGAGTCCTTGGTTAGAGCAAATGTTGCTCGTCGCTTTCTCGCGGCGGATGTGCTGCTCGCGGGCTTGAAGAGTGAGCACGAAAGTGCGCTTCCCATCCTTGTCCTGGGTCGCGCCCACGATGCGGCCAGGCATCTTGCGGATGAGCTTCTTGCTTGCGCACAGGTAGCCCACGAATGGCCCGCCGAAGCTCATGGGCAGGCCCAGGCTTTGCCCGTCGCCCACAGCGATGTCGGCGCCCCATTCTGCTGGCGTCTTGAGCACGCCCAGCGTGCTGGCCACAGCATTAATGATCAGCAGGGTCTTGTGCTGGTGGCAGAAGTCGGCCCAGCCCGTGTAGTCCTCGACGATGCCATAGAAGTTAGGGGCGGGTATGATCACGCCGGCCACGTCGTTGGCGGCAACTTTGGCCTCAAAGTCAGCCTTATCGGCCACGCCGTCTTTCTCGGCGATTTTCTCAACGGTCACGCCTTGGAACTTCGCGTAGGTCTCGACCACGCGGGTGACGATGGGGTTGAGGGTGGCCGAAACAAGAATCTTGTTGCGCTTTTTAGCGTGCGCCACAGCCATCATCATGGCTTCGGCAGTGGCCGTGCAGCCGTCGTACATCGAAGCGTTCGACACCTCCATGCCCGTCAGCTCGGCCATCATGCTTTGGTACTCAAAGATGTACTGGAGCGTGCCTTGCGAGATTTCGGCCTGGTAGGGCGTGTAGGAGGTGAGAAACTCGCTGCGGCTCACGATGCTTTGCACCACCGATGGGCAGTAGTGGTCATAGCATCCTGCGCCAATGAAGCACTTGAGCGTCTCGTTGTTGTCGCCCAGCTCGTTGAAGAAGCGCCGCACTTCCAGCTCGCTTAGTGCTTTGGGGAGGGCATACTCGCGCTTGAACTGGAGCTCTTCGGGAATGTCCTTGTACAGGTCGTCAAGGCTTGTCATTCCACAAGTGTTCAGCATGGCTTGTATGTCTCCCTCGGTATGTGGGAAATATTTAAACATCATTCTGTATTCTGTCTGTAGCAATTAAATCTTTTTTGTGATTATTCGCCAATGAAAACTTTGTACTTGGCAGCATCCATCAGGTCGTCGAGCTCGCCAGGATCGCTCAGCTTGACTTTCATAATCCAGTTGGCGTAAGCGTCTTTGTTGATGAGCCCAGGCTCGTCTTCGAGCGCTTCGTTCACCTCAACGACTGTGCCTGAGACGGGGCTGCTCAGGTCGCTGGCAGCCTTCACGCTCTCCACGGCGCCAAAGTCATCTCCCGCGGTCACTTCATCGTCAACCTCGGGCATATCGACATAGACCACGTTGCCAAGTTGCTGTTGCGCGTAGTCGCTGATGCCAACATAGGCAAACTCACCTTCAACTTTCACAAACTCGTGGCTTTCGCTATAGTAGCAGCCTTCTAAAATCTTACTCATTGTTTTAATGTTTTTTATTGTTAATGATTTTTATTCTTGTCTTTCCCCTCTTCTGCCACTATTTCTTGTAGTTGGCCTGGTAGAAGCGTTTCTTGATGATGGTGGCGGGGAAGATTTTCTTGCGGATTCTCACGCTCAGCTCGTTGCCCAGCGCGCCGTCCTTGCGGTCAACAAGCGCAAAGGCTAAGCTTTTGTCGAGCGTGATGCTGTGATAGCCAGTGGTGACGTAGCCAATCACGTTCTCGTCGCCGTCAAGCACGTCGTAGCCGTGACGGGGAATGGCCTTGCCGTGCAGCTCAAGCCCCACAAGTTTCTTGGGGCTTCCCTCGGCTTTTTGCTGGGCGCAAGCGTCGCGGCCAATGAAGCCTTCCTGCTTGTCAAGTTTCACAAACATGCCAAGCGTTGCGGTGATGGGAGAGATCTCGGCGCTCAGCTCGTCGCCATAGAGGGGCAGCCCGGCCTCGAAACGCAAGGTGTCGCGGCAGCCTAATCCACACGGTTGCACACCAGCGTCCATGAGCAGATCCCACATCTTCACAATGGCCTTGTGGCTGGCGTAGATTTCAAAGCCATCCTCTCCAGTGTAGCCCGTGCGGCTCACGATGATGGTCTCGCCGTCGTATTCGATTTCCTTGTGGGTGTAGAACGTGAGATCGCGGCCATCGATGCCCAGCACATTCATCAGGGTTTTCTCGCCTTCAGGCCCCTGAACGGCCAGTTGGCCGTATTGGTCGCTCTGGTGAGCGAGATGCACGTTGAAGCCGTCGGCTTGCTCGTCGATCCATGCCACGTCCTTGTCGATGTTAGCTGCGTTGTAAACCAGGAAGAAGTCGTTGTCGCCCATCTTGTAGACCAGCAGGTCGTCGACAGTGCCGCCGTCGGGGTAAAGCATCATGCCATAGAACACTTTCCCTTTGGGGCAGTTCCAAACGTCGTTGGTGAAAATGTGGTTGACGAATTTTTCGGCATCAGCGCCCGTGATGCGCGATTCGCCCATGTGCGACACGTCAAAAACGCCCACGTTGTTGCGCACCGCATTGTGCTCCTCGACGATGCCTTTGTACTGGATAGGCATGTTGAAGCCGCCGAATGGACTCATCACAGCACCGAGTGCTACATGTTTGTCATAGAGACAAGTTCTTTTGTTTTCTGCCATAGTTTTTATTGTATGTTGATAATCATGTTTTTTCAAGCCAGAGCCGAGAAACTCTGTTTGCTGCCCCTGAGCGAGCCCATGGGGGCTCCAGCAGCCTTTTTCATTTTGTTGATTCTCGATATAGAAATTCTCCAAAGGTAGTGAAAGTTTTCTAATCTCTCAATTGATACTCGGGCCAAAAGCGCTGTGAACGTGAAATTTCCACCGCTCACTGCCGTTTGGGCGGCATCGCGCGCGCTCACAGGAGCAAGTCGGCCAGCTGCGCTGTGGTCAGGCCCATGATCACTTCGCTGGCGTCGATGCCGTTCAGGGCGGTTTCGATGCCAGCCCTGGAATAGTCGGCGCCTAACAAAGGCTTGATGATGCCGTTGTCGATATTGCCCAGCAGGAAGTAGTCGCCCGCTATATTCAGGTCCTTGATGCGGTTGTGTTCAAGCTCAAGGCTGATTTCAAACTCCCCAATGCCGTCAATCCGCCGGTGTTTCTTGGTGCTGCATCGCGGATTGTTGCCATAGATGAACTCTGGGGTGAGATAGCTTTCGGTGATAGCCTCAATCTCGCGAATGTCGCTGTCGCCCAGTAAGATTTCGCCATCGCACAGGTGGCTTTTCACGTAGCGCTTGAATTCCTCGATGGTCATCGACAGGTGCTGGTTGAGCGTGGTGATGTGCTGGCGTACCGAGTCCACGCCTTTCGACTCCAGCTTCACGTTGGAGGGAGTGATGGCATGCAGCATGTTTTCAAGGTTGGTGTCGAAGAGCATGGTGCCATGCACGATGCTGCGTCCCGGCACGTGGTAGAAGGCGTTGCCGCTCACCTTGAGCCCGTCGACGAGCACGTCGTTCCGGCCGCCTGCCGAGGCGTTGAGCCCAAGCGTGCGGAGCATGGCCGCGACTTGCTCGGTGTAGTCGCTGAAAACGGTGGTCACATGGTCGCTCCGGGTGATATAGGAGAACATGATATTGTCCTGGTCGGCGTAGACACATCCGCCGCCGCTCTTGCGGCGATAGGTCTGGATTCCGTGCTCCTTGCAGTAGGCCAGGTTCACTTCGTTCTCAATGAGCTGGTTGCGGCCGAAAATCACGGTAGGTTCCACCTGCCACATGAAAAAGATGTCGTCATCGCCGATAATGCGAGCGGCATACTCTTCCATCGCGAGGTAGAACGGGAGTATTCTTGTGGCCGTCTCAGGTAATTGGAGATATTTCATTTCTCAGTTTTTCGCGTTTCTAAATTCAGGGGTCAAAGATACTGCAATTCTCGCACAATACAAACCAAATCCTTAAATTTTTCCCAAAATCAACCGTTGTTTTCGCGGGGGCAGAAGAACGTCAATTCTGGATGATTTGGCGTGCTTTACATTCGTTTTCTCGCACTTTTTGCTTTTTCCATGGTTTTTTTGAAACTTTTTGGGCATTTGTTGCGTCTAATGAGTAGTGAAATCAAAATCCATAGAACAATGATGAGTAGATTCAAATTCATTTTAGCCCTGGTCTTGACTGTTGTCATGACCCTTTCATGCGTGACAGTCTCAAAATCGAGAGTGACGGAGAGCCGAAAAGTCCCCGCGTTTAACACCCTCTTGATTGGAGCGCCTGCCAGCGTACACTTCACGCAAGGCGAACCCCGAGGCATTAAGATTGTTGCCCCACAATCGGTGATTGACCAACTCACGACAAAAGTCGTTGAAGGCCAGCTCGTTGTGAAGTATAATAAGCGGCACTTCAGGTCTTCCGACATCGATATTTACATCACCGCTCCCACGCTCGACGGCATCGTGCTGAATGGCACTGGTGACTTTGAGTGCCAGCGGTTGAGCAGCGAGCGCCCAGTCTCGATGAACCTCACTGGCGCAGGTGATATTGACATCAAGGAACTGCTTTGCCCGGCGGCCTCACTCAACTTGACGGGAGCGGGCGATGTGAACGTGGCCTTTAAGAACACCCAGGCGGTCAACGTCGCGTTGAGTGGCGCTGGCGATATTGACTTGGCTTTCGCCAAGTGCGGAATGGTGACGTGCCAAGTCTCAGGAGCTGGCGACATCAAGCTTGCCGGCGAGGTGAGGGGGCTGAAGAAGTCGATTGCGGGCGTGGGCGACATCAACACCAGTAAGTTGAGCATCCTTGACCGCCAATAGCCGTTATCGGGGCAAGTTGACTTTCTGGGCCGGAATGCAGCCCGTTGCGTTTTTTGTCCTCACATCGGCGAGGGACGCAGCGGGTCGCAACGTTAATCAACCCTGATTATTCCTGATTTTTGCCCCCTTTTGCGTCCTTTTGCCCGAATCCTTAACTTTTTGTCGTGACCAGGAAAGATTATAGGGAAATTTATGCCGTGATTTGCGAAATAATACCTACCTTTGCATCTTGATTGATTAAGGTTCAGTCGTGCCGTTGTATGGCACGAATAAATTTATCAAAAGTTATGATTAACATTAAGTTTCCAGATGGCAGCGTCAAGCAATTCGAGAGCGGTGTCACCCCTTTCCAAGTTGCCCAGAGCATTAGTGGCGGCCTGGCTCGCCAAGTCCTTGCTGCCAAGTTTAATGATGAAGAGTGGGATATTTCTCGCCCCATTTGTGAGGATGGCGAGATCAGGCTCTACAAGTGGGAGGACGAAGAGGGCAAGCACGCCTTCTGGCACACCAGCGCCCACTTGCTGGCCGAGGCTCTTCAAGAGCTGTACAAGGGCATTCAATTCGGTATAGGCCCAGCTATCGAGAACGGCTTCTACTATGACATTGACCCCGGAGAAAATCAGATTACAAGTGCCGACTTCCCCAAAATCGAGAAAAAGATGCAAGAGCTTGTGGCTCGGAAAGAGGCTGTGGTTCGCCAGAGCATCAGCAAGGCCGATGCCCTGTCGTCCTTTGGCGACCGCGGGCAGACCCTGAAGTGCGAGCTCATCAGCGAGTTGGAAGACGGCCATATCACAACATACACACAAGGCAACTTCACCGACTTGTGCCGCGGCCCGCACATCCCCACGACCGAGGGCATCAAGGCCGTGAAGATTCTCTCACTTGCCGGCGCATACTGGCGAGGCGACGAGAAGCGGCCTCAGCTGGTGCGCGTCTACGGCATCACGTTCCCCAAGAAGAAGATGCTCGACGAGTACCTGCTGATGCTTGAGGAGGCCAAGAAGCGCGACCACCGCAAGCTGGGCAAGGAGATGGAACTCTTCGCCTTCTCGCCCAATGTGGGCCAGGGACTGCCTCTGTGGCTGCCCAAGGGCACGGCGTTGCGCAACCGCTTGCAGGAGATGCTCACTAAGATTCAGCGCAAGTATGGCTACTTGCAGGTTATCACTCCTCACATTGGCAACAAGAACCTCTATGTGACCTCGGGCCACTACGCAAAATACGGCAAGGACTCATTTCAGCCCATTCATACCCCCGAGGAGGACGAGGAATACTTCTTGAAGCCCATGAACTGCCCCCATCACTGTGAGATTTACCGCACCTCGCCACGCAGCTACAAGGATTTGCCCATTCGCTACGCCGAGTTCGGCACGGTCTACCGCTATGAGCAAAGTGGTGAGTTGCACGGGTTGACCCGCGTGCGCAGTTTCACGCAAGACGACGCTCACCTGTTTTGCACCCCCGACCAGCTCAAGCAAGAGTTCCTCAATGTGATGAGCATTATCGTGTATGTGTTCAAGACATTTGGATTTGACTATGAGGCGCAAATCTCACTTCGCGACCCCAAGCACAAAGAGAAATACGTGGGAAGTGACGAAAACTGGAATCGTGCCGAGCGCGCGATCATCGAAGCCTGCCAGGCAAAAGGACTCAAGGCCAAGCAAGTGACCGGCGAGGCTGCCTTCTACGGACCCAAACTTGACTTCATGGTGAAAGACGCCATCGGGCGGCGTTGGCAGCTGGGCACGATTCAAGTCGACTATAACCTGCCCGAGCGCTTCGGCCTGGAGTACACGGGCAGCGACAACCAGAAGCACCGTCCCGTGATGATTCACCGCGCGCCATTCGGGTCGCTTGAGCGTTTTGTGGCGGTGCTCCTGGAGCACACCGCCGGGCATCTGCCGCTGTGGCTGGCACCCGACCAGGTGGCGGTCCTTCCCATCAGCGAGAAATTCAACGACTACGCGCGCACGGTTGTTGCCGAACTTGACCAGCACGACATTCGCGCATTTGTTGATGACCGCAACGAGAAAATCGGTCGGAAAATACGCGATAATGAACTGAAACGCATCCCCTTCCTGCTTGTCGTCGGCGAAAAAGAGGCCGCCTCGGGTGAAGTTTCCGTAAGAAAACAAGGCGAGGGTGATCAAGGTTCAGAAAAAATTGCTACCTTTGTGGCCGAAATTAATGCATTGGTTGACGAACAGACAAGATTCTAACACTCAACACCCTCGGATTCAAATCGCCATCTTGCCGCATGAGTTGCGAATAGAGCGACAACATGTGCTTTTTGAACCGCTTATTATTAATTTTTAAAATTACTTGATGGAGAAAAAACCATTTTGGAGTGGGCCTCGCAAGCCCATGCACAGTGGGCCTCGCCCACAGGCCGGCCGCCGCTTTAACCGCGGCCGCAACATGAAAAAGGATAAAGACGAGCACGCGATCAACGACCAGATACGCGCCCAGGAGGTGCGCTTGGTGGGCGACAACGTGACCGAAGGCATTTATCCCCTTGCCAAGGCCTTGAGAATTGCCGACGAGCAGGAACTCGACCTCATTGAGATTGCGCCCATGGCCAAGCCCCCGGTGTGCAAGATTATGGATTACCAGAAGTTCCTCTACCAGCAGCGCAAGCGGCTGAAAGAGCAAAAGGCCAAAAGCACCAAAGTGGTTGTCAAGGAAATCCGTTTCGGACCGCAGACCGACGAGCACGACTACAATTTCAAGCTCAATCATGCCATAGGGTTCCTCAAAGAGGGGGCAAAGGTGAAGAGCTACGTGTTTTTCAGAGGCCGTTCCATCCTGTTCAAGGAGCAGGGAGAAGTGCTGCTGCTGCGCTTTGCCAACGACCTGGAAGACTATGGGAAACTTGAGCAGATGCCAGTGCTTGAGGGCAAGCGCATGACCATCATGATCTCGCCCAAGAAGGTCAAGGAGGCTCCCAAGAAAGAGAAGCCTGCCAGCGAGAGCAAGCCCGAGACACAAGAGAATTGAAAAAAGAAAGGGGCGCAGGCTTGGTAAGTGCCTGCCCCTGTGTATTAATAACTTTTTAAATAACAAAAAAATGCCAAAAGTTAAGACTAATTCCGGTGCCAAAAAAAGGTTTACCTTTACCGGGACAGGTAAGATTAAGCGTCGTCACGCCTACAAGAGTCACATCTTGACCAAGAAGACTAAAAAACAGAAGAAAAGACTGGGCAAGTTCAGCATCGTTGACAAGTCCAACCTCAACACTGTGCGCCTTCTCCTGGCGAAGAAATAGTACTTTTCAAGCGAGACTACAATTAATCAAAAGAGATTTCCAATCATTTTTATTAACCGAGTGGTTAGCACAAAAGAGCAATCCTGTTGCCGCTAACATTCAAAACAATTTAAAAAATGCCAAGATCAGTAAATCACGTTGCTTCAAGAGCTAAACGTAAAAAGATTCTTAAACTTACAAGAGGTTATTTCGGCGCTCGCAAAAACGTCTGGACCGTTGCCAAGAACACTTGGGAAAAGGGCTTGACCTACGCTTATCGCGACCGTAAGAACAAGAAGCGCACGTTCCGCGCGTTGTGGATTCAGCGCATCAACGCTGCCGCGCGTCTTGAGGACCTTTCCTACTCGAAGTTGATGGGTATGCTTCACAAGGCAGGCATCGAGATTAACCGCAAGGTACTCGCCGACCTGGCTATGAACAATCCCGAGGCTTTCAAGGCTATCGTCGAGAAGGCTAAAAACGCATAGTTCGTTTGCTGACCCGATAGTGTGAGGAGAGGGTGGCTCACAGGCAACCCGTCGCTGCTATCCGCCTCCTCGAAATCAATAAAGTGGACTGCTGCCTCCCCAGGCGGCAGCCCACTCTTTCTTCTCCACGAAATATCCACCTTGTTGCACATTTCGAGGAGTTAATGGAGCAGAATCGGATTTTAATTGTTATATTTGCAATCAGAAATCATCAAGGAGAATCAAAAAGAAGTCTCTTTTTGACTTCTCGCGATATAGAACAATAGTAATAACCTCAAAATAACATTGATTATGGCAACACCACACAATGCAGCTAAAATGGGCGACATCGCCGAAACCGTGATTATGTCTGGAGACCCCTTGCGCGCCAAGTTCATGGCCGAGAGGTTCCTGGAGAATCCCGTTCAGTTCAACTCCTTGCGCAACATGCTTGGCTACACGGGCACCTATCAAGGAAAGCGTGTGTCGGTCATGGGACATGGCATGGGCATCCCCTCAATAGCCATCTACTGCTATGAGCTTTACCATTTCTATGGCGTGCAGCAAATCATCCGCGCCGGCACGACGGGCTGCATTCAGCCCAACATGAAAGTGGGCGATGTCGTCGTTGCGGAAGGCGCTTGCACCGATAGCAAGTTCCTGGAGCAATATGCCCTTCCTGGCACCTATGCCCCCATTGCCGACTTTGACTTGACGCGCCGCGCTGTTGAGAAGTGCGAGGAGTTAGGCATTCGCTACCATGTGGGCAATGTGCTGTCGAGCGACGTGTTCTACGACGAAAACGAGAACTGGCGCAAATGGCAAAAGATGGGGGTGCTTGCCATCGAGATGGAAAGCTCGGCGCTCTATGCCATTGCGGCTCGGGCCCACAAGAAAGCACTGGCCATCCTGACGGTGAGCGACAGCATCGTGACCAAGGAAAGCACCAGCGGCGAAGAGCGACAAAGCGCTTTCACCAAGATGATGGACGTGGCCTTCAGCCTCGTGTGACCTCTCGGCCGCAGGGCAGGGCGGCAGGAAAAGCAATAAGGGCTCAACGGTGCCGCCTATAATGAGCCAGTTCGCTTAATTTTAACACATTATTTTTGGTTTTCCATGAAATAATGCCTATTTTTGCAATACAATCAAAGCGTTCCTTGAAATATAGCCGCATCAAAGTAGATCGGGTTACTCTTCAAATTTTATTGAAATGCCGATAGCTTAATCGCTAATGGCGGGCCTCAACCCCCACTGGGGGCGTATCTTCGCGATACCGGAGGATTACAAAGGCGACGATGCTTTCAAATCTTGTATTTAGTCGGAGTTTCATCACATCCTTTGGTGTGGCTTCATATATCGGAGGCCGAGACACCCAGCTGCCTGGGGGTTTCGGCCTTTGCTGTTATAGTCACTGCCGAGGGGGCAAGACTCTTGATTCCCATTTGGTGGTGTCGCGTTGCGAGAAGATTTTGCATGAATTTTATTGATAGAATTAAACTTTTTACTAATTTCGCAGTCGAAAAGGTGTCATTTACAAAAAGAAAATGGCACAAGAAATGCTAACAGAGAACACAAATTATTTATAAACAAACAATTTAAATTTTTTAATGATGAAAAAGATTATCTTAATGGCAGCATGTGCCATGCTGGGCATGGGAGCTGCAACTGCACAAGTGCAATTAGGCGCTAAGGTTGGTTTTGACTTGACTAACTTTTGGGGTAAGGACGTGAGCCACGGCATGCAACCCAACTATCAAGCCGGCTTGACCTTAGAGTATCGTTTCGCTAACACGAATTTCGCGCTTGCCCCCGAGGTTGTCTTTGCCGCACAAGGCGGGAAAAACACAACAACTAAGGAAGCGAGCTCGTTAAAAGCCGAATATGACGAAACTTACCACACCAACTACATCAACGTGCCCGTGATGCTCAAGTATTATGTGGCTCCCGCCTTCTCCATCGATTTCGGTCCACAAGTAGGCTTTAACGTATACAGCAAGGTGACCAAAGAGTTGAAAGGCTCCAGTGGCGACAAGACGACCAGCACGAAAAAGACAAACGACCTCAAAGACGCCACCAAAACTGTGGACTTCGGCTTAGGCTTGGGTGGCACCTACAACCTGACCAGCAATGCCTATGTCCAGGCTCGTTACACCATGGGCATGACCAACGTCTTTGATGGTGATTTAGAATGCAAGAACGGTAACATTCAAATCGCATTTGGCATGAAGTTCTAATCGCGACATCATGATTTCTCAAATATCAATAATGGTGGTCAATATGGCCACCATTAATTGTTTGATGAGGGAGAATTTAGTAATTTTGCAGCGTGACTTCCTGGAGATTAAGCATTGTCTCGCATCTTGCTTAAAAAGTAAAGGTCGTCAGCAAGGCCGCAAGTCACTAAGTCGAGAATAAAATGATGAAGAAGATTACATTCATTTTGCTGTCGCTGGCCATTTCGCTTGGCGCTATGGCACAGGGGAAATACCACATCGACACCCGCCACGGCACGGTCACGGGCGGTGTGAAAGGTGCCATGAACCTGCCCAGCTTCATGTTTGGCAAGCTCCCGCATGGCATGCGCAACGGCGGGCAAGTGGGCCTTTGGGCCGAGTACAAGCCCAGCGCGCCTGAGCTCGCTTCCTGGAGCGTGCTGGCCGAGGCCGTTTTCAGCAGCGAGGGCGGCAAGTTCACCGTCAACCAGGCGCTTGCCCACTTCTTGAGCGACGAAATCCAGTTGGGCGGTATGCTGGAGAGCGCGAATAAAGACATTATTGTGACCGAAAACTATATCAACATCCCGGTGATGCTGCGCTATCGTTTCCACCGGCTCTGGAGTGCCGAGGCAGGCCCGGAGGTGGGCGTGAACGTGTATAGCAAGGCGCATGTCGATGGCGTGGATTTCGACCTGGGGCTTGGCAGCCGCACGCATGCCATGAAACTTGGCATTGGCGTGGGCGCTACCTATTACCTCACCGACTACATGATGTTTAGCGCCCGTTGTAACCTCAACTGCCTGCGTTCGTTCAAAGATATTAAAGACCATCAAAGCAGCATCCAGCTCGGAGCCGCTTTCCGCTTCTAACCTTTATTTCCTTACCTTTCGGCCTTTCGCGGGCCAGCTCAGGTGCGGCACTCGGCATGTGCTATTGTGCCATCTGATAAATCTTCTCAATATCTTCGGCCGTCAGCACTTTGAAATGGCCAGGCGAGGTTGTGAAGTTGCGTGTGCACTTGCGCGTCATCTCCTTGACTTCCTCGTGAGTGGCTTCACGGCCAATCAACTCGTGAATCGTGACAGGCATTCCAATGGCATGAAAGAAGCCCTCCATGGCCGTGATGCCTTTGAGGGCTGTGGCCTCGGGGTGGTAAAAGTCGTTTTCAACGCCCATCACATTCACGGCAAATCGTGCGAATCGCGTCACATCCTCACGCATCACATAGCGAGCCCAGCTGGGCCAAAGGGCAGCAAGGCCGGCACCGTGGGTGACATCAAACATGCCACTCAGTTCGTGCTCCAGCTGGTGCGTTGCCCAATCCTCCACGTGGCCACAGCCCAAGAGCCCGTTGTGGGCAAGGCTGCCGCCCCACATGATCTGCGCGCGGTAGCGGTAGTCCTCGGGGTGCGCAAGCACGGTCGGCGCACAGCTCATCATGGTGCGGATGAGGCTTTCGGTGAGGTTGTCGGTCACGTTCATGTCCACATCGTGCGTGAAATAGCGCTCCATCATGTGCATGATGATGTCGGTCACGCCGGCTGCCGTCTGGTAGGCGGGCAAGGTGAATGTGCGTTCCGGATTCATGATGGCGAATTTCGGGCGGCAGATGTCGTTGCGATAGCCCAGTTTCACGTCGCCGTCCTCGTTGGTAATCACGCTTGAATTGCTCATCTCGCTTCCTGCGGCAGGAATCGTGAGCACTGCCGCCACTGGCAAGCACGCTGTGGCTTGAGCCTTGCCCGTGTAGAAATCCCACACCTCGCCATCGTAGCACACGCCATAGGCAATGGCCTTTGAGGAGTCGATGACGCTTCCGCCGCCAATGGCCAAGATGAAGTCGACTTTTTCTTTCCGGCACAGCTCAATGCCTTCGCGCACCTTGCTCAGCCGGGGATTGGGAATCACGCCGCCCAGCGCCACGTAGTCGATGCCTGCCGTTTCCAGCAAGCCCGCTATCTTGTCAAGCAGCCCCGAGCGCTTGGCACTCTGGCTGCCATAATGAACCAGCACCTTGTGGCCTCCATGCTTTCTAATCAGGCTGGCGACTTGCTCCTCGGCGTTTTTACCGAAAACCACCTCGGTGGGCGCGTAATAATTGAAATCTACCATAGCATTTGAATCTTTTAAGGGTTTTGAATCAAGAAAACTTTATGTCATGCAAATTTACATCAAAAAATGGATTATTCCACAAATTTCCAAACTTGATGATGCCCATATTTTGCGTGATTTTTCTTCTGGAAATAGTTGCACAATTAAAAAAAAAATCTATCGAAAAAAAAAGGAGGGTAGAAACGCTTGCGTATGTGTTTTTTTTACTAATTTCGCATCATTAATCTTGACAGCGATAAAGTTTTTTTTTATTGATCATGATATACAAATTTCTTTTAGGATCGGAAGAAGCTGAGAATTTCAAATTGGAAATCTCGATAGATGCCGAAGACACGTTTTTGAGATTGAGGAACACGATTCTAAATGCTGTGGGCTACAGCAAGGATGAGATGGACTCGTTTTATATCTGCGACGAGGAATGGCATAAGAGAAAGGAAGTAACTTGCTTTGATATGGGATCGGATAGCGACGAGGACATCTGGATGATGGAGGACACGCCGCTTGAGGAATTGCTTGAGGATGAGGGGCAAAAACTCAAGTTTGTGTTTGACTACATGACCGAGCGCCACTTCTACATGATACTTAAGGAAACGCTCCCCGGCAGGCACTTGCACGACCCGTTGTGCACCCGCAAGGAGGGCAGGCCGCCCAAGGAGAGCAAAGGCATGGATGACGTGCTCGCGCCAGAGCCTAAGATTGTCGATACCAACATCGAGGAACTTGGCGAGGAGTTCTATGGCGATGCGGGATTCAATGATGACGAACTGAACGACCTTGGCTCCTTTGAGGGTAGCGATAACCTGGATTAGCGGGGGGGGGGAGGACTCCTTCCAACAAGGTCGGCGCATTGCGCTTAACGCATCACGAGAGCGGCTCTTCGGAGGCGCTCTTGGTCGTTAAAGGCCAAGCCCTTGGAGACTGTATAGAGAGACCGCCCGATGATGGGCTTTCACTTCTTCCTTCCAAGGTCAGCGTGCTGGAGCACCATGACGATTGTGCCGCCATTGTCGAGCAGCGCTATTTCCTTGTCGTTGATTTTCTTGCAGGAGGTTGTCTCCTCTAAATTGACGAGCATCTGTGTCTCGGTATCAATGTCATCGCACTGGTAATGCGACGACTTGAGGTCTTCAAATTGAATGTCAAACCCATTGCGATAGCCAATTCTGACGACACCGTTGATAATGTTGCACTTGGTCAGGCCGTTGACCGTGAGCATCTGGACGTCGATAACCAGTTTCAAGTTCTTGCTGAGCACATTGGTGCCGCCCATTTCTTTCACCAGCCAGGGGCCATTGAGAAAATCGAGGTTTTGACGGCGCAAGGTCATCACCTCTTGCCCGCGCTTGTCCTTGAGGTGGAGATATTGCACATGATAGAGTGCGGTGACGCTGTAGGCTCTCGCCTCGCCCAGCGTGCGCATGAATGCCCTGGCCTCGCTGGGCGTGCTGCACAGCTCGTTGCCCTGGATAAGGTCGCTGAAGGTCATGCAGCTGTCTTGCAGGGCGAAGTTGCCGTTGATGGTGTTGCAGCCGTTGCTGCCATAGAGTTTTTTGCCATTGAAGTCAAGGTAGAGATAGGCTCGGTTTTGGGGGGAGAAACTCTTGCGGTCGATCGACTCAACGGTCCACTCTCCATAGAGTTGCTGCTTCGGGTTGGTGATCTTCACCGGAGCAGGCTCTTCTTTGGGGCCGGCTTGCTCGATGACGACAACCTGTTTCTTGTATTTTTTCTTGTTCTTGTCGGTTGTGGCCGGGCTGGCAACGAGTGCCGCAGCCAACAAGACAATGGGAAATATCATCTTATTCATGTGAGAAATTTCATTTTCAAACTTCAAATTCACTGCATGGGTGCAAATGCTATAAAAATTTTGCTCTTGTTTTTTAAGCAGTTCTCTTGATTGCAAAGGTAGGGTATTTTTTGTACACAGCCAAGAAAAGCGTGCCGCAATCAGCAGCATTCGCCCTTTGGCAATCTTCAAGAAAGGCGTGAGGCTGTTTTAGAAGTCTTGGCAGATTTTCAAGCCTTGGGCAATGGCCGCGTCAATTTTCTCGTCAATCTCTTTGGGAGTGCCGAAGTCCATGTTCTCCGAAGCCACTGTGATCACGTCACCTAATCCCCACAAGGCACTCAGTGCCCTAAAGTAAGGGGTTGCGGCATCTAAAGCGTCGTCCGTGTGCACATTCATGCCCCTGGTCGTGACGTAAAGCAGCTTTTTGCACTTGCATAGCCCCTCAAAATGCGTTCCGCAGTCTTTGAACATGATATTGAACAACGACATGCTCTCGATAAAGACTTTGAGAATGGCAGGAAAACTCATATCCCAGAACGGGGCGGCAATGACAATCCTGTCGGCTGCCGCTATCCTCTTTGCTTGCTCCACAATCTCTTCTGGGACATAGCCATGGCAGCGTTCAGCAAGAACCTTGCGGCCGACGGCCCGATAATCGTCACCGTCTAAGGTAATGGTCTCAATCTCGTACTTTTTCCCCAACTCAACCACGATCGGGTTCAAAATCTTTTTTGTGCGTGACGCCTCATCGCGCATGCAAGCATCTATCACTATCAGCTTCTCCATGTTGAGCCTGTTTCTTTTATGGTGATTGTTGTCATCATCGATGGCAAAGTTACTGAAATATTCTGTATGGCAGATGGATTCTGCAAGTTTTTTGAGTTCAGAACCGAAACCTTCAGGCGCATTCCCGGTGCGCGCCAGCCTGGAGCGCCGTGACGGGCTGGTAAAAGATTGGCCAATTCTAACGCTTAATTCAAAAATAAACTTTACATTTGTGTCGCAGTTACTAAGAACAAAAACGTTAATCAATTTTTATCATGACAGAAAAAGAAGAAAACAAAGGATTGGTTCTTGAGCGCCCTTGTGTCCTTGTGGTCGACATGCTCAATGATTTTGTTACTGGCGCGCTGGGTTGTGACCGCGGTCGCGCAATCGTGCCAGCTACAGCCAACTTGCTCGATGCGGCTCGCAAGGCGGGCGTTCCCGTGATTTTCTGCAACGATGCCCACCTCAAAGGCATCGACCGCGAGCTCAAGCTCTGGGGCGACCATGCAATCGCCGGCACCCCTGGCGCCGAGGTTATTCCTGAGCTCAAGCTTTGCGACAATGACTACGTGGTGCCCAAGCGCCGTTATAGCGGCTTCTTCCAGACCGATCTTGATATTCTCTTGAGAGAGCTTGGCGTGAAAACGTGTGTCATGACCGGCCTTCATGCCCACATGTGCGTGCGCCACACGAGTGCCGATGCCTACTGCTTGGGCTACGACGTGGTTGTCGCCAAGGAAGCGACCGATGCTTTCACCGAGGAAGACTATAACATTGGCTTGGCTTACTTGAAGACTTGTTACGGTGCCGAGGCCTACACCAACGATGAGATCATCGCTGCTTTTAAGGGCTGACTCTGAAAGCCTCGTTGTGGCTTTGCTGGATGGCAGTCTTCTTGCTTTTTGCGGCTTCTTGCTCTCCAATCGAGCAGGAAGCCGCAAGAGCAATGTGTCGCGGGGCATGCGCTCTCACTACACTTCGGGGAAAAGGCTGTAGAGACGGCTGTCGATCAAGTCACACACTTTGCGGAAATCCTCGTGATTTTCTTCAAATTTCACCGTGTCGCCGTCCACGATGATCAGGTTTCCCCGATAGGCTTTAATCCAGTCCTCGTAGCGCTGATTCAGCCCTTTGAGATAGTCGAGCCGCATCGTCTGCTCGTAGTTGCGGCCTCGCTTTTGAATGTGGTTCACCAGGTTGGGCACCGTTGAGCGAATGTAAATCATCAGGTCGGGCAGTTTCACTAACGAGATCATGAGCTCAAACAAGTCGCTGTAGTTGTCAAAGTCGCGGTCGCTCATCAAGCCCATGTCGTGAAGGTTGGGGGCAAAGATGCGGGCATCCTCAAAGATGGTCCGGTCTTGAACAACCGTCTCATGCGTGCGGGAAATCTCCACCACATCGCGAAAACGCTTGTTCAGGAAGTAAATCTGCAAGTTAAACGACCACCGCTCCATGTCCTCGTAGTAGTCGGCTAAGTAGGGGTTGTTGTCAACAGACTCAAATTGAGGAGTCCACCCATAACGCTTCGCGAGCAGCTTGGTCAGAGTCGTCTTGCCCGAGCCAATATTTCCAGCAATAGCAATGTGCATATCGAGTTGATTGTTTTGATTGTTGTCAGTTTCTTGTGAAGTTTGTTGCCCTTTGTGGGCTTTTAATCAAAGTCGCTCTCTTTAAACAGCCCAAACAGTTCGCCCTCAATCTTGTTCAAAATCACGCGCAAGTCCTTGGGATTGTGTTGGTAGTCCATGTTGTCCACATTGAAAGTGATGACTTTCCCCCGGTATTTATTGTAGACGAAATCGTCGTAGCGCTCATTCAGGTTAGCGATGTATTCAAGCGGCATGAGTTGCTCGTAGTCGCGCCCGCGCCGCTCGATGTTTCGCACTAAGTGAGGCACCGAGGCGCGCAGGTAAATCATCAGGTCGGGGTGCCTCACGACTTCGAGCATGTCCTCAAAGAGTTCCATGTAGGTCTCATAGTCACGGTCACTCATGTTGCCCATCGACTTGTTGTTGGCCGCGAACACGTACACGCCCTCGAAGATGCTGCGGTCTTGAATCACCGTTGTCTCTGCCTGGTTGATTTCTATCAAGTCACGGAATCGCTCTTTCAAGAAAAACACTTCCATGTTGAACGACCAGCGGCCGATGTCCTTGTAGTAGTCTTCCATGTAGGGATTGAAATCAACCTGCTCAAATCTCGATTCCCAGCCATAATGCTTGGCTAAGAGCTGGGTGAGGGTTGTTTTCCCGCTCCCAATGTTTCCTGCAATCACGATGTGCATTTCAAAATCCAGTTTAGAGCGTATAATGTGAGAGTGAATGTGCAAATTTAGTAAAATTTCTACAAATCCCCAATGAATTTCAAGGCGAATACGGGCTGAAAAAACTAAGGCTGATGCAATAATTCCCGTGTGAATACGTTTCAAACATATATACAATAATTAAAAGCGAAGAGCATGATGAAAAAAATTGGGTTGACGATAGCCGTTTTATGCTGCACATTGAGCATGATGGCGCAAAAAGGCGAAAAGGCGATTGGCGGAAGCATGGGGTATGCGACCGAGGTTGACAATATCGGTATTGGCTGGAAATTCCAGTATTTTATTAGCGATGACTTGCGCGCCGAGGCCAACAGTAACTATTTCTTTAATGGCAATCACGGCTCGATGCTTGACTTCAACTTAAACGCGCAATATGTGATCGACCTTAACTCAAAGATGGCCATCTATCCTTTCATTGGCCCAACTTTCGAGCATTGGGGCAACGATGACGATGTGTTCGGCATGAACTTGGGCTGTGGCTTTGAGTATCACCTGCCGAGCAGCGTCAGCCTTTTCGCTGAGTCGAAGAGCCAGCTCGTGAAGGACTATTCCAAGTGGGTGTGCACGTTCGGGGTGAAATACCGCTTCTGACAGCCCATAACTTTTTTATCATTACTGAAACAGGAGGAGCCTTGCGTGAAATCAGGGCCCCTCTTTTGTCATATCATGGCTTGAAGATGAGTGCGCGGTCGCGGCGTGCAGCCGGAACGGCCCAATCGGCCGGAACAAAGCGCCAGTTGTTGCCTGGCGTGGGGCTGATGGTGCCTTGACGCTTGATTTCCCGCATGAGGTAGCTTCGCAGGTCACTGTCGCTTTTCCACACCACGCGGCTCGCGAGCTCACTGGATGGAATGCCGGCGCCCTTGGTGAGCAGTTGGCCGCCACCGCTGGCGCGGTAGCTGTTCATGGCCACGCGGTAGGTCGCGTCGGGGTCAAAAGGAGTGCCGTCACTCATGTGCAGGATGCGCACTTTCTCGCCCTTTGGTTTCGTCACATCCACCTCATAGTCGATGCCCATAGCGCTGTCGAAGTTGTAGCTGGCGTTCTTGAACCAGTAGCTATTCCCGGCCTTTTCGATGAGCAGCAAGTGATCGTCCTCACGCTGCATGGTGTTGACCCACAGGTCGTAGCTCATCTCTAAGTAGCGTTGAATCTCGCGGCCTGTCAGCCGCATTACATAGAGGTTGTTCTCATACTTGTAGAGGTTAAACATGTCGCCCACGGTGATGGCCCCCTTCCTGAGCACAG
Organism: uncultured Porphyromonadaceae bacterium; assembly: GCA_902489275.1. GTDB lineage: Bacteria > Bacteroidota > Bacteroidia > Bacteroidales > Muribaculaceae > Sodaliphilus. Next base: position 140,508 of record CABTZK010000003.1, read on the forward strand.
CGTCGGCCGAGAGGGGTGCGCAAAATGAGATTTGCGCGCCGGTAATGGTCAGCTGCAAGTGGTGCACAAGATCGGTAAAGTCGCTGTTGCCAAAGAAGCTGTCTTGCGACGAGATGGTCTTTGAAAGCGTCCCGATGGGTTGTCGCACCCATTGGCTCACGCGCTCAAGGGTGGGCGCGAAATGTTTCACGTAGGCTTTGTCGATGGGGCTGTCAGTCACTGGAAGCAGCTCGCCCATGCTGCTGGCTATCACCCAGCGGTTGTCCTGACGTTGCATCAAGAGAGTGGCTTGAGCAACGGTCATGGCATTGTTGGCAGGGTTGAGTAAAATCACCTTGTGCCCCTCGGGCCCGAGCACCTGGCTGCTGTGGCGCTTGTGGTCGTGGCCAAAGAAAATGATGTCGAAACCCGGCACTTCTTGCGCCACGCGGTGGGCGGCGTTCTCGTCGTAGGCAGCAGTGCTGATGCCGCCCTCGAAACCGCTGTGGAACAGGCCCACAATCACGTCGGGGCGCTCGTGCTGCCGCAGGTATTGAACCCACTGCCAGGCGCACGACACCATGTCTTGAAACTGGAGACCGCTCCACACGTGAGCATCGAGCCAGTTGGGAATGGCGGGCGTAATCATCCCCAGCACGGCGACCTTAATGCCTTGCCTGGTGATGATGGTATAGGGCTTGAGATAGGGTTGCCCTGTGCTCGTGTCTATGACGTTGGCACCCAGCATGGGGCAGTTGACCTCACGGGTCCATTTGTCAAAGACTTGATGGCCTGGCTCTACATCGTGGTTCCCCCAGTTTTGGGCATCATAGCGCATGTAGTTGATCACGCGGGCTGCAATGTTTGGACGGGTTGTGTCAACAACGTTGGAGTAATAGCTCACGGGCTGCCCTTGCAGGATGTCGCCATTGTCGAGCAGCACCACGCTGCCGCGATGGGCTTGCCGCACCGAGTCGACGATGTGGCTTACCCTGGCCATGCTTCCCTTGATGGGGGATCCTGTGATGAGGTCGGTGGGGAAGAAGTTGCCGTGCACGTCACTGGTCTCAAGCAGCTTCAGGGTCACTTGCTCCCCTTCTCGGGGAGACGCTGCCACGGTTGGAATGTTGTAGGGAATGAGCATACTCAGAAGGGCTATTATGGATAGCAATCTCTTTTTCATGAGAAAAACTTTTTGCAAAGATAGCGATTTTTTTGTCATTTGGCGGCGCGCCACACAAAAAGTTGCCCAGGCGATCACGCCCGGGCAACCCTTTTCCATCGGCAACGACAGCCGAGGGTAATGCCGTCAAGGGAGGCTCCTTATTTCACGACTTTGGCCGCATGCTTGCTGCCATCGGTGTAGGTCTTGACCATGATGTTAACGCCTTCAAATGGCGTTGCGCTCATTTGACCGGCAAGGTTCACATACTGGACACTGGACACCGTCTTGCTGGCGTTCACGTCGTTCACGGCAGTTTGCGCACCAGGCACGTAGAACTCGTATTTGCGAAGCGCGCCGCCAGGATAGACTTGGTAGATGTTTGCCTTGCTTTCGCTGATGACTTCGGCATTCACCCAGTCGGCCTGGAAGACGTTAGCGTTGGCGGTGGCCACGGGCGCCACGCTGGCCACGGGCTCCTCGCTCACCGTGATCGTGTTGTTCTCGTCAATGAGCAGCTCGGCAATGGCAAAGCCGTCAAGATAGTTTGCAGGGGTTGGGTAGACGATAAAGTTTCTTCCGCCCATTGTGAAGGCTTGTGCGCCATTGCAAGCGCCCTTGTTGGGTAAGGTCAGTGGCTGACCGGTGAAATTGCCGTCATCTTCCATCGCCATGTCAACGGGTTTTGCGTTGCGAGTCACATAGAGGTAGTGTCCTACTCCATTGTGGTCGGTCCAGGGCGAAACAATGGTCGATGTGGTGGCTGTCACGGCCGTGCCGTTGACTGTGGCCTCGTAGCTGTTGTCCTCGTCAAGGCCGTTTTCGTTGAAAGTCAAGACGGCAACGCCAGTGTTGGTAGCGCCCACAACAAGCAGTTGACCCTCTTGGAGGAGATTGCCTTTGCCCATGCCCAAGAAGTCGCAACGGCCCTTAATCAAGTCGGCAGGAATGGTCACTTGCTTCGTTTGAGTGCGGTCGGCCGAAACGATGGTTATCGCGGCATCCGCGCCAGGGGAATTAGGGAATGCCCAGCCCGCAAAGATGAAGTTCCCGCTTTCGTCGTAAGTGCAGGCCGTGTTGGCGGTCGACGGGTAGTGGCAATAGTCCTCGCTGAAATTGTCGGTGGCAAATTCGCCATTCAGGTTGAGAACCTGCCCGAGTTGCTGACCCTTGTCTTGAATGTAGAAATTGTTGTTCAGGCCAAAGCCTTGACGGCAGTCGGCTGTTTTCAAGTTGCTGGGCCACGCCGCATCATTCACCTTAGTCAGGGTGATTTCCTGTTGTGCGTTTGCCGAGACGAGCATTGCTGCTGTAGCGGCAAGAAGTAATACTCTTTTCATAATCACATTAATTAGTTTGTTAGTAAAATGGTTTGTTATCGATTTCAATGATGCTTTTTTCGACTGCACGTTGCTTGTTCCCATGCTTGTCGCTTGTCAAGATTTTATTCGACGGGAAACCGCATGATTAATCTGCCGTAAATGTACAACATGTTTTTTGAAGTGCCAAATGATAAGCGCAAAAAAGTGTGAATAACGTGTAAAAATCGTGTAAATCCACGCTCGCGCTGTTTTCATTGGAGCACGGTTTGCTCAATGTTGTAGCGAGGGCGCCGCTTGGTCTCGATGTAAATCTTGCCGATGTATTCACCCACAATGCCCAGCCCCACAAGCACGCATCCGCCAATGAACCACAGGGAAAGAATGATGGACGACCAGCCGCTCACGGCTCGTCCTGAAAAATAGGTGCAGAGCACGTAGATGAGCATCAGCAGCGCAATGAAGATGAAGATGGCCCCCATGAGCAAGACATACCGCACCGGGCGCACGCTGAAGGAAGTGATGCCGTCGACCGCAAAATTGAGCATTTTGCCCAGCGGGTACTTGCTCTCGCCTGCCATGCGTGCCGAGCGGTCGTAGTACACGCAATCGGTCTTGTAGCCAATGAGGGGCACGATGCCCCTTAAAAAAAGGTTGCGCTCTTGGTATTGGAGCAGTCGCTCAACAGCGCGCCGGCTCATGAGCCGGTAGTCGGCATGGTTGTAGACCGATTTCACGTCTAAGTGGCGCATGAGCTTGTAGAACGCTAAGGCGGTCAAGCGCTTGAACCGGGAGTCGGTCTTGCGTTCGCGGCGCACGCCGTACACGATGTCGCATCCCTCTCTGTACTTCTCAACCATCTCTGGAATCGCGTTGATGTCGTCTTGGAGGTCGGCGTCAATCGAAATCATGACATCGGCATGGTCCTTGGCGGTCTCCAACCCTGCCACGAGTGCGTTCTGGTGGCCCGAGTTCCCCGCCAGCTTCACGCCAGCGGCTAAGGGCGAGTGCTGGCACAGGCTGTCGATGATAGCCCACGTGCTGTCTTTCGACCCGTCGTCGACGTAGAGGACTCGGCTCTGAGAGGCAATCGAGTGGCTCGACACCATGTCGCCCAGCAGCCGCGACAATTGCTCGTGGGTGTCGGCAAGCACTTCCTGCTCATTGTAGCAGGGAACGATAAGGTAGAGGGTGGGGCAAGTCGTCATGCTTTCTTTGAAATTTTTCGCTAAATTACTGCAATGTTTTCAATTTTGCAACAGTTTGCGCGTCCTTAACGGAAAATATGGCGCCCTATGGGCTTTGATAGGAGGTATTTGCCCAAAAATCATGGATTTATTGTTGTGGTTTGGAAAATAATCACTACCTTTGCCCCTGCGTTTTGTGGGAACGAATCTGCAACTCGCATCAAAGAACTAATTTATTAACGATTTAAAATGAGCGAAGAATTAAAAAATTCTCCCATCGAGGATTTCGATTGGGAAGCCTTTGAAAAAGGCGAAACTCAAAGTGAGCAATCTCACGAAGAACTGGAAAAAACCTACGACAAGTCGCTGGGATCTTTCAGAGACCACGAAGTGACCGAAGGTACTGTTATCTCTATCAGCAAGCGCGAGGTAGTGGTTAACATCGGTGCTAAGTCCGACGGCATCATTCCATTTAACGAATTCCGTTACAATCCTGACCTGAAAGTGGGTGACCGAGTGGAAGTCTACGTCGAAAGCCAGGAAGACCGCAAGGGCCAACTCGTGCTCTCGCACAAGAAAGCCCGCGCAAGCAGGAGCTGGGAACGCGTTAACCAAGCGCTTGAAAACGACGAAATTATCAAGGGTTACATCAAGTGCCGCACCAAGGGTGGCATGATTGTCGACGTGTTTGGCATCGAGGCGTTCTTGCCCGGTAGCCAGATTGACGTGAAACCGATTCGCGACTATGATATGTTCGTCGGCAAAACCATGGAATTCAAGGTTGTCAAAATCAATCAGGAATTCAAGAATGTTGTGGTGTCGCACAAGGCACTCATCGAGGCCGAGCTTGAGCAGCAACGCCGAGAAATCATCACTAAACTTGAGCGCGGACAAGTGCTTGAGGGTACGGTCAAGAACATCACCCCCTATGGCGTGTTTATCGACCTGGGCGGTGTCGACGGCTTGATTCACATCACCGACCTCTCTTGGGGCAGGGTCAACAATCCTGCTGATATCGTTGAGCCCGACCAGAAGCTCAATGTCGTGATTCTTGACTTCGACGAGGAGAAAAAGCGCATCGCACTGGGCTTGAAGCAACTGCAACCGCATCCATGGGACAAGCTCGACGAGAACCTCAAGGTGGGCGACCACGTGGAGGGCAAAGTTGTGGTGATGACCGACTATGGCGCTTTCGTTGAGATCGCGCCAGGCGTTGAGGGCTTGATTCACGTGAGTGAAATGAGCTGGTCACAGCACCTGCGCAGCGCGCAAGACTTCATGAAAGTTGGCGACGTGGTTGAGGCTCAAATCCTCACCCTTGACCGCGACGAGCGCAAAATGTCGCTGGGCATCAAGCAACTCAAGCCAGACCCATGGGAAACAATCGAAGAGAAATACACTGTGGGCAGCAAGCACACGGCTAAGGTGCGCAACTTCACCAACTTTGGCGTGTTTGTAGAGCTTGAGGAGGGCGTTGACGGTCTGATTCACATCAGCGACTTGTCATGGACCAAGAAAATCAAGCACCCAAGCGAGTTCACGCAAATCGGTGCCGATATCGAAGTGCAAGTGCTTGAAATCGATAAGGAAAACCGTCGCCTCAGCCTCGGCCACAAGCAGATCGAGGACAATCCTTGGAACACGTTTGAAACCATCTTTACCGTTGGCAGCGTGCACGAGGGCACCATCACCGAGATGCTCGACAAGGGCGCAGTGATCAGCCTCTCGCACGGTGTCGAGGGCTTTGCAACACCCAAGCACCTCGTGAAAGAGGATGGCACTCCAGCCAAGCAAGGCGAGCAGTTGCAGTTCAAGGTGATTGAGTTTAACAAGGACGCTAAGCGCATCATCCTGTCGCACAGCCGTATCTTCGAGGATGAGCAAAAGGCCGAGAGCCGCAGGGCTCGCAAGGCCAACAAGCCTCACGAGGAGACGGTGATGAGCACACCTGTGGAAAAAACCACGTTGGGCGACATTAGCCAACTTGCCGAACTCAAGGCAAGGCTTGAAAAGGACGGCAAGTAGTCCACGCTGGCGCGACGGCGACGCTTGCAACGGTGCCTTTTGACAGCAGCCCGTTGCGGCAAGCCAAAAATAGGGCGGTTCATGGCATTTTGTGTCATGAATCGCTTTTTTCAATTAAAATTTGCGATATTCAATAAAAAGCACTACTTTTGCTGTCGCTAATCGAGCAATCGAGATGAAGAAGACGAAATTCGCCATATCAGCCACTTTGATGGCGGAACTTGCTCTCCTGGGGTGCACCCAAGAGAAGCAGTCGGAGGTGAATAGTGTTTCGCAAGAGCAATACCCGGCACAGAGCAAGGAAGAGGCTCCCCAAGACTCAACCTTGACCATCACGGGTGTCGCTGTGGGCGGAGCTCATGCAAGCATCGAGATTGAGGATGCTAAAGGTGAAGAGCATGATTTCTCATATCCCGAGCTCGACCCAGCCAGTGCCGACACTTGGGAGGAGGGTGACACCATGCGAGTGACCTATATGCCTGGGAAAGGCGACAGCGTCATCAGCTTGCGTCAAGCCAACCCCACCAAGGCCGATGGCAGGAGGAAATAAGCGCCGGTGATCTTCACCGCGAATAATACCAATATGCGATAGTAGCTCAGTTGGTAGAGCATCAGCTTCCCAAGCTGAGGGTCGCGAGTTCGAGTCTCGTCTATCGCTCCAAGAGGCTTCCCGCCCAGCAGGTGGGAAGCCTCTTTTTCCCATTAAGGTCACAAATCCTTTCTTTTTTGTCAAACTAACTCGTTTCCAGCGCTTTTTCCGAAAATGAGAAGAGTTTTTCTGAAAATGGGAGTAGGCAATCTCCGACTTTTAGCAATTTTGTACAAGTTTTCACGGCTTATTCCGTTTTACGAGCTCATAATAAGGAAGAAGTATTATTTTATTGTAACGTTTAAAAATTATTCACGATGAAAAAACTAATTTTACTTTTTAGTGTTGCTTTCTTTGCGGTTGCTTCTCATGCCCAATTCTACGTGGGCGGTGCGCTTGGTTTAACAAACACAACTTTAGACCTTGGCGGTGAAAGCGACTCCAAGTCTAACACCTCGATTAAAATTATCCCAGAGTTTGGCTTCAAAGTCAACGACAAGATTGCAGTGGGTATGACGGCTTCCTATAATAAAGGATATTCCGGCATGGGCTCCATTGCGTTCAACGACTTGAAAGGATTAGTGACTACGGTTTTGGGGTCAGTTGGCGATGTTGCGTATATTTTGACTGATGCCGACATCAAGTCTTTTGGCATCTCGCCATACGTCCGTTACACGCTTTACAGCCAAGGGATACTCAGTGTTTATGCCGATGGCTTCTTTGGCTATAACCATGTGAAATTTGAAGCCAACAATCCTCTGTCAGATTTTGCTTCGTTTTCAGACTCTGACTCTGACTCAGATTCTGATGAGAGCAGGTTTAGCGAGAAGTGCAATGTCTATGAGTTTGGCGTTCGTCCCGTTGTCGCACTGAATTTGAGCAAGCGCGTTCAGTTGAATGCCAAGTTGGGCATGATTGGATTCCAAAGCGGTAAATTGAAAGATTCGGGCATGAAACTCACGCACGCAGGCCTTGACCTCGATGGCAACAACATTATTTTCGGAGCCACTTATTCATTCTGAAGTGTCCTAAAATAGTGCGATATTTGAATTGTTTGTTTTTCTTACAATGGGAGTGTGCCGAATTTTTAGTTTGAAACCTGAAGCGAATTCAATTTTTAGCGCAAAGGCTCACTCTCATTGTTTTCTAAGCGCGTCGTCTGATGCGTGTAGAAGTCTGAAAACTAAAAACACAATTTGAAATGCTTATTTCTGTTGGCGCTGTGATTTTTAACGAACTTTGACTTACGTGTGCCGATAGTTGGCATTCTGCTCTCCTACTTTTGTCATGTCAAACAAAAGGAGGAGAGTATGAATGCTTTAGTAAACAATTTATCGACCACCGACCAAGTGCTGGCGATTCTTGAGCGTGACGGTCAAGTGCTGGCTTCGGTGAGCAAGCGTGACTTCAAGAGTGTGAATGAAGTCGTGCGCTTCTTGATGTCGCTCGCAGGGTGCTTTGCAGGGCTTGCCAAGCTCACCATTCGCAACAAGACACAAGGCTGGAGTACCCACATGACACTTGCCTCGCCATTCCGGCGTCCACCGATGCCTTCCATTGCTGCACTCGCTCCGCGCGAGGGACGGCAATACCTCATTCCCTGGTGAGTCTGTTGTGAGAGACCGGGGCTGGCATTTTGGGCGAAGATGATTAGCTGTTCTGCGGGATGGTGAATTTTGAACAAATTTTCAAGCGATATGATGATGAGAAAACTTGTGATGATTGCATGTGCGGCAATTGCAATTTCGATTTCGATTTCGTCTTGCCTGATGAGCCTGGGGCGAGGGCGTGCCACTCAAGCCGACACGATACCCGATGCCGATGGCTTCACGCTCATCGGGAAATGGGTGAAGTCCACCGCAGGGCGTGACACGGCATCGGTGGGGTTTGAACTCAAGGAGGATAGCTCAATTGCCGCAATCAATGCCCGAAGCGTGGCCTACAAGTCGTGGAATGTGAGCGCCCAGGGTGATAGCCTTACGCTCGTGACCGAGAGGATTGCCAGCGGCAAGACCGTTGCCGACACTGCCAAGTACTTGTGTGTGCTTCGTGACGACACGCTGGTTCTCGTTGCCAAAGGTCACCAGTCAATCTACACGCGCAGGAGTTAGCGCTGTCCGTAAAAGTCTCAAAAACGTGTCAAGGACATACTGCCCCGCTAAGATACTCACATCTTAGCGGGGCAGTGTGATTTACGCTTCAACGCTTCGTCAATGGATGACCATGACCTTGCGTGTGGTCACTGTTCCTGAAACGTGCACTTTCAAGAGATAGACACCACTCGGAATGTCGCTCACGTTGATGTAATTGCTTGCCGTTTGAGCCACAAGTTGGCCATTGGCATTCAGCAATTCAACTTTCTCGATGAAAGCGTCGGCACTGGCCACCACGTAGTCGCTGGCAGGGTTTGGCGCGATGCTCACTGTGCTGTTGTCGCGCCGCTGGTCGGCAATGCCGCTGCCCGCGAGCTTCAGCAGGTTGTCAAACTTAAGGGAGCCGCTGTAGCCCATTCGGCTGCTGTTTTTGCTCAATCTGATTTCCGTCAGCCGGTAATTGCGCCCCGCTTCCAAAATCGTGTCAAGCTGCACCGTGGCATAGTGCCAGCCGTGATAATCGACCTTGCTCAATTCGAGCGATTTTCTTTCCTCCCCGTGTTCGTTGTCCGTGGGGATGAATACGGCTTCAAGGGTGTTGTAGCTCATGTCGCCGCAGATGTGGATGCCGATGGCATCGCCTTGCGTGAATGTGGTTTCTGATGGCTCCTTGATGGAGATTGGAATGTGGCTGCTATACCAGTCGTCGCTTCCGTGCGCATCTTCTTCTGTCGTCCAGTCATGGAACGCGTAGTCAAGTTGCAGCGACTTGTCGCCAAAGAGTTTGTCGGCTGCGCTGTTTTTGAGGTTAACCTCAGGAGCGCCATCGTGGGTTGGGAGCTCGATCACGAACTTCGATTCATCTTCAAAGTCTTCGACAACAACACCTTCTTTTGCCACACCAGCATCCACGGCGGTGAAATGGTAGGTCAGGCTGTTGGTGAGGCGCAGGCCTACCGTGTCGCACAGCATCTTGTCAACGACAAGGCGGTAGTCCTCGCCCACCTGAAGGGGCTTGAGCAGCGACAGGCGGCAGTAGCCATACTTGTCACCCTTCTTGTTGTTCTTGATGTTGCGCTTGTTATAGGCCAGCTCATTGCCAGCCTTGTCATAGACGTGGAAGTAGCTGAACAGGTTGTGGGTGTCGAGCAACGAGTCGGTGCGAAACTCTATCGCTAACCCCGCCTTGTAGTGCGCCTGCGCGCCCTCGTAGGGGAACACGGCCAAAGGATAGATGTGGTTGCGGCTCATGGTCTTGAACTTCATGGTGAAGTCGTTGACCATGGGGGTTCCGCCGCCATGTTGCGCGCTTTTGCCCAGCGTCACGGTGTATTCTGTATCGGTGTCGTAGGCATCGGTAGGCGTAAAGACGAGCCGATAGTTAGCGTCTTCCCACGTGAACTGGCCATCCACGGCAGGGGAGATGCTGAATGCCGCCTCGGTCGAGGGCGTGTCCATGTCCCAGTTGAAGTTGAGTACCACAGGCTCGTTGCACGCCACAGGCTCGTCGCCCTCGTTCCACACTGGGCTGTAACTGGTCACCTCGGGCGCTGTGTCGCGCACGCGCTGGAGGTCGAAGTTGCAGTACGTCGTGGCGTTGGCTTTCACTTCCACCTCCTTGACCGTCATCACGTGTGTTGGGCTGCTCGCCTCGATGGTGTAGGTGCCTGGGGCAACAAACTTGAACAAGTAGATGCCATTTTGCAGCGAGTCGGTCACGCAGGTCTGCACCACTTCGCCCTGCTCGTTCATCAACTTGGCGATGGCGCCATTGAGCGAGATGCGCTTGTCGGCCCCAATCGTGGAGTAGTAGACAGTGCGCAGCAGACGGTCGTCGCGGATGTTGCCGGTGACGATGCCGTAGCCATAGTTGTCGAGCCTGTTGAAGTAGCGGTCAGCCCCTATGGAGAAGTTCCACCCCTCTACCCAGCAGTAGTCGTTGTTGAGCAGCCGGTAGGTTTCAGGGAAATAATCGTGAAACGAGCCCTCGTTGAGCATCGACACGGCATTGTTGCCACGCAACACCCCCAGGCCTTGCTTCCCCCATGAGGGGTAGAAAGTCCAGTCGCCCGTGATGCGATAGGTGGGGTCACTCCACACGGTGCTCTTGTTGGCAATCAGCTGAGGCCCCAGGCATGCGGCGAGCGAGTCTGAACCGGGCACTTGTGGCTCGCCGGTGTAGCCACGGTAAATCCCCATGGGGAAGTTGACGTTGTAGTAGTCGCCATAGCCCGTGGCGTTGCTGTGAATCGCATAGAACACATCGGCGCCGCTTTGGTTGCACAGGGCCACAATGGTTGAGAGGGGCAAGTCGTCCTCCTCATCGTTTCGCACACGAGAGATAAAGGTCGTGTAACCCTTTTTGTTGAGCATCTCCATCAAGGCAAAGCCTTTTTTCAAGTTGGAGTTTGACTCCCAAAATCCGGCCGTGTCGCCTGGAGCGAAGCCGGGAACCACCACATTGCGGTCATTGGCCGTGTGGCCGCCGTGTCCGGGGTTAATGTAGACGCGGGGCGCCTCGTCATCGGCTATCATGCCCAAGACAGCAACGACAGCCATCGCTAAAGCAAAAAATATCTTTTTCATCGCTATTTTCATTTATGGGTTAATGTTGATGGTCATCAAGTAAAGGTTCCCGTCGATTGTGGTGTACACGATTTTGCCAGCGGCACTGGTTGGGTGCATGGTCATCGACGTTGCTGGCGTCAGTGCTTGCTCATGAGTGCCGTCGGCCTTGAGAAGCATGATTTGTGACGAGGTGAACTGGTGACCGTCGTCTTTGGCATTCTGAGCCACAAGATAATCGTTGTCATACCAGCAGGGCATTTCATAATTGCCCGGTTGGGCTAACACGTTGCCGTTAACGTCAGTAACCACGATACCCTTTCCTGCGGCATAGAAGGCCACCTTTTGCCCGTTGGGCGACAGCGAGGCCCACAGGTAGCCCGCATGGGATTCCACAGGACTGTACTCATGGCAGATGCCATCAACGGTGAGAATGAGTTTAGCGCCTTGAGTGCTCACAGCGGTGCCTAAGCTCTTGCTTGAGCGATAGTTTCGCTTTTCTCCTCTCATGGCTATGCCCGTGATGCCCCTTTCAAGGGTCACCGCGCCATGCTGCGTGCCCAGCACGACCTCATCGTGCCGGGTCGTCAGGTCGTAGCGGTGTCCGGTGCGATAAATCAAGTGGTTTTCGTTCTGTTGATTGGTCACATAGTAAATGTTGCCGTCGGGGCCAAATGTGGCGTTAATGCCCGTGCCAGCCTCGTTGCTGACACGTGTGGCCACGTTGCTTTGAAAGTCATAGGCTTTGAGGCCCAGTGAGGGGCCGCTTGAAAAAAGCAGGCAGTCGCCCGCCCGATTCAGTTGCGGGTAGTAGGCAGGGCCCTCAACGTCCTTGAGTAGCCGTTCAACACGGGTCACTGTCGCTTGTTGAGCGCTGGCGGCCATAGCGAAAATTCCCATCAGGAGAAGTAAGGATTTTTTCATGTTGAGTTGTGTGAAGATGTTGACAATGAATTTAATTCTACAAAATTAGCACATATTCATAACTTTTCAAAATAAAAATCACTCGCTTAGAAAAATGCAATCATGAGTGCCCCGAAATTGTACTTTTCCCTTCGATTTGGCGCGGGTTCCCTCTCGGCACGATGAGGATGTCGCTGAATAATAAGAAAATCGCGACTCTTGAAAGGCTTAATCCTTGAATACAGATTTTCTGTGAAATTCAAGATACTTTGCCCGTTTCTCGAGTTTGCTGCTTACTCTTCCCATAGGCAAAAACAGTTGGCAAGGATTTCATTTGCTCAATAGCTTCAAAATCCACAAATAGTTTCCAGTAATACAGTACCATTCCTCTTTTTTGTGATGTCCATTTGTTTAAGCAAGGCTATCAAAACGTCTGCCACGATGGAATTTCCTGCCTGCTGATAGGCTGCGGTATCTGAAACGACTATCCTAAAAGAGTCTTTGAAACCCATAAGCCGAATTTATTGTTTTGGGTAGCTCAAGGATGGCGCGGGGGCATTTAGAAACCCACATTCACGTGGCGTGAGCCTGACGGCGTGGGAACTGACTCGGTCCACTTGGCGTTGTCTCCTTGCGTGGATATGACAATATTGTAGAAAGTGGTTCGATTAGGTTTCACAAGCACTTCTTGCGAGCTCACCCCCTCAATCTCAATGGCATACTTGCCCGCGCGAAGTCCCGAGAAGATGTAGAAGCCGTTGTTATAGTTATCGGTATGGTAGGACTGCAGCTCCCGGTCGCGCGCGTCGTTCAAGAGGACGTAGATGTCGTTGGCCGGCTGCAACTTGTCGTTCCCAAATGCTATCACGTTGCGGCCGCGTGGCTTGTCAAATCTCACTGTGCCCGCGACAACGCCTTTGCTGTAGCCCGAGCGATTGAAGAACTCGTCGAGCGACAAGCTGTGGGTCCAGGCGGCAAGCCAGCTGTAGCTTTTGTTTTTGAAGCGTTCACGCTCGGGAATATAGTCATGAAACGAGGTTTCGACGAGGATGCCGGGAATCTTGTTCCAGCGCAGCACGCCCAGCCCCACGCCGTAGCCCCAATTGTAGAAGCTCCAGTCGCCTTTGGTCAAGCCGCTGCGGGTCCACTCGGTGGCGTTCATGTGATAGAGGTTGCGAGTCACGATTTCGCCCAGCTCGCGGCTGCCCTCCATCACGGGGCGGTTGTCGTAGCCGCGGAAAAGCGCCAGCGGGAAGTTGGCTCGGCGCGAGGTTCCCGTGTCATTGCTATGGATGGCAAAAAACACGTCGGCGCCGCTGTTGAGGGCCAGCTGGCTAATTTCAAACAAAGCCAGGTCGTCGGCGCTGGTGTTGTTGTAGCGCGAGGTATAGACTTCGTAGCCCTTCTCGCGCAAAATCGTTAGCAGTGCCTCGCCCTCGGCCAGGTTGCTGTCGCTCTCGTAATAGGGGATCTTCGTCCCTGTCCCCTCGTTGTAGAATGGCTCTGGCCGGTCGTTGCTGTCATGGCCTCCGTGTCCTGGGTTAATGAACACGCGGGGCTTGATGATGTTTTGCTGGTGTCTCTTGGGCTTGGGCTCAGGAACGTTTTCCCCGCTGGTTGAAATGCCAGCAAGCAATGCGACTGTCAGCGAGAGGATAAATTTCGATATGTTCATTGGTGGGTCTTGGTTTCACTATTGTTCTTCTGTAATGATTTCAGGCTCTGTGGTCTCAACGACGACTGGACGTGAGCCGTCGTCATAGCCTTCCTCTCCGCGCAAGGCGATGGTCATCACGGTCACACTTCCGCCCTTTGTCGTGTAAGTAATATATTTCCCACTCACGGCAGGCATCATCACCGAGTCGCTGGCCAGTGTCATTTGCTCGCTTCCATCGGCTTTCATCAACAAGATTTTGTAGCCGTGAGTCTGCACAATCTGGTAGTCGTTGTCATACCAGCAAGGCATGATGTATTGCGTGCTTGTGTGCCACAAAACCCTGCCGCTTTCGGCATCCACGACATACAGCCCCTTGCCAGCCGCCTCCATGACCACTTTCTTGCCATCGGGCGAGATACTCGACCACAAGTAGCCCACGCAGCCTTTAACGGGTTGGAATGTGCGTTTCCGACCATTTTTGATCACATACAAGCGAGCGCCAAGTGTCCAGCAGAAAGTGCCTGCATTGGCCTCGTTCCACTGCTTGGTTTCGCCCACGGCTGTCATGCCGTGGGTGCCCTGAATCGCATGCACGGCCCCATGTTGCCCACTCAACACGACGCGGTCTTGGCCTGTGGTGGGGTCGTACTCATGAACCGACCTGAAAACCAAGTGATCGGAGTTGGATTTCATGGTCACATAATAGACTTTTCCCTCCTTGCTGAAACGTGCCTCAAATCCTGGGTAGTCGTCATTGGAAATCGTTGTGCGCTGCCCGCTCTCGATGTCGTAGAGGTAGAGTGTGCGCCCCTCGGTCTCGCTGTAGATGACCTGTGTCCCCTGGTAGTTTACTTGGGGAAAAAAGCCGTTACTGCTCGTGATGCTTTTGGTCGAGGTGATGGAGGCAATGCGCTGGGCTTGCGCACTGCAACCCATTGCCACGATACAGCAAAAAGCAACGAGTGAAGTTGTGAATTTGTTCATGTGCGAGTGTTATATAGTCACTTTTAAGAACCTGCAAAATTACAAAAAAGCGCCAATATCCACAAGCGATTTCAAGCGTAGTACACTATCTTAACGCATTTTATAACTCTTTAAGTTACCTTGCCCAGGGATGGCTGTCGCAGGGCTTGTGCCCCGTTGCCGGGAGCATAGGGTGGGGGAAGGCGGCAGGTCAACGCATCTTGTTGATTTGCGCAATCAATTCGGGACTGAGTCCCGTGGGCAGGTAGTCGGTCATGTCTTTGCCATATTTAAACCACTCGCGCACAATCGTGCTGGAAATGTGGCTGTATTCGGGCAAGGTGTAAAGCAGAATCGTCTCGATGCCCGAAAAACGGCGATTGACATCGGCAATGCTCATCTCGTATTCGTAGTCTTGAACCGTGCGCACGCCGCGCAGCAAAGCGCAGGCGCCAACCTCCTTGGCCACGTTGATGGTGAGGCCCTCGCTCGACAATACGCGCACACGCGGCTGCTTGCTGAAGGCGCATTCGATGATGCGCTGCCGCATCTCGAATGGGAAAAGCCCCTTTTTAGCGTGGTTGCGAACCACGAGAATGACCACCTCGTCAAAGATGGTGAGCGCGCGTTCCACGATGGATTGGTGCCCGCGTGTGAATGGGTCAAATGACCCTTGGAACAAGGCTATTTTCTTCTCTTCTGTCATGTTGCTCTACTATGGTGTGCTTTGTTTGTTCTGCCTCAATGCGCGGTGATGTCTTCATTGTCTTCGATGACAAGGTTGTTCACAATAAACTCTTGGCGCTCCATTGTGTTGCTGCCCATGTAGAAGGCCAGCATCTGCTTCGCCGAGTCCTCTTTGCGCAGATGGATGCGGTCAAGGCGCATCTCGGGGCCAATGAATTCGGCAAACTCATCGGGGTTAATTTCACCAAGGCCTTTGAAGCGTGTGATCTCGGCATTGGCGCCCAGTTTGTCAATCGCTGCCAAGCGCTCCTCGTCGCTGTAGCAATAGTAGGTTTCGGGTTTGGCGATTTTCCTGTTTTTGCCAGCAGGTCGGCTCTTGCGCTTGGCCTCTTTGCGATTCCTCACTCTGAATAGGGGCGTTTGCAAGATGTAGAGGTGTCCTGTCCTGATCAGCTCTGGGTGAAACTGGAGAAAGTAGGTGAGTAGCAGCAGTCTGATGTGCATGCCGTCGACATCGGCATCGGTGGCCACAATCACTTTGTTGTAGCGCAGCCCGTCGATGCCGTCCTCGATGTTGAGCGCTGCTTGAAGAAGGCCGAACTCCTCGTTTTGAACCACGGTGGCGGGCTGTAGCCCGTAGGTGTTCAGTGGCTTGCCGCGCAGCGAGAACACAGCTTGGGTCTCGGTATCTCTAATTTTAGTGATCGAGCCGCTAGCCGAAAGGCCCTCGGTGATGAAAATCGAGGTCTCTTCGCGGCGGTCATTGTCCTTGGGTGCGCGAGCATCGTTGAAGTGCACACGGCAGTCACGCAACTTGCTGTTGTTCAGGGCCACTTTCTTGGAGCGCTCGCGTGCCAGTTTGGTCACGCCGGCAATGGCCTTTCGATTCTTTTCACTCTCTTGAATCTTTTTGAGCAGCACGTCGGCAGTGGCCGCATCCTTGTGCAAGTAGTCATCGAGTTCCTTTTTGATGAAGTCGTTGATAAACTTGTAGATGGTGGGGCCGTCTTTCCACATGATGCTGCTGCCTAACTTGATTTTAGTTTGTGACTCAAAGATAGGCTCCTCAACCTTGATGCTGATGGCTGCCACGATGCCGTTGCGAATGTCGCTATACTCGAAGTTCTTGCCAAAGAAATCCTTGATTGTGCGCGACAGCGCCTCGCGGAAAGCCGTTTGGTGCGTGCCGCCTTGGGTGGTGTGCTGGCCGTTGACAAACGAGTAGAACTCCTCGCCCAATTGTGTCGCATGGGTCATCACAACCTCAATGTCGTCGCTCTTGAAGTGGATGGGAGGGTAGAGCGGGTCGTTGGTCATGTTTTCCCTCACCAAGTCGAGCAAGCCATTGCGGGAAAGGTACTTCTTTCCGTTATAGACAAGAGTCAGGCCGGTGTTGAGGAAAGAATAGTTCTTCACCATCGTCTCGATAATGTCTTCATGGAACTCATAGTTCTTAAAGATGCTGTTATCGGGTGTGAAGCGCACGAGCGTGCCGTTTTCCTCGCCAGGCTGCGCGGCGACGATGCCACTTCTGTGCTTCGTGATGCCTTGCTCATAGCTGACGCTGGCACACTGCCCATCGCGCACCGAGCAAATGTAGAAGTTGCTCGACAAGGCATTTACAGCCTTGATGCCTATCCCGTTAAGGCCCACACTGCGCTTGTAGCTCTTGGTGTTGTATTTGGCGCTCGTGTTCATTCTGCTCGACGCGTCTTCCACCTGGTCCAGGGGGATGCCGCGCCCGTAGTCGCGAATCGTCACCGTGCCTCCAGCCTCGTCGATAGTGATGGTGGGCAACTTGGCGAATCCGGTATTAAACTCGTCGATGCTATTGTCGATGACTTCTTTCATCAGCACATAGATGCCGTCATCGTTCTGCTTGCCATCGCCGAGTTTGCCAATATACATGCCCGGGCGCTGGCGAATGTGCGTATGCCACGTGAGCGTCTCCAATTTATCATATCCGCCAAAGTCGCTGCTTTCCCTTTCGTCACGCCAACGGTCATCTTTCCGTTCAAGTTCTTCTGCCATGAGTTGAATTTCTGAATTTTTCAAGTTTTGATTCCACAAAGTTAGTGATTTTTTCTGAAAACCTTGTTGACTTTCCCTCTTTTGGCAAAATTAAGGGCAATGACTTCCCAAAAGAAGATTTTTTATTGTACTTTTGTCATGATTTTCAAAAAGGAGTTTGCTCCTGCACTGACAAAAAAGAGAGGAAATATATGCGAAAAATTGGATTGTTATTACTTGCTGCGCTTCTTTCGACTGTGGCTACCGCCCAGCGGCTTGACAATGAGCAAGCGAAACTGCTCAACGCCATGTGGGCCATTCAAAATCTATACGTCGATAGTGTGAACGAGGGGCAGATGGTTGAAAATGCCATCAATGGCGTGCTTGAGAAACTGGACCCTCACTCCTCTTATACCAATGCCAAAGAGACAAAAGAGCTGGAAGAGCCCTTGCAGGGCGAGTTCAGCGGCATCGGCATTCAGTTTAATATGAAAAAGGACACGCTCTATGTGATTCAGACCATTGCAGGCGGTCCGTCGGAGCGCGTCGGGCTTCTGCCAGGCGACCGCATCATCGATGTAAACGACTCGACGATCGCGGGGGTTAAAATCAAGAACAGTGAAATCCAGAAGAAGCTGCGAGGCACGAAAGGCACGAAAGTCACGGTGAAAGTCAAGCGTGGCGACAGCCCGAAGCTGATAACCTTTGTCATTACCCGTGATAAGATACCCCTGCACAGTGTCGAAGCCTGCTATATGCTCGATGACGCGAAAACGGGCTATATCAAGATCTCCTCCTTTGGGCAAAAGACTTATGAGGAAATGATGGAGGCCTTGGGCAAACTCACCAAGCAGGGGATGCGGCAAGTCATTATCGACTTGAGCGACAACGGGGGCGGCTATCTGAATGCCGCTATTGAAATGAGCAATGAGTTCCTCGACCGTGACCAGATGATTGTCTACACGCAAGGCGACAAGCAGCCGCGCAGCGAGGCCAAAGCCAATGGCTGGGGACGTTATAAAGACTTGAAAATGGCTATTATCGTGAGCCAGTTCAGCGCTTCGGCAGCCGAAATTTTCGCGGGTGCGATGCAGGATTGGGACCGCGCTGTGGTGGTGGGACGCCGCACGTTTGCCAAGGGGCTTGTCCAGCGCCCAGTGCGATTTAACGACAACTCGATGATGCGCCTCACCGTGGCGCGCTACTACACGCCCTCGGGGCGGTGCATCCAGAAGCCCTATACCAAAGGCAACAAGAAATCCTACGACGAGGATATCATCAATCGCTCCAAGGATGGGGAATACTATCACCTCGACAGCATCCAGTTCAACGACTCGCTGCGCTATGCCACGTTGAAGAACAAGCGCGTGATTTATGGCGGTGGAGGCATTATGCCCGACATCTTTGTGCCTGTAGACACGAGCGAGTACACCATCTACTATCGCGACATGCTTGCCAAAGGGATTATCTACCAGCATGCGCTGGACTATGTTGACAAGCATCGCGACAAGCTCAAATCACGCTATGCGACAATACCCGCATTCAAGAAAAAATTCAACCTCACAGAGGCCGACATGAAAGAGTTTGTGGCAGCAGGAGAAAAGGAGAAAGTGACCTATAATGCCAAGCAGTACAAGACCAGCGAACAGCTTTTCCGCGACATTCTCAAGGGTTTGATTGCGCGCGATCTGTTTAGTGATCCTGGCGCTTACAGCCAAATGTTGACCCCGCGCAACAAGGACTTGCAGGAGGCCATCAAGGTGCTGGCCGACGATGCGAGATTTGCCAGCCTGCTCACGTATGGCAACCCCGAGTATGAGAAAATCGTGGAAAAGCGCAAGGCACGGGCCGATGCCCAAAAGCTGGCAGCAAGCGATAAGAAATGACTTGCACAGGATGTGAAGAAAGGGTAATGTGTTAATTTTAAACACATTACCCTTTCAGTGTGCGGAAAGTGAGGGATTCGAACCCCCGGACCCAGAAAGGGTCAACGGTTTTCGAGACCGCCCCGATCGACCACTCCGGCAACTTTCCTTTTTCGGTCAATTTCGCGATTGCGAGTGCAAAGGTAGGTAAATTTCACCGTTGTCGCAAATTTTCAAGGCAAAAAAGCATCGAAGTTTGGTCACAGCGTTTCGACCATGGCCCTACGAAGCCCCTACAAATGAGACAGCAACCGGATGGCTGCTGGCGGGTCTTGCGCCTTGAACACGTAGTTGCCGGCCACGAGCACGTGGGCGCCGGCCTCGGCCAGTTGCTTGCCCGTCTCGGCATTCACGCCACCGTCGACTTCAATCATCGCATGGCTGCCCATCTCCTCGATAAGCGCCTGGGTTTCGCGCACTTTGCGCAGGCTGCCTGGAATGAATTTTTGCCCGCCAAAGCCTGGATTCACACTCATGATGAGTACCAAGTCAATGTCGGCAATGATTTCGCGCAGTGTGCCTACTGGGGTGGCAGGGTTGAGCGCCACGCCTGCTTTCATGCCGGTGTCATGGATTTGCTGCACCACGCGGTTCAAGTGCGTGCAGGCTTCGTAATGAACGGTCATCAAGGTTGCTCCGCAACCGGCGACTTGTTGCACAAACTTTTGTGGCTCCACAATCATCAGGTGCACGTCGAGTGGTTTCTTGCTAAGCCTTTGGATGTGCTTCATCACGGGAAAGCCAAACGAGATGTTGGGCACAAACACGCCATCCATCACATCAATGTGGACATAATCGGCTAAACTCTCATTCACCATCTTCACGTCGTCAGCTAAGTTGCCAAAGTCTGCCGACAAGAGCGAGGGGGATACTTTCATGTTTCAAGTTTTATTTTATAAGGTTTATTGTGTTCTGAATCAGTGTTTGCGGGGACTCTTTTTTTTCATGCCTTGGTAGGCAAGATAGAGGATGATGAGCGCCAGGATGCCAAAGCCTCCCATGGTGAGGTACTTGTTGTTGGCCTCAAGCGCTTGGAACAGCTGTTCCTCGGGGAACTGGGTGCTCAGCCACCAGCCCAGCGCGGCCAACACTGCGTTCCAGATGCCAGCGCCCAGTGAGGTGTAGAGGATAAACTTCCAAAAGTTCATACGCGCCAAGCCGGCAGGAATCGAAATGAGCTGGCGCACGGCTGGAATGAGCCGGCCAAAGAACGTGCCTGCCGCACCATGCTTGTCAAAGAACGCTTCGGCTTTTTCTACTTTTTCCTCGTCAATGAGGCACACGTGGCCCAGCCGGCTGTTGGCAAACTTGTAGACGATAGGGCGGCCAAGCCAAATGGAAAGCCCGTAGTTGATGACAGCGCCGACAAGAGCGCCGATGGTGGCTACGAAAACAACCATGGTCACATTCAAGTCGCCATTCTTCAACGCAAAATAGGCAGCTGGCGGCACGACAATTTCACTCGGGAATGGAATGAAAGAGCTCTCCACCGCCATGAGCAGAAGAATCACGCCATAGTTGATGTGCTCTCTGAACCAGGTGAACATCGTGAGCGCGTCAAGGTCGCGCATCAACCACACGATGGCGACGATTACAGCAAGTAGCGCTACCCCAATGGCAACAAGTTGAACCGTGTCTTTTTTCATCAGTTGTCGTTTATTTTGCGCAAAGGTACTAAAAAGATTTCAGATGGCAGGCAGGCGCGGCGTGCTTTCTTAAAGGCAATGCGTGGTGCGCTGTTGAAAGCAAAAAAATCCGTCCGGAACGAGGAAATTAACTTTTGTTTTGATTGATGTGCAGCAGTTCGGCACACGGTGGCGCTTCTTTTGCAGCAGTAAAACGAAGTATTCATCATTTTTAATTGAAATGATTATGAACAACAGCACACTCTTTTGGGCCTCATTGTGCATCGTCTTAGCCTCGCACTGGTATGCGCTCTTTCTCGCCGGCTTGGGCTTTACCCTTCCTTTCCTGCTCTTTTCTTGCATCGAAAAACTCCAGGTCATTGCTCATCGCATTCTTGGTCACAGCACGGGCGTGAAAAATGACCATCCCGTTTCAAAAGCAGTATAAACCCAAAAAAAATTGCGCAGTTTTGCAGGAATTTCACTAATTTTGCGGTACACAAGATTGATGATACTGCTTTTTCGTGATGAGACACCTGCTTGCTATCCTGCTTGCTGCAATGGCACTATCGGTACTGGCGCAAAGTCAGCCCGATACCGCTACTTTAAGCCCGGCCTCGCGCCCCAAGGTTGCCCTTGTGTTAGGTGGAGGGGGCGCTAAAGGCATGGCTCACGTGGGAGTGCTCAAGGTGATCGAGCGGGCAGGCATTCCCATCGACATGATTTGCGGCACCAGCATTGGCTCACTGATTGGAGGCTTGTACGCCATAGGGTATAGCGCCAGCGAACTCGAAACCTTGGTGCGCAACCAGGACTGGAAGATGCTACTGAGCGACAAGGTTGAGTTCAAAAAGATGAATTTAGAGTCGCGCAACCGCAGCGAGCGCTATTTCTACTCACTTCCGCTTTCCCAATTGGGAAAGGGGGCGTTCACGCAGCGGGCACTCGTCAAGGGCCAGAACCTCTCCAACTTGTTTTCGCAACTCACCGTTGGCTTTCACGACAGCATTGACTTCAGCACCCTTCCCATTCCCTATTGCGCGGTGGCGACCGACATCGTGAGATTTCAAGAAGTGGATATCCGAAGTGGCTACGTGGGGCAAGCCATGCGTGCCTCAATGTCGATTCCTGCCATGTTCTCACCCGTGCGTGTCGACTCGATGCTGCTGGTCGATGGGGGGCTGCGCAACAATTACCCCGTTGACGTGGCGCGCAAGATGGGAGCCGATTACGTGATTGGCGTGAACTTGAACGATATTAAGGACCCCACTTTCGATGACTTTAAGAAGCCAGGAACAATCATCACCCAGATGATTAAGGTGCACACCGAGAATAAATTCCATGAAAACTGGGCCAACAGCGACATTGCCATTCAAATTGACGCTGCTCCCTATCACTCCATGAGCTTTAATCGCCAGGCGGTCGACACACTCATTGTCCGTGGCGAGCAGTGTGCTATGAGGCATTGGGACGAGATGATGGCATTGAAGCAAAAAATCGGTTTAGAGGCCGGTGACCGAAGTGCCAACACCGCCCAGCGAGCGATGGCGCACCGCACTCATCCGCTGGTCAACAAGGTGGAGGTGAGCGCAGTCGAGTTTCTCAATGTGTTGCCACGGGAAGAGCAGTTCTTGAGAAAGAAATATAAAATTGCCCCAGGCAAGCTCACGATTGAGCAAATTGAGAATGTGATGACCACCTTGCGCGAGCAGCTTTTTTACAACGATGCCAGCTATCACCTCAAAGACAGCCGCAAGGGCTACAAACTCGTGTTTGACACCGAGGGGAAGAAAGCGAGCCAACTCTACTTGGGGATGCGATTTGACAGCGAGGAGCTGGCCGCATTGCAGGTGGAGGGCATTTTCCCCGATTTGATAGGCACCAAGAAATGCCCTTACACGCTGGATGCCAAAATTCGCTTAGGCAAGCGCATCAAGGCGGGTGTCGTGGCCACGATGTCGCCATCGAGCGTGTGCACGTTCACTTTCGGCTACAACTTTAACTACAATGACTTGAGCCTTTTTCACAAAGGCAGCCGCGCCTACGATTGGAGGTATGGGCGGCATCAGGCAGAACTTGGCTTCAAGGGCTTTGTGATACACAATTTCCTGCTTGACATCTATGTGAGATACAATTATTTCCACTTTCGTGACATGTTGAGCAGTGACCGAAGCGATAGTGTCCACATTGGCAACTGCCACTACTATGGCTATCATGCCCGAGTAACCTATAACAGCGAGGATCGTGCCTCTTTCACAACACGTGGAGCGAGTGCCGAGGCGCAATATGCGCTTTATACCACCAATTTCGTGTCAGTGCATGGGCACACGCCCATCAGCGTCTTGGCCGCGCGTTGGCGATGGACAATCCCCTTGGGCGACCAGTGGGTCGTCCAGCCTGGTGCTTGCGGACGCATCGTTTTTGGCGACCGGTGTCCCATCGTGTTTCGCAACTATGTTGGAGGCCCATGGTATGGGCATTCTATCGACCAGCAGATGCCGTTTGCAGGTTTGCGCGGCATGGAAATCGTTGAGAACGCCTTTGTGGTTGCAGAGATGCCCGTGCGCTATGCCATGACGACCAACAATTTCTGGTCACTCACGCTGGGCGTTGCCGACCACGGAGAGACCTTCAAGAGCCTTTTCTCCCATCGATTCGACATTGGCCTGCGGGCTGGTTATGCCTACCGCACCCTCTTTGGCCCCTTGGGCGCTTATTTGGGATGGAACAGCCTGAGCCACAAGATGAGTTTCTATATCAATTTCGGGTTCGGGTTTTAGATGCCCTCGTAGCCGTCAGAGCGTGGAGCGATACCACTCATAGAGGGCTTTGACGCCATCTTCAATCTCCATGCTGTGATGCCATCCGAGGCTGTGCAGCTTGGTCACGTCACACAGTTTGCGGGGCGTGCCATCGGGTTTCGTGGCGTCAAATTCAATTGTGCCTGTGAATCCCACGGCCATGGCCACGAGCTCGCTTAGCCGGCGAATCGTGATTTCGACGCCAGTGCCCACATTGATATGGCAATTGCGTATCTCGCCCAGGGCTGGAATGGCTCCGCCGCGCCCCTCGCTTGAGTCACGGTCGATGCGGCCATTGGCTTTGGTGCCGTACATCACACTTGAGTATTTCTCAATGCCAATCACGTCGCCAAAGTTCACGTTGAGCAGCACGTGTACGCTGGCGTCGGCCATGTCCTCGCTCCACAGGAACTCTCGCAAGGGTGTTCCCGTGCCCCACAATGTCACCTTGTTGTCCTCGATGCCAAACCCCGATAGCGCTTCACCGATGGCCTCATGGCTTGCAGTGCCATCGATGCCCTTTACCGGCCGTAGGGTCATGTCGGCGGCAATGGCGTCCCAGTTGCCCTCATGAATGAGCCGAGCCAAGTAGATCTTGCGCATCATGGCAGGCATCACATGGCTGTTTTCCAAGTGGAAATTATCATGAGGGCCATAAAGGTTGGTGGGCATCACGGCAATGTAGTTGGTGCCATATTGCAAGTTGTAGCTCTCACACATTTTAAGCCCCGAAATTTTTGCCAGGGCATACTCTTCGTTGGTGTATTCCAAGGGTGAGGTGAGCAGGGCGTCTTCTCTGATGGGCTGTGGCGCGTTCTTGGGATAGATACAGCTCGACCCAAGGAATAGCAGCCGTTGCACGCCGTGCTTGAAGGCCTCGTCGATGACGTTGCACTGTATCTTCATGTTCTGCATGATGAAGTCGGCGCGGTACAGTGAGTTGGCCATAATGCCGCCCACATAGGCTGCGGCAAGCACCACGGCATCGGGCTTCTCCTCGTCGAAGAAGTGCCTCACAGCCCATTGCTCGGTGAGGTCGAGCTCTTGATGGGTGCGCCCCACGAGGTTGTTGTAGCCTCGCTTCTTGAGGTTGTTCCAGATGGCCGAGCCCACAAGTCCTCGGTGCCCTGCCACATATATTTTAGCGTTTTTATCGATCATTGCCAATGGATGAAAGGAGAGTAAATGATGCGGTTATTTCAAATGATGGATTTTTTTCACTTTTTCGATGTCATGTTCTACCATGAGTTTCACGAGTTGCTCAAAACTGGTCTTGCGTGGATTCCAACCCAGCTCTGTCTTGGCTTTGGTGGGGTCGCCCAGCAGTTGCTCCACCTCGGTGGGGCGGAAGTATTTAGGGTCGACTTCAACAATCACCTTCCCAGTGGCTTTGTCAATGCCTTTCTCGTTGATGCCCTCGCCTTGCCATTCCAGCTCTATGCCGGCGTGATGGAAAGCCTGCGTGCAGAACTCGCGCACGGTGTGGTGTTCGCCAGTGGCAATCACATAGTCGCTTGGCCGGTCTTGTTGCAAGATGAGCCACATGCACTCCACGTAGTCTTTGGCATAGCCCCAGTCACGGCGCGCATTCAGGTTGCCCAAGTAAAGCTTGTCCTGGAGGCCTTGCACAATGCGGGCGGCGGCAAAGGTGATTTTCCGGGTCACGAAGGTTTCGCCGCGCCGCTCGCTCTCGTGGTTAAACAAGATACCGTTGGCGCAATACATGTTGTAGGCCTCGCGGTAGTTCACCATCATCCAGTAGGAGTACAGCTTTGCCACAGCGTAGGGGCTGCGGGGGTAAAACGGGGTCGTTTCCTTTTGGGGCACTTCCTGGACTTTGCCGTAGAGCTCGCTCGTGCTGGCCTGGTAGATGCGGGCCTTTTCTGCCATGCCGGCAATGCGCACCCCCTCCAGGAGGCGCAACGTGCCCACGGCATCGGCTTCGGCTGTGTATTCTGGGACTTCAAACGACACTTTCACGTGGCTCTGTGCGGCCAGGTTATAGATTTCGTCGGGTTGTGTCTCAAGAATGAGGCGAATGAGCGAGCTTGAGTCGGTCATGTCGCCATAGTGCAAGTCGATGAGGCGCTTTTGCTTCATGTCGCGCACCCACTCGTCTAAATAGATATGCTCGATGCGCCCCGTGTTGAAGCTGCTGCTGCGGCGCATCACGCCATGCACCTCATAGCCCTTCTCGAGCAAGAACTCGGCCAAGTAGGACCCGTCTTGACCGGTAATCCCCGTGATCAGCGCTACTTTTTGATGATTTTCATTCATAGTTTTTCTCGTTTGTAATTTGATGCAAAGGTATATAAAAAACGTTTTCTTTCCCATAAAACGGGGAAAAAAGCGAATCCGGTAGATTCAACTTCAAAATGCAACTACGTTTGCAAATTTAAGTAAA